>JAISSN010000017.1 GCA_031273105.1 Holophagales bacterium | reverse complement strand
TCGTTCACAGCTATGGAAAATTGGAATAGACTCGAATAAAACACCGTTCGTTGACTCACATAACACAACACGAACGCACTTTTATTCCCAAAACTCCTTACACTCCGCCGTCTGCTATGTCGCTAAATAGCCAAAGACGAGCGAAATGCTACGCATTAAATCACTCAACCCGCATACCCATGGCGCTTAGCATTTCATGATCCTGACCAGCTTTCGAATTTGGCGTTATCAGCAATTTTTCGCCCGTAAATATGCTGTTGGCCCCCGCCAGAAAGGCCAGCGCCTGCGTTTCGATACTCATGCTTGCGCGTCCCGCGCTCAAGCGTATACGGCTCCTGGGGAAGAGTATCCGCGCCGCAGCTATCATGCGGATAAATTCCAGAGGCGGCGGCGGGTCCATGTCTTCAAGGGGCGTACCTGGTACGGGAACCAACTGATTGATGGGAATGCTCTCCGGCGGCGGGTCCATCAGGGTCAATTCATGCAAAAAGTGAATACTGTCTTCAATTTTTTCGCCCATGCCAACTATGCCGCCGCAACACACTTCCAGCCCGGCGGCCCTCACGGCGCGTATGGTCTGTAGCCTCTGCTCAAAGGTATGGGTAGAGACAATGGTCTCGTAAAAAGCCCGGCTGGAATCGATGTTGTGATTATAAACGGCGCACCCGGCGGCTTTCAGGCGTTTGGCCTGATCTTCATTGAGCATTCCCAGCGTGACGCACACTTCCAGGCCAAGGGCGGCGACGTCCTTTACTATTTCAAGCACCTGCTCAAAGGCGCTTCCGTCCCGGACTTCACGCCAGGACGCCCCCATGCAGTACCTGGTTGAACCGTTTGCCAGGGCGCGCCTGGCGCCATCCAGCACCCTCTCCCGCTCTTTCAATGGCTCAGGGGCTACGCCTGTATTAAACCGTGCGGCTTGGGGGCAATAGGCGCAGTCTTCGGGACACGCGCCCGTCTTTATTGAGTCCAGCGTGCAGAACTGAATTTGATTTGGGTTCCAGTGTTCCCTATGTACAGTCGCGGCCCTATAAATAAGGTCTGGAAACGGCAAGTCGTGAATTGCCCTGATCTCTTGTAATTCTGGCATTTAATTCCTCGGAATCAACCGCCGCCGTCATCGGTCGCCGTCTCTGTTTTCTGCTGCGGCGTCCCTTATTTTTGCAAACTCATCTTTTGGCAGGCGCCACATCCAGCGGCCTGTCGTCCTGTCAAAGATATCAAAGCAACACAGCCAGTTGAGCAATCCGGCTATCATCACGTAAGTAGCTCCATATTCCTGCGTCAGGTTGCGTATCGGCTCACTGCCCGCCCCGCCAAAAAATGCCGCGAACAGGGCATAGGCAGGCCCAATCCCGGCTGTGGCCATAGCGCCAAGCGTGGGCAGCCACTCAAAGGGATCCAGCTTAGGCGTGTACACGCCGCCTCTTACGCCATTAACCATACCAAACTGCATTTGCAAAAAGCCCATTGCCAAAAACAGGCACCACACACAAAAGAGTATGCGCGCCCTCAGCTTTTGGCCTATTACCCAATATCCGGCTCCTGGCAGCAGCAAGTTGAGCAGGAGCGGCTTCCATGCCGCCCTCACGGCAGCCCCGCGCCGCAGCGGCAAGGTTGGCTTTGCTATTACAGGCGTTTCAAACATGATCTAAGAGTAGCCCTGGTTTTTTGTTTTTGCACACATTATTAGCTCAGGCGCTGACCAAAACAGACTCGCTGTGGGCAGGACACTTGCCCTGCTCTATGTGGGCTTCAAATTCACGGCGGAATTTTTTAATAATGGATTCCAGGGGCCAGCAGGCGGCGTCGCCCAGAGGACACAGGGTATGGCCCATGATCCTGGACACGAGGCTTTCCAAAAGCTCCAGGTCGCCCCTGCGGCCCTGGCCGTATTCAATACGGCTGAGTATCATTTCGGCCCAGTGACATCCTTCACGGCACGGTGTACATTGACCACAGCTTTCGTGGGCAAAAAAGCGCATGGCGCGGAGGGCGGCCTGAACCATGCAAGTGGATTCATCCATGACTATGACGCCGCCGGAGCCGCCTTCGCTTCCCGCGCTATGCAAAGAGTCAAAGTCCATAGGGGTGTCCAGATTATCCGGCGTCAGTATCGGCGCGCTGGCGCCCCCAGGGATTATGGCCTTGACGGGCAGCCCCGATAGTGTGCCGCCGCCGATGGTTTCTACCAGGTAGCGCAGGGGTGTACCCATTGGCAACTCAAACAGTCCCGGGTTTTTAACGTGGCCTGAAATGCCAAAGAGCCTGGTGCCGGAATTGTTTTTTACCCCGATGGACGCATAAGCCGAAGCGCCAATTCGCATGATGACCGGCACGTTGGCGAGGGTTTCCACGTTGTTGACATTGGTAGGCTGACCGTACGCGCCCTTGACCGCCGGAAAAGGCGGCTTTTGCCTGGGTTCGCCCCTGCGGCCCTCTAAGCTGTTCAAAAGGGCCGTTTCTTCACCGCAAACGTAGGCCCCTGCGCCCCTGTAGGTATCCAGGTCAAAGTCAAGGCCGCTGCCCAGTATGTTTTGGCCTAAGTAACCCGCGTCCCTGGCCTCCTTGATAGCCGCGTCCAGTTTGTCAATGAGCCATTTGAACTCGCCCCTGAAGTAAATAAAACCCTTGCGGCACTGCATCGCCCACGCTGCTATGATCATTCCCTCTATTAGCTGGTGGGGGTTGTATTCGAGTATAGCCCTATCCTTAAATGTGCCCGGCTCGCCCTCGTCGGCGTTTGCCGCCAGGTAGCGGGTGTATTTTTTGTCGGGCGTATCCTGAGGCAAGAATGACCATTTAAGCCCTGTGAGAAATCCCGCGCCGCCGCGACCCCGCAACCCGGAAGCCTTAACCTCGCCGATGACGTCTCCTGGGGCCATTTGAAGCGCCTTGCGCAGGGCCTGATAGCCCTCGTGCGTTCCTTCATACACTCTGAGGGGCCAGTTATTCAGGTCTCCGGCGCCCCTGAGCAGAAAATTAGGGTGTTTTTCCGAACCAAACCCTTCAAATGTATAGCGGTGTTTGTCCGGCTTTGTGCGAATGTTGCTGTTTTGAGTCATGTGGCGCTCTCCCTGCACTCCATTTATCGCATAAAACTCATGTTCATCAATCACTCAGCCCCGCAGCGCCGGGCTGCCCCACTCTGCGACGCGACCGCTTTTGCACGCCTCTATCACGGCGTCCAGGCCGGCGTCATCCAATAGTTCGTCATAGACGTCATAGTTGACTTGCAGACACGGACCCGTGCCGCAGCTCCCCAGACATTCAACTTCCGCCAGGCTCCACATCCCATCGGGGCTTACTTCACCGGGCCGGACGCCCAAACGCTCCCGCAGGCGTTCAAAAATTTTTACGCCGCCCCTGAGAGCGCAGCATATGTTTGTGCATACCTCGACGTGAAAACGCCCAACCGGCGATTTGCGGAACATGGTGTAAAACGTAGCGACGCCATATACATGGTTGGGGGGAACATCAAGCGCCCTGGCTACTTCCTGCATAGCGGAGAGGCTCACGAAGCCCATGTCGCTCTGGGCTATATACAGGGCCGGAAGCGTGGCCGCCAGCTTGTCGGGGTAGCGCGAGGCCAGCAGGCGTATCTCCGCCACGGCGGATTCGCTCATGGCGGTCTTTTTTGTGCTCGCAAGCCGCTGCCCGGGGGCAAGGGATCTTTCATTGGCGTTTGGCGGATGAGGGTTGGTCATTTTGAAGCACCTCAGCTTGTAGTTTAATGCACAAATACAGCTATTGAATAGTATAGTCGTGTGACTTGTGGAGCGGAACACTTTTCCCATGATTTAGTCAACGTACAAGAGTTCCGCTCCACAAGGCACATGCGCGGATGCGCTAGACTGCGCCATAGTGTAGCGAGCCGACGATAGTCGGTGAGCGAAACGGCGGCGCAGTCGTAAACTCGCATTATTTGTTCTGATTTTCAAATGCGTTGCCTATACCTTGAAAAAACGGGTTACAATAAAATGGCAGATTTAATTTGGAATTGGAATTAACCTTGAAAGCAAGTTAAACTGCTTCATGTAAAAGATTGTGAGCAAGCCCGCCGGCAAAATTCCTGCGGCGCAATTTATCCGGCGTTGTCGGACATACAACCCAAACGCAAAACTCTCTGGTTTGTTATTGAGCTATATTTTTAGCTTACGCGCTCGAAAGGTAGAACAAAAATGAATGTTTACGCGCACGCATCCGCGCATTTGACTACTTTACACCCCCACACTATTTTGGAGGCATCATGAAAATCCTCATCGCTGACGCGTTTGACGCCAAGCTGCCGGAGCGCCTCGCGGCCTTTGGCCCTGTATCCAACGAGATGGCCTTGCTGGAAGAAGCGGAAGTTCTGCTGATCCGCTCCAAGACTACCGTCAATGCAGACCTCATCGCCAAGGCTCCTAACCTCAAACTCGTCATACGAGGCGGCGTCGGCATGGACAACGTTGACAAAAAGCTCTGCGCCGAAAAGGGCATCAAAGCCGTCAACACGCCCAAAGCCTCCAGCGTGGCCGTGGCCGAAATGGCGATGGCCTTCATGGTGGCCATACCGGCTCGGCTAATAGAAGGCCATGTTTCCATGACCGAGGGTAAATTCTTAAAGAGCGAGTTAAAGCGCACAGAACTCTTCAAAAAGACCCTTGGCCTCATCGGGGCTGGAGCGATTGCCACTGAAGTGGCCAGGCGAGCGGCGGCCTTTGGAATGAAGGTGATGGCCTTTGATCCGTTTGTAAAGGAACACCCCATCGCCGAGTTGGTTCCGACCCTGGACGCTTTGGTTGCGGAGGCCGATTACATCTCAATGCACACGCCGCTGACAGACGAGACCAGGGGCATGATAAACGCCGATTTAATAACCAAGATGAAGGATGGCGTTGTTATCGTCAATACGGGCCGAGGCAAGTGCGTGGTTGAAAATGACCTGGCCGAAGCCCTCAATAAAGGCAAGGTTCGGGCTTATGGCGCGGACGTCTGGTTCAGTGATCCGCCGCCCGCAGACTGTCCGCTACTCAAGGCCCCCAATGTATTCATGGCCCCCCACCTGGGCGCCAGCACAAAGGAAAACCTTGGGCGCATAGGGGACGAAGTCGTGGCTATTATTACAGACTTCAAGTGATTGTAGCTTGGCTGCACGTTTTCTCACGAAGCAACCCTGATCATGCGACTCCAGACCCGGTCAAGCTCAGGCCTCAAACTTTTATGGCGCATTTCTGTTGGAATTGGAAAATCAGGCACGCCACCCAAGAACTTTGAAAGCAGAACAAAAATGCAACTTTACGCCCATGTCTCCCGTTACCTTCACCGACTTAAGTCGGTTCGCGGAACGTTGGCGCAGTCTGGTCTTTCTGGCGTTGCTTCTTCAAACGCCTTCTCGCCCCAAACTTACCAGGTTGCATTCAATCTTGATTGAATGCACCCTGGCATATTCCGAGGTCATCTATGTCTAAACGCACAATTAACTTTTACGCCGGCCCCGCCGGTCTTCCTGTGAAGCCGCTCCAGAAAGCGCAGGAGGAGTTGCTCGATTTTGCGGGAACAGGCATGTCCGTCATGGAAATCAGCCACCGCTCCAAGGAGTACGACGCCGTTCACGAAGAAGCCATCGCCCTTGTAAAAGAGCTGATGAACATACCGAATAATTTTAAGGTAATGTTCCTCCAGGGCGGCGCGCATCTTGCATTTGGCATGATTCCGTTGAACCTGCTCCGCAAGGACCGCAAGGCCGATTACATAACAACAGGCAACTGGGCCGAAAAGGCTTACAAGGAAGCCAAACTGGTAGCGGGCGACAGGGTTCGCGAAGCCGCCAGCACAAAAGCCGAAAAATTTGCCCGCCTGCCCAAGGCGTCTGAACTGCAAATCGCCCCTGACGCCGCCTTTGTTCACTTTACATCCAACAACACAGTTGAAGGCACGCAGTGGCACGAATTCCCAAAGACAGACAAGCCCTACATCTGCGATATGTCGTCCGACATAATGTGGAAGCCTGTGGATATTTCCCAATTCGGCCTGATTTATGCCGGAGCGCAGAAAAACATCGGCCCGTCGGGCGTCACGCTGATAATCATGCGGGACGACTTTCTTGAAATGTGCGAAGCCCAGGACTTGCCCAGCTATTTGCGCTACAGGATTCACGCCGAGAAAAACAGCCTCTACAATACCCCGCCCACCTTTGGCATCTATATCCTCCGCAACGTTCTGGCGTACAACAAGGAAATCGGCGGACTGAAGGTCATCGAAGAAAACAACCGCAAAAAGGGCCAGCTTCTCTACGGCTGCGTTGATAAATATGACGGCTTCTACAAGCCGTTCGTCACGGAAAAAGCCGACCGCTCGCTGATGAACATTGACTTCTTCCTGCCAAGCGACGAGCTGACTGATACTTTCGTCAAAGAAGCCAAGAAAAACGCCATGGTTGGACTTAAAGGCTATCGCGACATAGGCGGCGTCCGCGTCAGCGCCTATAATGCCGTAACAGTTGAGAATATTAAGACCCTGGTTGAATTCATGGAAGAGTTTGTTAAGAAGAATGGGTGATTACGCTATCACTGAGGCTGAAAAACAGGACATATCCTGTTTTTCGGCCTCTATGGGTTTTTTTCTGAAACCATCCGAGTTAATTGCAAAACCTCCTGGAAACATCGCAAGCCAGTGCGCAATTCCTGAAAAATGCGGGTCTGGCGTCCGCGTTTCCGACAAAGCTGGAGGTTTTGCAATTAGCTCATCCATCACGTTATTTCTTTCAAATGTCATTATCCTCTGACAGCATGGCGGCCGATACCCTGAACGAAACCGATGCCAATTACTCCAGCGCGGCGATTTTGAGCAAATTGCGTGAAAGGATGGTTGGCTTCGCGGCATACAAGATAGGAAGGGATCAGGCTGAAGACCTTGCCCAGGAGGCTCTGTTGCTCATCCACGAAAAATACAGCTTTGTAGAGCGCATGGACGAGCTTGTCCCGCTGGCCTTTCAGATTTTGCGTTTCAAAATGGCGTCCTGGCAGAGGAAATCCTTCCGGCGCGGCGAGTACGACCAGGTTCAGGCGGATGAATGGCCCCTGATCGGGGAGGAACCGGACCCTGAAACGGCGGCTATGTATAAGGAAGGGTTGGAAAAACTCCTCAAGGGCATTTCACAAATGCCGCAAAAATGCCGCGAATTGTTCAAACATAAGCTGAATGGACTGGGCTTTAATGATATTCAAAAGTTAATGGGCGCCGAAAGCCTTAATACCGTTTACACATGGGATCATCGCTGCCGGAAACAGCTCATGGAGCGCATTGGCGGGAGGTGGGCGACATGAAAAACATCAACCCGGAAAAACTACTGGGCGGATACGCTCCGGGCATACTGCGCGACGGTGAAAAATTGGCCCTGTTCAGCGCCGCCCTTGAGGACCAGGAATTATTCAACGCGCTGATGGATGAAGACGCGCTTAAACAGATACTGGATTGCCCGGAATTCAGGGCAAGGGTAATGGCCGCCCTTGATTCAACAGCCGCGCCGCCAGCAAAAATCCGCCCGTTTTGGCAAAAGCCCCTGTGGATGGGCGTGGCGGCCAGCATGTTTTTGGTGTTCATGGCTTCTTACTCCCTCAAACGAAGCGGCGCGCCGTTGCCGCCCGAACAGTCGGCCAAAGTTGAACAAGTTAAGGCAGAGGCCATCGTAGCGCCGTCGGACCCTATTATCACGCCCGGTGCTGAGAGCAAAGGCCGCGAAATAACAATAAAAAATACAGAAAAAGACATGGCGCAAGCCGAGCAGCCAGGCGTAAAAAATAGCCCGGAAGCAGCAAAAAAAACCGCCGCGTCCGCAAATAAAAGTGTTCTTTTGACCGAAGACGCCGGTAAAGACGCCGCCGCGCCAAACGCGCTTCAGGAAGACGTTGCCAATATTTCAGGCGCCGCTTCCCTCTCACCGCTTCAACATTCGGCGCTAAGGGCCGCCCCCCTTGCCCGGAGCGCAAAAGCGCAAGGAAAGGCAGGGGTGGCAAGCAAGGACGCCATTGTGTTTTCGGCTGAGGCCGCAATAAAAGCCGAAGCAAATGAATTAAGCAAACCGGATGATTTGCCTGAATTAAATACGAAAACGCGCGCGCCTAAACTCCCAAACCCCGTTTGGACAGTGACGCGATTGGATAATGGCCGCTTAGGCGTTAAAGTTGTACGTACCGTGATAAACGCCGACATTGTGCTATTGCTAAGGTCTGATTCAGGCGTGAGTGTCATCGTTCCTAAAAAGCAAAGTAATAATGACTTTTACTACGAAGTTGATATAGCCAGCGGCGACAGATTAGATTTGTATCAATTAAATTATAAAGCGTCAGATCACCTGACGTTACCGGAATCAGGGCCGATAGATGGGCAGAGGGTCAGGATTTTTGGTTGAAAATTTTTATACCGGCTTAAGTCCCGCAAAAGGTCACCACCCCATCACCTTAAAGAGCATCACCAAATCGCCATCGTCAACAATGCCGTTGTTGTTCAGGTCGTACTTGTTCAAGTCAGCTTGCGACCTGGAGCCAAACGCGTTGGCAATGCCCAGAAGCTGGGGAGT
>JAISSN010000117.1 GCA_031273105.1 Holophagales bacterium | reverse complement strand
GGATACGGCATCGTAAGCGTTCCTTGCCTCTCGAAATGCTACGCATTTCGGCGCGACATCCGTGTCGCGCATTCCAATTCTAAATAGAAATTAAAGCAATTTCTATTTAGAATTGGAATAAGACCCGCAGATTGAGGGGGTCGGGGTTCGCATCGCCGCCGGCAGATCTGCGGACTCTTGCTCATTTAATGATTGTCATTTTGCCGATAATGGGTAAAGGCTTCATTTCGCCGTTGGCGGCGTTGATGATGCCCAGAATGCAGAGTATCAGGCTCACCAGACTGAACAGGGGCCACAGAAAACAGCCGATTACAAGAAACACCAAGATGCCCGACACTATCTGCGCCGCCATGGAGATCAGAAACAACACTGTTCCCTGATTCGTGTGGAACTTCACGAAGGGGGATTTCCTGTGGTCGCCCGTCAGCAGGGGGATAAAAAACAGGATATAGGCTATTATCGCCATTGTTTTGTTCTGCTGGGCGTCATTTGGGTTCGCTGACGCGCCCGCGCCGCAGGACGGGCATGTTTCCAGGCTGTCGTCTATGTTTGCTCCGCAATTTACGCAATAAACCATGTCGGCTCTCCTTAAAAATAATAAACACTTTAACATATCCGTCAAGTTTACAACGGCCTGTTTTGACTGTTTTTCAGACTTCAACCGCTCAAACAAAAGATTGCCGCGTCCTCGCCGTCGCCGTAATATGCCTTTCTGACGTTTATACGCCGCCAGCCCAAAGATTCGTACAATTTTTGCGCAGGGATATTGGAAGCCCTCACCTCCAAATGCAACGACGCGCATCCGTTTGCGGCGAGGTATTTTGAACATTCAACCATAAGGCGCTTCGCTACGCCGACGCGCCTATGGGCTGTATCAACAGCTATGTGCAGCAATTCGGCTTCAGCGGAGTTTGGTATCATGCGCCATCTGGCAAAGGCGAGCTTGTCCGCCAGCCACAGTATCTCAAATTCCCCCAGCGGCCCCCAGACTGAGCCGAATTCCCTGGATTCCAACGCCTCCGCCCAATCCGGGATAAGAGAACCAGAGCCGAGAATCTGTATAACCGTCACCTTGCCAACCCGCGTCTGTGCATATCTTTTAAGTGTGCTGACGCGGCTGGGAATTTTACTTCGGCGTCTGTTTCCCTTAAATACAGGGGGAGTAATTGATCTTCAAGGGGCCTTTTCGAGCAAACCCGACACAGTTCAACCAGGGCGTCAAGCGTCGCAAGGCCCTCGTCTTCAAGTGTAATCGGTGAACTACACATATAGGACGCGGCTTTTGGGCGGAATCGCTCAGGCGCCCACCAGTCGTTATCGCCTATTGCCAAAGCCAATTCGTTAATCGGGACTTTCGCGGCTGGCTTCATAGATTGCCGCTTTTCCATATCCCAGGGCTGTAAAAAGACTTCGCCTCGTTGTCCGTCCAGAACCACATAAACAACCCCGCTCTGGACTTGATTCGATAATGACAGCGCCCGCAGTTCAAAGGCCGTGAAGCCCCACGTGGAAAGCCCTGCGACGGCAAAGCCCTCGGCAGTGGCAATCCCTACCCGCAGGCTCGTAAAGCCGCCCGGCCCAACGCAGGCAACAACTCCGCTGACGTCGTTCCTGTCGGCGTCGGCTTCACGAAAAATTTCATCGGCCAAGGGCAGCAAGGCCATAGAAGCGTTATAGGTTGGCTTAGTTAATACCCTTCGGATCCAGGCGGACTTACTCCCGACCAGGGCTAAATGCAGCCATTCGGTGGCTGTATCAATCCCTAAAATCATAGACAACAAAAGCTGAAAAAAAAGGCTAAAGAAGAGGCCATACCGCGCTTTTCAGTATCGCTGAAGGTACTGCTCAGGCGTTTTTAGTGACTTTTCCAGCTTGAAGACAGGACGTGCAAACACGCAGGCGCTTTGGGGCGCCGTTTACAATGGCGCGCACACTCTGCAAATTGGGCAGCCAGCGACGATTCGTAACGTTGTGGGCGTGGGATATGTTGTGACCAAATTGGGGCTTTTTTCCGCAGATTTCGCATTGACGTGACATGGGATACCTCAAAACCGGGCAAGACTTGCCAAAGAACAATTAGTCTAACAGCGATGGGAAAAAAGTCAAATGTTTTCTATTACGATGTGAGAATGGATATTGATTTACTGGCCTTGGCTTTTACGACGCTTCATTGGAAAGAGGCCCGAAAGGCTGAAGTTTGGGAGGAATACCGCGCCAATGAGTCCCCCGCGCTGTCTCCTGAGGAGCGCAAAGAACTGGATTCTCTATCCAATAAAATAAAATCGCTGCGGGACGAGGCAGTGAGCCTGGGAGCAAACCTGGTTTTACCCGGAGACGCAAAAGCGGCCCACCTGCAAGAGGAGTTGCCCTACCCCGTTGCTCTGTGGGCGCAGGGTACGCTGCCGCCGCCATCGGCCTGTTTGGCGGTTGTTGGAAGCCGCGCCTCCAGCGAAGGGGGCCGCAAGAGAGCTTTACGCATAGGGCGCGACCTGACTGAAGCAGGCGTGGGCGTGATTTCCGGCCTGGCCAGGGGCATTGACGCCGCCGCCCACGTTGGGGCAATAGAAGTCGGCCCAACCTGGGGAATACTTGGCTCCGGCCTTAAAAACCCATACCCAGCCGAGAATATCCCATTGATGAACCGTATCGTAAAAACCGGCGGGGGCGTCATAACTTGTTTTCCGCCGGACGCGAAACCCCATAAGTGGCATTTTCCCAGGAGAAACCTACTCATGGCGGCCTGGACAAAGGGCGTGGTTGTCGTTGAAGCTGGCGCCAGGTCAGGCTCACTTCTGACAGCCAGGCTGGCGCTGGATTTGGGTAAAGAAGTCTGGGCAATCCCCGGCTCGCCCGATGACACTCACTCTGAGGGAACTAACGCGTTCCTGCGCGAAGGCGCCGCCAAATTCGCCAGGGGCGCAAAAGACATCCTTGAGGATTTATCGTCACTGTTCTGAGCGGCTGTTATAGCCGCGCAGTCTGGGTCAGTCGCAAATCCTTGCGTACAGCATGGCGTCCTGTGTACGGCCGTGTTTGGTTATGTGTTGGCGGAGCGTGGCCTCAAAAACAAAGTCGTTTTTTTCCAAAACCCTTGCTGAGTTTTTGTTTTCGGCAAATACCAATGCCTGGATTCGTATAAATTGCAGCCTGGCAAATGTGTAGCCCACCATCATGCCTACGGCTTTAGCAGCCAAACCCCTGCCCCAATACGGTTCTCCCAGCCAATAGCCAATTTCCGCCGTCCGGCGATATACATCGTCAAGGGGCATCAGGCCAATGCCGCCAATAAATTGACCCCGCCACTCTATCGCTAAATTATGCGGCGCGTCTTCCGCTCCAACCCTGGCTAACCAGCAATCAGCGTCCGCAAGGCTGTACGGGTTTGGAAAGCGATCTGTCAAATACCTGCTGACGTTAAAATTATCAGCCAGCCTTGTCAGAGCTTCCCTGTCGTCTCTCTGATACAGCCTGAGAATTAAATCGCCATTAGTTATCATTCTGGGGATTTTGTGAGTAACTAAAGGGTTCTAACGCCAACATATTTTCTATCTCTGATTCTAATTGCTCAATTTCTCTCACTCTGCCGTTTTTTGCAACGCGCTCTCGGGCTGATTCGATTACGCTCCTGACTTGCCTGACAAAGTCAAATCTGATCAGAGAATCGAAGTCGGAATCAAGAGGCGCAGACCTTATATTCAAGCCGCCGAAAGCTAACGCCTGACCCATTAAATCGCTTGCTTCACTGCTATTTGGGCCTGTTGCTCCTTGCAACGTCAGGGACATAGACAATGATGACTGACCCATCAAAGCGCCCGCTTCATTGCGGCTGATCTTTGCTGTAGTCTCCAGGGACTTAGCCGCGTTGACCAGTTCTCTGTTAAGCGTGTTCCTAAAACCAAGTTCAGGCTCGTTCTCCACGTTATTCGCGTTATCTGAGAAAACGTCATTCAACCTCGGAAAACTCTGTAGGTTGACGCGGCGAAAACCAAAATTGTCAAAACCTGCCTTGTCCATGATTTTTCAACCCTCCTTCTTGAAGTTGTTATGGTGATTCGCTGCTATGCCGCGTTTATTACACTTCAAAAGACTATAAGCAAATTAAGAGCCAGTCTCTTCCGTTTCTATAAGAGTAAACGCAATCAACAGACAAGATGTGTTGCCATTTGAGCCACTTGCAAAACCTTTAGAGTTTTGCGAGATGACAATTTTCAGAGTGTAGATTGTCGCATAAAAGGTAGGCAAACAGGCGGAGGCCTGAGCAAAAACGTCTTTGATAGTGTTCATCAGTCGATTTTGAACATGGCTACGCCCAGGCGTTTGAGAAAAGCCAGATT
>JAISSN010000114.1 GCA_031273105.1 Holophagales bacterium | reverse complement strand
CAGGTTGCACTCAGAACACTTCGGGCTTCTTGCGGAGCAAATCAGACGTCCGTGCCAGATTAGCTGATGATGCAGGGCTATCCAGGCGCTCTTAGAAAAAAGCCCGCAGAGGTCTGCTTCAAGTTTTTCAGGCATACTGGCGTTTGACAGACCTAAGCGCCTGGCCACGCGAAAAATGTGGGTGTCAACGGCGAGGGCGGGGATGCCAAAGGCGTTGGCGAGTACCACGTTAGCGGTCTTTTGCCCCACGCCCGGAAGCGCCCCAAGGGCCGCAGGGTCGCTTGGCACAAGGCCGCCATGTTGCTTTAATAGCGCGGCAGCCATCCCAATCAAATTGCGGGCTTTGTTTCTGAAAAAACCCGTTGGCCGAATAATGGCTTCCAATTCACCGCTATCCGCTTTCGCCAGGGCGGCTGCGTTTTGGTATCTGGCAAATAGTGTTGGCGTAATGCTATTTACGCGCTCGTCTGTACACTGGGCGCTCAGTATGGTGGCCACTATCAGTTGAAATGGGTCGGAATGTCTGAGGGCGCACCCTGCGCCTGGATGGGCGGCTTCTAAGAGCGCCATGAGTTTTTTAATTTGGGGCTTTGACCATTTCATGCGCTCAAACCGTTATCACTGAAATCTCTGGATCAACTTCGGCCTTGAGTACTCCTTCTATAGCCATCAGGGTTCCCGTCAAGCCAGCCGGACAGTTTTGGCAGGCGCCCATGTAGCGTATCATCACTTGCTTTTCGTGGCGGCCAACCACTTCCAGGCCGCCTCCGTCTGCGGCCAGAAAGGGAAATATATGTTCCTTCAGCGCCTCAAACACCTTTTGAAGGAAGGCGTCGTCCTTTACATCGTCGCTCAGGGTCATTCCTGACGGGTTTTCGCCTGCTGTCAACGATGGCGCCTGCCTGATGATGGGCGCTAACCTGGGTAATAGCTCATTCCAGGTAGCGCCGTCGTCCTTGATTACAGTCATCCACCTGCCCAGCATCATAACCGATACGACGTTGCCAACCTCAAATAACGCTTTAGCCAGGGGGTCTGCCCGGGCGATTTCGAGGTTGGGAAAGCTACGGGGAAAACCAGCCGCTACGGGTTCTTTTAGTATGAACTTTATGGCGTTTGGGTTGGGCGTGTATTCAATTTCGGCTATCTTGGGCATCCTTAAACCTCACTCCGTACTGGTCGTCTCAACGCCCTTGAGGGCGCTGTGCAGCGCGGCCCAGGGTAAAACGGCGCACTTCACGCGGCTGGGCAAGTCTTTTACACCCTTAAACAAGGATAGCTTGCCCAGTATGTTTGGGGCGCTGGATGGATCAAGCTCGCCCCGTATCATTTCGCGAAATTGGCCCGCCATGGTTTCGGCTTCTTCGACGGACCTGCCTTTTACGTTGACTGTCATCAGTGAACTAGAAGCTTTGGAAATGGCGCATCCGCTGCCTTGAAACCTGATATCGGCGATCTGGCCGTTTTCGATGTTCAATGTAACTTCTATGTCGTCGCCGCACAGGGGGTTGAGGCCGTGGGCGCGGTGGGTGCAAGGGGTTAGCCTGCCAAAATTGCGGGGCTTCTTGTTATGTTCGAGGATAACTTGCTGGTACAACTCTCTGGGATCGCTCACGAAAAAATCTCCTTGACCTTGTATATGCCTGAAACAAGGGCCTCAATGTCAGATTCGTCATTAAAAAAGGCAATGCTGGCCCTTGTGGTTGCGGGTATTGAAAAACGCTCCATCACGGGCTGGGCGCAATGATGACCAGCCCTCACCACCACGCCCTCAAGATCCAGAATACTGCCTGCGTCGTGGGGGTGAATACCCTCTAAGACAAAAGAAATAACGCTGGCCTTGTTTTGGGCGTTGCCGATGATTCTGAGGCCGTCTATGGCCGCCAGATTTTCCGTTGCGACACGGAGAAGGCGATTCTCCCAGGCGGCGATTGCGTCCATGCCGATGCTATTCAAGTAATCCATGGCGGCCCCAAGGCCAATGGCGCCGACGATGTTAGGCGTACCAGCCTCAAACCTGGCGGGCGGCGGCATGAATAGCGTCTTTTCCCATCTGACGGATAAAATCATGCTGCCGCCGCCGTGCCAGGGAGGCATTGCGTCTAACAGCGCCTGTTTTGCGTATAAGACGCCAATGCCCGTTGGCCCGCACATCTTGTGGCCGCTGAAGGCGTAAAAGTCCGCGTCCAAATCCTGCACGTCAATTTTAATGTGGGGAACTCCTTGCGCTCCATCCACCAGGACGGGGACTCCCTTTGAATGAGCCACGGCGATTATTTTCTTTATTGGGTTTATTGTGCCGAGGGCGTTGGAAACGTGCGCGACGCCGATAATTTTTGTGCGGTCTGTTATCAGCTTGCCGAGATCATCCAAAATAAGCTCGCCATTATCATTCATCGGTATTACGCGGATACTGGCGGCTTTCTCTTCTGCTAACAACTGCCACGGAACGATATTGGAGTGATGCTCCATTGCCGACAAGAGAATTTCATCTCCCTGCCCGATGGCCATCCTGCCCCAGGACTGGGCCACAAGGTTGATTGATTCTGTAGTCCCGCGCGTCCAGATAATCTGCTTGCTTGAGGGGGCGTTTATAAAGGCTCTGACCTTTTCCCGGGCGGCCTCAAAGCAGTCTGTGGCCTCC
>JAISSN010000110.1 GCA_031273105.1 Holophagales bacterium | reverse complement strand
CTACAAAAAACGTAACGAAATCGAGCGCTTTTTCCGCAGGTACAAGCGCTTTCGCAGAATCTGCACACGCTACGACAAGCTGGATTGTATGTTTGTAATGTTTTTCTTTGTTGGACTTATCTATGAACTTCTGCGTTAGTGTCAATAGACCCTAATTCGGCAGACAGTGTCTGTCGAATTAGCGCAGACTCATTTTCATCATTCAAATCGGCAGTTGGCGACTGCCGATTTTTTTCAATTGTTCATTTTTACTAAACGTCAGGATAACCGTCGTGCCGATGCCGGGTTTGCTTTGAATAGCAACGTTTCCGCCCATGGCTTCCATAGCGCCCCTGACGATATACAGCCCTAAACCGCTGCCGCCGTCCCCCTCCCCGCGGGAGCTTAATACTTTGTAAAACCGCTCAAAGACACGCGGCAGATGTTCCGGCGCTATGCCGCAGCCGGTGTCAGCCACGGTCACGGTCACGGTCACGCTATCGT
Organism: Holophagales bacterium; assembly: GCA_031273105.1. Classification (GTDB taxonomy): domain Bacteria; phylum Acidobacteriota; class Holophagae; order Holophagales; family Holophagaceae; genus WRHW01. The sequence goes on along the minus strand of JAISSN010000110.1, from coordinate 15,852 downwards.
CGCCCGCGTCGGCTGTTACGGTTATGCCGCCCTGCTCCGTATGCCGCGCGGCGTTATAGATAATATTGTCAAACACGCTCCATATCTTTACAGGATCGGCGTATATCAGTGCGTCCCCGCTTTCCATGGACACTCCGCTGACGGTCACATCAAAGGACAGGCCCCTGAATTCCAGATAATCGCCGTACTTCGCCTGGGCCTGTGACAACAGACCGTTCAATGAAACATATTCCGGCCTATAAAGGCTTTGCCCTGCCTCCATGCGGGTCACCTCAATCAGGTTCTGTATAAGCCGTTGCATGTCAAGGTTTTTGTCGTATGCGGTCTGGACATGGCGTACAAGGTTTTCATCACCCGACACAAGCTCTTTCAGCTTTTCCAAATTGAGGCTCATAGCGGTGAGCGGCGTTTTTAGGTCGTGCGAGATATTGCCGACAATTTCCTTCATCGCGGCGTTGATGTTTTGCAAATCCTTTGTGCGCTCGTCAATGACGCTTTCAAGGTTTATGTTTATCCGCTCCAGGTCGCCTACCGTGCGGGCGTAGCGGTCGGAGAGCAGTACAATATGGACGATAACGAATACATAGGCGGAAATTACTGCCGTATGAGGAAACAGTCCCGTCAAAAAGGCGGCAAATACGGATGTAACCATATAGAGCAACATCACTGCCAGATATAATTGATTCAACCAATTCTTCTTATAATCCTTTGACTGAACAACAACGAAAATCCAGTACGCCTCCATGAAAATAAAAAACAACAGTGTGACAAGCCTTATGGGAACGCCGTCCCCGCCATGCAGTATTGTGGCGGTGAGCGCCGCGAATACGGCAAAAGTCATTGCGTTCAAAAAGGGCAGCCGCTTTTTGTGTTTTGGCGAGGCGAAAATTTCAAATACAAAACCCGTTAGCCCTATAACCACAAAACCCACGGAAATACAACGAATGGCAAGCGCAGCGCCTAACGGAAAGTCTGGAATCAGCCCCATAATCGTCAGGCTCCCATCCATAACGAAGAAGCGCGCGCCTGTAGCCAGACAGACCAGTGTAAAATACAGCGCGGCTTTTTCCACGGAGCGAAACAGGTAGAGCGTAACGCCGTAAAGAGCCATCATAAACATGCCGCCCGACGCGAAGCTCGTGATCGCGTATATGACGGTTTGATTCCCGCCCGCGCCTCCCGGCCGGATGGTCAGGAAGTACAGCAGCAATCCCAGGCAGGCAAGATAAAAGGCAAGAGAAAACGCGGCCAGTATGCGTTTCGTCATGCTTGCTCCATTTTTGCGGGAGGTTTCAGCGTGTAGCCCATGCCGTAGGTGTTTTCTATGTTTCCGATGTAGGGCGCGGTGAATTTCAGCTTGCGACGCAGCTTAGAAATAAGGACTGCAACCGCTCCATCGCTCCCGCCTTCCGGCCATAGCCTTTTTTCTATGTCCTCTTTGGCAAACAGCGCGCCCGGGTTCTCAAAGAATAGCAGGAACAATTCAAACTCCATGTGGGACAAAAACACGTTCTTGCCCGGCGTATGTATCATCCTTTTTTGCTTGTCAATGTGAATATTGCCGCCATGCCGTTTAACCATTCTTTCCTGGCGCCTCAGAATCGCGTGGATACGGACGGTTAATTCTTTCAGGCTGTACGGCTTTGTCATGTAATCGTCGCCGCCCAGCAGCAGCCCTTTTATCTTGTCGTCCAGTTCGTCCAGGCAGGTCAGAAATATGATCGGCGCGTCAGTGACCGTGCGGGCGGCCTTGCATATGGCAAAGCCGTCAATGTCAGGCAGCATCACGTCAAGCACGATGCAGTCAAACCGTTTTTCGTTCAAAAGGGCAATCGCGCTCATGCCGGTATCGGCTGTGGTCACGTCAAAGCCCTGTTCGCCCAGGTGATTTACGTTGGCCGAAAGAATTTCGGGATCATCGTCTATAACTAACACGCTTGGCATGACTACTCCCCTATTTCCGAGACGCTCATTCAACCTTAAAGTGGTAGCTATTTGCGGCCAGCATTAGTTCAAGGTCAATTTTTGACAGTTCGCTCACCGACAGCCTTCTGGCAACAAACACAGTATAAGCGATTGAAATCAACACGCTTACAGCAAAAAAAGGAGCGCGGTTTTTGTTTTCAACGAAAATCGTTTTCGCATTGCGTCATTTGGCTTCATTTGAGTGTACCTTTGTGTATTGTTTCCGAAGCCTCGTTGGTGAGTTGGTCGGGCATTTCGGCTTCCTGGAAATGACCGGCCTGATGTAGCAAGGCCATAGCCATGTTAAAAACAAGCGGCGGTGAAGTAAACTAAATATTTGGACGCAACGGAGATTTTGCATGAAAATCACATTAGAAAACCAACCGGTTGGCCCGTTTCCAGCCATGATCGCGGGGGCTGTGCTGAACGCAAAGCCCACATACACAACCGTTGGCGCGGGCGGGTGCGCCTGTCTTGAGCCTGTGCTGTGCGTTTCGCTGAAAGATACGCACTACATTACAGGCGGAATTGCCCAAACTGGGTATTTCAGCGTGAATATTCCTTCAGCGGCCCTGGTAAAAGAAATGGATTTCTGTGGTATGGTTTCCGGCAAAGATGTTGATAAGTCAGTAATCTTTAAGTCTTTTTTTGATCCGGCGGGAAACGCGCCGATGATAGAAGAGTGTCCGCTGAACTTTCTCTGCAAGGTTTGCGATAGTAAGCAAATAAGGGGCTTTACTATGTTCTTTGGAGAAATTATCGCCGCCTTTGTCAATGATGATTGTATGACGCAGGGCAAGCCTGACCCAATCAAGATTGATCCTATTATTATGATGGGGTTTAATTACTGCGATTTAAAAAACATTATTGGCAAGCCTTTTAGTGAAGGGAAAAACATTCGCGCTTGAATTTAAAGCCAATTATGCTTTAATGTATGAGGGACAAGCTCAGAAGGGGCGTTGCATGAAAAAAATAAAAATGTTTGGAATGATGGCTGCAGCCGCGCTGGTGCTAGTTGTCGGCTGTAAAAAGGCGAGGCCGATCCTCCCAAAAAGTCCCCTGCCGCCCGGCACGTTCCAAATACAATTCACGAGCAAGGTTTCAGGACCTTTAGAACTGGCCCTTAATGGGGTGCGAATACCAGTGGAGCAGAAAAAGAAAAAAGCGAAGCGGCTGACCATAAGAGGACTTTCCCAGGGTACGCATCGTTACTTTATTGCCAGTCACGTTGACGTGATAGGCCCGGACGTGGGCGAAGTTGAAATTGGCCCGGACGCGGGCGTCTTTCAGGTACATTTTTCACAAAGGCTTAAAATCGTCGCATATGACCTTGCCCAAACAGCCGTCCCCAAACCTGACGGGCTTCCCGGCGTTATGGCGGTGCTGGAATGAAGCAAGCCTTAAATGCGATGGGCTATAGTCAATGCGCTTGAAAAACGGCAAAAAGCTAAATTGGCCTGAGTTCGGCAAATGACTATATATCTGATAAAATTTTCGGTTCGCGTTTTTTGACGCTGTTCGCCCCGCTGATAACAGGAATCCATGACGCCTATCGAAAAAATTCGCAACATTGCCATAATCGCCCACGTTGACCACGGCAAGACCACGCTTGTTGACGCGCTGTTCAAGAGCGCCCACGTATTTCGCGACAACCAGCGGGTCGCTGAACGCGCCATGGATTCTAACGACCAGGAGAGGGAGCGCGGCATCACCATTCTGGCAAAATGCACGTCCATAAGCTGGGGCGGCTTCCGCTTCCACATAGTTGACACGCCGGGACACGCTGATTTTGGCGGCGAGGTGGAGCGCGTTCTGAGCATGGTGGATTCTGTCCTGCTGGTCGTGGACGCCTTTGACGGGCCGATGCCCCAGACCAAGTTCGTCACGCGGAAAGCCCTGGCCCTGGGCCTGCGTCCGATTGTCGTGATAAATAAGGTTGACCGCTATGGCGCTCGTCCGTACTGGGCGCAGGATCAGGTTTTTGAATTGCTCATGGAGCTTGGCGCAACGGATGAGCAATTGGATTTCCCTTGCGTTTTCGCGTCGGCAAAACAGGGGTACGCGATGCTGGACGTAAACGACAGCGCTGAAACCCTTGATCCGCTCTTCGACGTCGTCATACGCCACTGTCCCCATCCCAAAGGCAGCGCGGATAAGCCGCTCCAAATGCTCGTCACGCTGATGGATTACAACGATTACGTCGGGCAAATCGGCATTGGGCGCGTTTTCAATGGGCAGATTTCCATCGGCGACCAGGTTGTATTGGTCAAGCGCGACGGCGCCGTAGAAAACCACAAGATTACGTCGCTGCACGGTTTTGACGGCTTGCAGAGGGTGGCCAGAGAAAGGGCTGGCGCGGGTGAAATTGTGGCCGTTGCAGGCATTCCAGATATACGCGTTGGCGAAACCATTGCAAACCCGCGATTTCCGATAGCAATACCGTACGTTGACATTGACCAGCCGACTATTTCGATGGTTTTCCAGGTAAACGACGGGCCGTTTGTGGGCCAGGACGGTAAATTTACGCAAAGCAGGCGGCTGCGCGAGCGCCTGACAAAGGAACTTCAACACAACGTCGCGCTGCGCGTCGAAGACACAGACTCGCCAGAGCGCTGGGTGGTTTCGGGACGCGGCGAATTACACCTGTCCGTCCTCATTGAGACAATGCGGCGCGAGGGTTTTGAGCTGTGCGTCAGCCGCCCGGAGGCTATAACCAAAACGAACCCCGAAACAGGAGAAAAAAAAGAACCCTTTGAAGACGTCACCGTTGACGTACCCGAGGACTACATGGGCGTCGTCATGGAAAAGCTGGGGGGGCGCAAGGCGGAAATGCTGGATATGTTCCAGGAGCCTGGCCGCGTCAGACTGCGCTTCAGCATTCCGAGCAGGGGCTTAATAGGGTATCGCAACGAATTTTTAACCGACACAAGGGGCGAGGGAATACTAAACAGCGTATTCAGTCACTACGGCCCCCACAAGGGTGAGTTGCCTGGGCGCAAAAACGGCGTGCTCATATCTATGGATCAGTGCGAAGCCGTGGGCTTTGCCATAATGAATTTAGAAGATCGGGGCGTTTTCTTTATTGAGCCGGGCGCCAGGTGCTATGAAGGCATGATAGTCGGCCAGCACGCCAGAGAAAATGACCTGGTGGTGAACGTGGCGAAGGGTAAAAAACTGACAAACATGCGGGCAAGCGGAAGCGACGAGGCGACGCGCCTGACTCCGCCCCGCGTATTGACGCTGGAGCAGGCCATCGAATTTATTGACGACGATGAGCTTGTGGAAGTAACGCCTAACTTCATCCGGCTACGCAAAAAGATACTGGACGCCCAAGAGCGCAAGAAGAGCGAAAAGAGGCTTTAATCTTTTGCGGAGCCGGGGCAGGCCATCTTTTTTAGCTGGCATTTCTCAGATTTGCCGTCTCTTGAACACAGGCCCTTACAGCCGCCCATGAGCAAATCCAGGCCAACAAAGACCAGCAGCAGAACCAGAAAAAAATACATAGACATAACAACGCCCCCATTAGCGCAATCACAAATTACCACACGCACGGCAAAAGGCATGAACGCTCAAACCGCTCACGCCTAAGTCTGATGTGGAAAAGCTATTTTTTGTTGGCGAAGTACTCTTTCAGCCAGGCCACGTCGCATTCTTTGGCGTTTTTGGCCGCTTTTTGCTCAAGAAGCCACTTTCCGATTTCGTTGAGGTCTTTTTCGCTCATCTCCTTGGGGGATTTGCTGGTATGGCAGGAAGCGCAGTTCTTAATCTCGGTGATGCCGAGATCTTTGCACTGTTTTACCATCTTCTGGCTTGCGAAAGCAGGTATAGCGGCTACGGCGACGCCCAGTAACAGGGTTGTAGTCTTTTTCATAAAGGCCTCCTTAAGAAACGCCCAACAGGGCTACAATTATAGACATCCTAAACTATACTTTGTTGGCCTTGTCCAATCAAGTTATTTTTAAAAATTTGTTGCCAAAGCAATTTTGGTTCAGAAACCGGATAAACAGGAAATTTGATGTCACGCGCAACAAGGCCCGAAACAAGCGATCCTGTTCACTCAGTCGTCAGCCCTGAAGGCTACCCGATTATTGGAAAGCGATTGTTGGCGCCGGATACATGGGACTTTAGCGTTTTAGCCCCAATGGTAGCCCACGGCAGAAGGCCGGGGCAATTTCTCATGGTTCAGCCCTTTGAAAAGTGCGAGCGAATTCCATTGACATTGATAGGCGGAGACGCTGAGCGGGGTACTATCCGCTTCGTAATAATGGAAGCAGGGGCCACCACTAAGGCGATGGGCAAGCTGAATGTCGGCGACAGGCTTTTTGCCGTCGCCGGGCCTATGGGCCAACCTACAAAACTGGCGGAATCAGGCGCGGTTTTATTAATGGCCGGCGGATTTGGGAGCGCAGCTATCCTACCGACGGCGGAAGAGTTACACACCGCCTCACGCCGCGTAATAACAATCCTGGGCGGGCGCAGTGCGGAACGCGTCCTTTTGGCGGATGAACTCAGGGCAGTCTCCGCCGAGATTATTATCACCACGGACGACGGGAGCCTGGGGCGCAAGGGAATCGTCACGGACGCCCTGAGTGAAATTCTGGGGCGCGAAGCTATAGCCCAAGTAATCGCCGTGGGGCCGTTGCCCATGATGCGCGCAGTCAGTGAAATGACGCGCCCAATGGCAATACCCACGGTGGTGAGCCTCAACGCTCTTATGGTTGACGGAACAGGCATGTGCGGCGGATGCCGCGTCAGCGTGGGGGGCGAAATAAAGTTCGCGTGTTTTCACGGCCCTGACTTTGATGGTCACAAGGTTGACTTTGAGATGCTGCAACGCCGTAAGAACTGGTATAAAGACCAGGAGCGCGTTGCCAATGCAGACCACATTTGCAGTATTGGGCTAAAGACAAAGGAGGCGCCTGAACTCGCCATTCCAGAAACAGAAGCGACCGCCGACTTTGACTGGAAAACGGCGGATTTAACTTCTCTTAAAGCTAACCAGCGCATGAAGCTCCCCAGGCAGGAGATGGCCTGTCAGAACCCACTGGAGCGCGTTAAAAATTTCAGAGAAGTCAGCCTCGGCCTTAGCCACTATCAGGCCAGAATTGAAGCGGCCAGGTGCATTCAGTGTAAAGAGCCGGATTGCGTTCACGGATGCCCGGTTAATATTGCCATCCCTGCCTTTATACGTGAAATCGCGGCTGGGAATCCCTTAAACGCGAACAGGATAATCAAGAGGGATAATCCATTAGGCGCTGTCTGCGGGCGGGTGTGTCCGCAGGAAAAGCAGTGCGAGGCAAGGTGCGTTTTGGGTGTTAAGGCCCAGCCCGTCTCCATTGGCCGCCTGGAGCGTTACGCGTCCGACATGGCGCTGGGAGTGGAAATTCCAGCAACGGCGGCGGCTACGGGCAAGAGGGTCGCCGTCGTCGGAGCGGGACCGGCGGGCCTCACGGCGGCTGGCGACCTGGCCCGGCTTGGTCATGACGTGGTTGTGTATGACGCCCTCACCAGAGCGGGCGGCGTGCTGCGCTACGGCATCCCGGAATTTCGCCTTCCCAATTCAATAGTTGACGCAGAGGTTCAAACGCTAAAGGCAATGGGCGTTAAATTTATTATGAACGCGCTGATTGGGCGCTCACTCACGTTGTCAGAACTGCGCCGGGATTTTGATTCTGTGTTCATATCTACTGGCGCGGGTCTGCCAAAACTGCTTGGTGCGCCGGGGGAAGACCTGAAGGGCGTTTATGCGGCCAATGAGTTTTTAACCAGGGTAAATTTAATGCGCGCAGACATGTTTCCTGAGACCGGCACGCCTGTAACCGTTGGAAAACATGTGATTGTGGTAGGCTGCGGCAACACGGCTATGGACGCGGCAAGGTGTTCGCTGCGCCTCGGGGCAAACGCGACCGTTGCGTACAGGCGCTCTGTAGCTGAAAGCACGGCCAGACAAGAGGAGCTTGAACACGCCAGGGAAGAAGGCGTCGTTTTTAAGTGGCTGACAACGCCCATAGCCCTTCGCGGCGATGAAAACGGCTGGGTCAAAACAGCCGAGTGCGCTGTTATGGAATTAACCGATCCCGACCAGGACGGAAGGCGCGGCGTAAAGGACACGGATGGGCGAGTGATTCTCCCCTGCGACACGCTGATAGTCGCGCTTGGGTGCGCCGTCAATCCCCTTTTGTCCCAGCAGGAAAGCACGCTCAAAACACAGCGGGGCGGCGTGCTGGTCGTTGATGAAACTACGGGGGAAACCAGCCTGCCGGGAGTATTCGCGGCGGGGGATGTAATAACGGGCGGCGCGACAGTAATACTGGCGATGGGTCAGGCCCGCAGGGCCGCCAGGGCTATGCATAGATATATGTGTAATTCCGCTTCTGCTTCAAAGCTGCAGAACGCGACTTTAATTTAGAAATGAAATTATTCACAAAGATCAACCTTAATATCCCAATTCTTTATTTTCATAGTGCCGTTTTGAGCCAGATTTAACTGCATCTTGAATACTTTGTCCCATAGCTGCGGCTCGTGGCCTACTTTGCGTTTAATGCATTCACTTGTGGCTATGGCTAAGTAATCGGACAGTATGGGGCGATAATCAGGATGCACGCACTTTTCAATGATGAGTTTTGCCCTGTCTTTTGGGGCGAGGCCCCGGCAATCGGCCAGGCCCTGCTCCGTCACAACGCAGTCTAAATCGTGCTCCGTGTGGTCAATGTGGGGGCAGTGGGGGACTATGCAGGTTATGCCGTGAGGGTCTGACTTGCTTGGGCGCGTCGAGGGCGTGTGCATTATCTTTAAATAGCCGTTGCGTAAAAAATCTCCGGAGCCGCCGATGCCGTTAATCATCCTGGTGCCGCCAACCAGCGTGGAATTGGCGTGGCAATAAATGTCCAGCTCAATGGGGGTATTCATGGCTATGACGCCCAGGCGCCTGATAACTTCAGGGCTGTTTGCCACGGATAATGGCCGCAGTATGATTTTGTCGAAATACTTGTCAATATTGGCAATAAAGCGCGGAAAGCCTTCGTTTTCAGAGAGTGACAGCGAGCAGGAAGACGCCGCGTCCAGGCGTCCTGAATCAAAGAGGTCTAGCATCGTATCTTGCAGCACTTCCGTATAAACGCTCAGGTTATAAAAGGGGGCGCTGGCTAAACCGCCCACGACGGCGTTTGCTATAGAACCTACGCCCGATTGAATGGGCAGCAGGTTTTTAGGCAGACGTCCGGCTCTTACTTCATGGGTAAAGAAATCAATGATGTGGTTTGCTATAGCGACGCTGGATTCGTCAATCCCGGCAAAGGCCCTGCCCTTATCGGGGTGTTTGGATTCAACTATGGCAATTATTTTTGACGGATCGCAAGGCGCAAAGGGAGTTCCAATCCTGGAAGCCGCGCTCGTGATGTTTAACGCCTGGCGTTCAGGCGGGTTTTTATTGACCACAATATCGTGTATGCCCTCTAATGACGGCATGGCCGTGTTGACCTCTAAAATTACCCTGTCGGCCATCATCAGTATTTCAGGCACGACGCCGCAGGATGTTCCGAGGATTAAGCCGCCGTCCTCGGTGATCGCCCCAACTTCAATCAGAGCCAGGTCAAACTTTCCCGTTTCAGTGTCCTTTGTGTAAAAGCCATAGCCTAAATCCTGGGCAAACATGGACAAATGCTTATCGCCCATCCTTATGCGGCCCTCGTTGATACCCAGGGCGACATTTTTGCCCGTCTGGTAAGGCCAGCGGCGGTCAATCATGTCAAGGGACGCCCACCTGTCTTCGACCTCAGCCCCTACAGACGCGCCGACGAACAGATCAAAGCGCATCTTACCCTGAAGGCTATTTTTTTCTACATAGTCCGCCAGAGCGATGGGGACTGCCTTTGGATACCCGGCGGGGGTAAACCCCGACCAGCCCAGGCTCATGCCGTGTTTGAAAAATTTCAGGGATTCCTCTGCCGGAATTATTTTACTCAGCAAAGACTTACAGCGAATTCTGTCCTGTATGCTGCCGTACTGCGCCGTCATTGCCGCCCCCTATTCAAAGCCGCGAAAATCCGCAAAGTTTTCCAGTGGTTCCCTGTCAGCCTTTAATGTATTTTCAGGCGCTTCCGGGTCGGCGTAGCCCAGCGCCATGCCGCAAACGATGATTTCGTTTTGAGCTATCCCTAAGCGATTCCTTATTGTATCGGGATAGTCGGCAAAAAAGGCCTGGGGACAGGTGTCCAAGCCCCTTGCCCGGGCGGCCACCATGACATTTTCCATGAACATGCCTATATCCATGAACATACCAAGGCCAAATATCCTGTCCATCGTAAAAATCAAACCAACGGGCGCGTCAAAAAACGTAAAGTTCCTGGCCATCTGGCGCTTCACGCCCTCTTTATCATCCTTTGAAATGCCCAGTACCCCGTACAGGCTCTTGCCGAGCTTGCGGCGTCTGGACAGCCAGGGTTCTTCCCAAACCTTTGGATAATAGTCGTATTCCCTCTGCTCCTGCTCGCCATCGTCAAACTTCTTCATTATGGCCCTTGAGAGTTCTTCCTTTGCGGCGCCCGAGAGCGCGTACACCTTCCAGGGCTGCACATTTGTGCCGGAAGGGGCCATAGCGCCAAGTTCCAACAGACGCTCGACCGTTTCTTTTGGCACGCCATTAGGCAGAAAGCGCCGGGCTGAGCGTCTGCCCGCTATCGCGTCTTCAACGCATTGTGAAGAGTTCCGGTTATTTTCAGTCATTCACGCCCTCATAAAAATCATCGCACGGTTATCCGGCTATTAGTCGTTTTAAGCACAATCGGCTGGTCGCTGGCGCCTATCCTGGCGCGTGTCATAGAGCCGTCCGTGATTGGCTGAACACCAGGAGTTTCTATGATAACGGAACGATTGCCGCCCCCGGCGCTGGCCTCCAGCGCGCCCTGGGCCTGGCCCAGAGTTACTTCTATACTTGCGTTGGTGGTTGTCAGACTGACGCCCCGCCCCTTTCCATTCAAATCTGCGGCCTTTATTGAGCTATTTGAAGTGGTCATTTCTATCCCGCCAAAAACCCTTTGAATGTCAATACGACCATTGCTGCTTCTGCCCGTCAGGTCGTTTTCAATATTCTCGGCGATTATTGCGCCATTGCTCGTGTTAATGTCTGTGTTGCCCTTGATATTCCTGACTTCAACCCTTCCGTTGGTTGTCCCTAATTCAGCGCTGCCCGTTATATTCTCCGCGATTATCGGACCATTACTGGTAACGGCTTCCAGCCTGCCGCTAACGCCCTGGACTTCAACTCTGCCGTTGGTAGTATACAAATCAGCGCTACCCTGTATATCCTTAACGTCAAAGCCGCCATTGGAAGTTCTGGCATGGAGATCGCCCTTAACGGACTTTGCGCTGATTGCGCCATTTTTGGTTGTAAGCCTTGCCGTGCCTCCAATTTCATTAATGGTGATTGTTCCATTACTGGTTGAAGCGTCAATTTCATCGTCAACCTGGCTTATCTCTATGCGCCCGTTTGAGGAAATCAGCGTGGTTGCGGTTTTCCTTGGAATTTTCAGCGTGTAGCTCACGCCCGACGGCGTAATTCCAAAGCCAATGATGACAGGACGCCGCCTCTCTTGTTCTGCTGTTATCTCTATGCGGCCGTCTTTGGATTCAACGGTGAGGCGCACGTCGCCATCCCGTCTCTCGCGGATTTCAGCCACAAGGGAAACCTCATCGCGCTCCCAGCCTTCAACGCTTATGGCGCCGTTAAATGTTGTAGCGTACAACTGTCCGCCTGGCTTAAATTCTAACGTGCGCGTCTCAGTCCTGGTGGACCTGGGCCGATCCGGCAGGCAAGCCGTGGAAACCGCCAGGATGATAGACGCTATTGCTATTGGAACTACTGGTCGCATTTGCCTTCCTCCAAAACACCAATGGTAGCCGTCCTACAGTATAATAATGCGGCAGATAGGCCAATGCGGGCCATCTGCCGATGAATGGCGTTAAATTATCGGTGAATTATTTGATTTCCAGATAAACCAGCGTCTGGTTGACGAGTTGGTACGCTATCTCCCCAAAGGTAATGGGGCCGCACATCTTTTCCACTTTTTGTCCTTCCAGTTCTGAATACAAAAAGTTTAATATGCAGTTGCAGGCAAAGATGGGCGACGCATCTTTTGGTAGTACTTTTTTGAACGCCTCGACGTAATTGTCAACCGACCCCGCAATCTTGTATTCAACATCCCGGAATACAGGGGCATAAAGGTTTACAACGCCATCGGCTTCGTTTATGCTCTGGAAGCTCACGTTGACCATAGCGCCGCAATAATCAGCGACCAGGGGGTGGCGGGTATCAATTTTGTTTTCCTTTAAGTACTCGACAAAGTTGCGCTGCTGGCTGTTAATGAGGCAGTTTTTAATGCTGAACCCCTCTTCTTCAAACCTGATAGAGTCGCCGTCTCCCTGCTTGAAAAGGTTTAAAATATTAACGATGGCGGTTTTATTCTCGTCAATAGTGCAGTGCATTACAATGGCCTTTTTGTCCGAAACCCCGCCCGTCGTGCCGTTAAACACCTTGGGGGATACCTTGCCGAGATCGTCGAGGTGAACGCCTGAAATCCAGCCCAAAATCGGCTTCATGAAAAAGCCCTGATAGTTTGGGGCGTCCTGGGCGTACGCGATATGCGCCGGGCTTGCCGATGGAATGATTAATATAGAAAACCCATGCTCCGGCGAGTCTTCATTGATCTTGGGCAAGTCTTCCAGCTCGTATGATTTCACGGCCGCTTTTAGCGTCATGTCGGTGAAATCGTTGACGAACGCCTGTTCCCTGGAAATCCTGCCGCCGTCTTCGGCCATGAAGTATGGGATAGTCCCGGCTATCCAATTTCCTTTGGGTAATTTTGATATCAGGCTCTCGTCTCCAGCTATTGCCAGGCTACGGCCGTTTTCAATACATTTAATGATTTCTTGCAACGACATCAACATGGCCTGCCCCGTTAAGAAAAAATTTCTGCCAGGTCGTCACCGACCACGTTTTCAAACTTTGTAAAAAAGGCATACAGCTCGTCCAGGTTCTTCTTAACAGTTTGAGGCGAAGGGTCGCGCATCACCTGGCGCTGGCACCTTGAAACGATCATGGCGGCTGAAGCCAGCTGGAACTGGTGCTGAACCTCTCCATACAACAACTTTTCCCATTGCGGGTCTTCCTTAGGGGCAATCATAGCTCTCTGCTCCTTTTACAAATTAAGTTCCCGTATGAGGCGAAATATAAACCGCCTTCATCAGGATACCACACTTGATTTATTATTGATTTTTAAATTCCACACGCAGTAAGCCGCTCCCTCCGCCATTTGCGGTTTTAACGATCTTCTGTAATTCTGTCAGTATTTGCCAGGCGTTGGTATTTTAAGGTCAACCACATGAGTCAACAAAGCAAAAACTGGAAAACGGATGCCGATGGAGCCGCTATATCGGGTGAGCTTCACCGCGCGTTGGGCGTCAGCCACAGACAGGCAAAGGGGTTGATAGACGCCCTGTGCGTGACCATTAACGGCGAAATGGTCAAGACGCACGGCCAAAGGTTGAAAATGGGCGACGAGGTAGCCGTCAACTTTGACTCCGAAGCCACATACCGCGAATTGCCCAGGCCGTCTAAAGGCTCCAGCGCCAGCGTCAATATCCTTTGGGAAGACAAACACTTAGTGTTCCTGGACAAACCGGCCGGCCTTTTGTCTGTTCCCACGGAGCATAGCGACGATACCAGCCTGGCGGACGATCTGGCGGAACATTACCGCCAACAAGGCATAAAGAAACCTCGTATATACATCGTCCATCGCCTGGACAGGTACACCACTGGGGTGATGGTCTTCGCCAAAACCCCCGAAGCTCTTAACGGACTCAGAGACCTCTTTCAGGAACACCACATAAACAGGATTTACAAGGCCATACTGGTAGGCGAATTGCCTGAAAACAGCGGGAGTCTGCACGATAAGCTGTTCGAGCGCGCCCGCAGGCTAAAAATGGCTGTGGCCGCAAAACGCACGGGCAGCGCCAAACCCCAGGGGACAAGACCGGCCGTGACGCACTACAGGGTTATAGAGCGGCTACCGGGACACACTGTTGTTGAACTCAGACTTGAAACAGGGCGTCGCAATCAGATCAGGATTCAATTCTCTGAACGCGGATACCCGTTGCTGGGCGACCAAATTTATGGGTCAACCAGCCCGCTCTTAGACCGCCAGGCTCTTCACGCCGAATTATTGGGCCTGCGCCATCCCGTCACAGACGAGAGCGTCACAGTCCAATCAGAAATGCCGGAAGACATGGAAACGGCTCTGCGCAAGCTGCGCGTGCGCCGCCGGGTTGACAGGGCTAAAGCCGGGATCAAGGGCGAAGAGGGCATATTCAAACCCAGGATAACAAACGAGCGCAAACTGGACCGCATAGCCCGGGCCAGGAGGTTTGAACCGGATGAACCAAGGCGCAAAACAGCTTCGCCCAGGCCGCGCAGGGAAGAATCCAACGAAGGACGCCTCAGGAGTACAGACGCCAAGTATAAAACCGAAGCCGCGCCCGGCGACGCATACAGGGAGCCCCGCCAGAGCAAATACGGCGCGTCAAGCAATAAGCCCAGGGCAACGCGCTCAAACTCGGAAGAACCAAGGCGCAAAACAGCTTCGCCCAGACCGCGCCGGGAAGAATCCAACGAAGGACGCCCCAGGAGTACAGACGCCAGATATAAAACCGAAGCCGCGTCCGGCGACGCATACAGGGAACCCCGCCAGAGCAAATACGGCGCGTCAAGCAATAAGCCCAGGGCAACGCGCTCACGTTCGGATGAACCAAGGCCAAAAAGACGCCTTGAATCTTCCGTCTCTACAAAAAAAACAGAGCGCAGCCGCCCCGCCCGCAATGGCCAAGGCACCGCGCCGCAAAAATCTAGCCTATCTACGTCAGGCAGGACAAGGCCCAAGTCTCAAACTGACTCAGGCACAAAACGGCCCAGCCGCACGCCAAAGCGTAAATCCTAGCAATGAGCTAAAACCTATTAACGACACATTAGACCTCTTTCGTAACTCGCCAAACAGGGAGTTTTTGTTCGCTGGCACATGGGATTTTGAAGTAGCTCGTCATGGTTACGAAAGAAGTCTATTCTAGCGGAAAAAGGCAAGGTCAGCATACAGCACTGCTTTCCGGCTTAAAACCGCGAATACGGCATCGCTAAAACTCATGATGTGAAACGCGGTTTTGAACTGGAAACGCTATAATCAGGCGTCAAGCGCGGCTATGAGTTCTATCTCCACAGCGGCGCCCCTTGGCAGGGCGGCGACTTGCAGCGTGCTGCGGGCTGGTTTTGCGCCTTTCAAATGTTGCTCGTATATGGAATTGAATGCCGCAAAATCGGCCAGGTCTGTCAAAAATACGGTGGTTTTGATAACGCCGTCCCAGGATGCTCCGGCCTCAAGGAGTACCGCGTCCAGGTTTTTTAGTACTTGGCGGGTCTGGTCTTCTATGGCGCCCTTGACCATTTCCATCGTCTGCGGGTCAAGGGGAATCTGCCCTGCCGTAAAAAGCAAATTCCCAACGACTACAGCCTGGCTGTAAGGGCCAATGGCTGCCGGAGCCGCTGCTGTTTGGATTGTTTTCATATGCTCTCCTTCAGAAATCAGTTTGGAATTTATGGTTTCCAATGGTTTGTAATATGTCAAGGGGGTATAGTCGTGTGACTTGTGAAGCGGAACAGTTTTCCATGGTTTATAGTCGTTCAACTTTGAAAAAGTTGAACCCTCGTCTTTGGCCTTTTACTAGATTTTTTGAGAGTGTTGACTAATTTATATATACATGATAATTTTCAGTATGGTATTAAGAGGAGATTGTCGTGCCGATGTGCAAAAAGTGTGGTTCAGGGCGAGTAGTCAAGAGCGGTGT
>JAISSN010000109.1 GCA_031273105.1 Holophagales bacterium | reverse complement strand
AATAGTCATTGGAGGCTCTATGGACATGGTTTGCAAGCGAGTCCCGGGTGGAATATACTGACTAGCCTGATAAACATGGCTTGCCGTGTTTATCAGGCTAGTCAGCAAACAAGGAGATTGCGATGGCCGCTATAGATTTTAATGGAACGCCTGTAACCCTCAGCGAAGAGGGCTTTCTTGCTGACCCGGATGGCTGGAACGAAGAGATCGCGGTGATTTTAGCCAGGCGCGAAGAAGGGCTGGAAGAGCTGACCGAGGATCATTGGGCCGTCATAAGGTTCATCAGATCCCATTTTGAGGAAAAACGCTCCGCGCCGACGGTTCGCGCCGTTTGCAAGGCCACTGGCGTTAAGCTCCAGCAGATATACGACCTGTTCCCCAGCGGGCCGGCAAAGGGCGCGTGTAAACTGGCCGGGCTGCCCAAGCCCGATGGCTGCGTATAGGCCGCCATGTCGCTGAATGGCGCTATGGCAACCCTGCTCGTCGCAGCCGCCGCATGGACTGTGCTGGCGCTGCTGTTTTTGTATTTCCGCGCAAAGTCCTATGGAAAACGGAAACTCTTCGCCAAAGCCGCCGGCGGCGCAAACAGCGTCAGACGCGGCGCTATTTACGCCTTTACCAGCGGTATGCTGCCCTGGGCGAAGGAGAGCGTCCGCGAAAATTTAATCAGCTACGCGCTGGGCGTGGCCTATCACCTGGGCATTTTTGCTTCTTTTGCGCTACTGGCCAGGTTCATTATTTGCGCTTTTGGGCGCTCCTTTGTTTTTCATCTTCCACACGCGGTTATCGCTTTGGCGCAGACTCTTATTGTCTTATCGCTGTGCCTGGGCGTCATTGGCGGCGTTTCGCTCCTTGTCAAGCGCGCGGTCAACCCCGTGCTGCGCGGCATTTCCTGCCCTGACGACTACATTTCAAACATTCTGGCAACGGCAGCCGCGGCCCTTGCCCTGGCGTCGCACTTAACGCCGCGGGCCTGGCTGACGCAAGCATGGCTTATAACCGGGATTATTCTTCTTGTTTATATTCCGATGGGTAAAATGCGGCACTGTCTTTTCTTTTTCATTACGCGATACAATCTGGGCGCGTTCTTTGGCCGCAGGGGCTGCATGCCCCCGCAAAGCCTGGGTGGGGGCATAGGGGCATAAATGACTGAAGCGGATGAATTAGAAGTCAAACTGAACGCCCTTACACAAGCCGAAATCGAGTCAGGCCTGGCTGTTTTTAAGTCCAGGCTGAGGGAAGCCGAAGCGAGTTACTTAAACTCGTGCGTACACTGCGGGTTTTGCGCCAATAGCTGTCACTACTACCGCGCGGTTCCCGAGTTGGAAAATGTGCCTGCCCGCAAGCTGGGGCATATCATTTCCGCCTTCAAGTCCAGGTTTGCGATTCTTGGGCGCGCGGCCCCTGGCCTTGTGGGGGCTAGGCCCTATGACCGGGAAATGATACGCGCCTGGGCGGACGCGGTATTTGGCCGCTGCTCTCTTTGCGGGCGCTGCTCAATCAACTGCGCCATTGGCATTCCGATGCCCAGCCTCTTCAGGGCCGCCAGGGCCTCGCTGACCTCAATGGGCCTGGTTCCTTCCGATCTACAGGCTGCCGTTGACAATAGCCTGAAATACGGCAACAACATGGCTATAGAGCGTGAGGAATGGATTGAAACCGTTGAGTGGATTGAAGAGGAGTTGCAGGCCGAAGTTGAATCTGACAGCGCCAGACTCCCCCTTGATAAAGCGGGCGCAAAGTATCTCTTTACCGTCAATCCCCGGGAGGCCAAGTTCTTTCCCCTGTCCCTCCAGGCAAGCGCCAAAGTCTTTTGGGCGGCGGGGGAAGACTGGACTATGTCCGGCGACGCCGGGTGGGATCTCACTAATTACGGCATTTTTAACTGTGACGATGAGCAGGCCGGCGCGATAGTTAAAAATCTGACCGACGCCATGGAGCGTTTAAAGTGCGAAGCCCTGGTCATCGGCGAGTGCGGCCACGGATACCAGAGCGCGCGCTGGATGGGGCCTGAGTGGCTCAAACAGAATTTTCCGCACCCGGTACTTAGTTTTCTGGAAGTCATGGATGAGTATCTGGCTCAGGGCCGCATAAAAGTTGACCCAAGTAAAAACAGCCTGCCCGTCACGCTGCACGACCCCTGCAATCTGGTTCGTCACGGCGGAATAACCGAGCCTCAGCGTCGCGTGCTGCGCCGCGTAACCACCAGCTTTACAGAGATGTCGCCCTGCGGGGTTGAAAACTACTGTTGCGGCGGCGGGGGCGGTCAGCTTGCCATGGGCAGGTATAAAGCCAGGCGTCTCAGCGCGGGGAGCGTAAAGGCCCGCCAAATCAGTGATTCAAAGGCAAAAATAGTAGCCGCGCCATGCCACAACTGCGTGGATCAACTGACAGAGCTTAATAAGGAATACAAACTCAATGTTCAAATCAAGACAGTGGCCGAAATTGCAGCCAACGCAATCGTGTGAAAGGATAACGGCATGACCGGTTTGAATCTTCCCTTACCGCCGGAAGTCGAGATGATTTATCTGGACAACGGGGCGACTTCCTTTCCAAAGCCGCAGGAAGTCTATGAGCAAATGGATAGGTTTTACCGCCGCGCCGGAGTGAACCCGGGCCGCAGCGGCTTTGACCTCTGCCTGGAAGCCGGTTCCATGCTGGACGAAACCCGCGCGCTGCTCTGTGAATTTTTTGGAGGCGCGGACCCCAACAGGCTCGTCTTTGGCTACAACAGCACTGACGCGCTGAATTTAGCCATTTGGGGAATAATCTCCCCCGGAGACCATATAGTCACCACCCGCCTGGAACACAACGCGGTGCTGCGCCCCTTGTGGAAGCTGGAGCAGATGGGGTGCCCCGTTGACTGGGTTGATTTTGACGACTCCGGCTACGTGGATCCCCGGGAGATTGCCAAACGGCTCCGCAACGATACCAGGGCCGTTGTGATGAACCACGCGTCCAACGTAGTCGGCACTGTGCAGGACGCAGCCGCCGTTGGCCGCGCCTGCCGGGAGAGGGGCGTTGTATTTATACTGGACGCCAGTCAAAGCGCGGGCATGATCCCTGTAAAGATTGACGAGCTATGCGCCGATATAGTCTGCTTCACGGGCCACAAGAGCTTGATGGGGCCGATGGGCATTGGCGGAATGTATGTCAGGGAGGGCATAGACATAAGACACACGCGCGCGGGCGGCACAGGCGTAAACAGCATTCAGCGCAATCACCTGGATGAATACCCGTACCGCATGGAGTACGGCACGCCCAACCTCCCGGGCGTCGCCGGCCTTAACGCGGGCGTCAAGTGGGTTAATAAAATTGGCCTTGGGGCCATACACGAGCACGAAATGGCGCTTTGGAAAATACTGCGGGACGGCCTGGCCGAAATTGAAGGCGTCGCCATGTACTGCGCGGGAGATATTTCGGGCGGCGGGCGGATAAGCGTGCTTTCCTTTAATGTTGACGGTCTGGAAGCCGCAAATACGGGCACGATGCTGGACGTTGACCACGACATAGCCTGCCGCACGGGTCTGCACTGCACGCCCATGGTTCACGAGCGCCTGGGCACTGATAAAATCCACGGCGCGGCAAGGTTTGGCATAGGCCCCTTTAACAACGAAGAACAAATAAAAAAAGTGATTGAAGCCGTCGCGGAAATAGCGGAGGGCCAAAGGCGGCGGCGATGAATCAAAAAAAGTTATTGACTTTCTAAACACAAAGGAGCTAATATGCTTTTGCGCAACATGCGCAACGGAGGACTGCTATGCTGCCCGCCCTGTTACTCACCATCTCGCTTTCGGTTTTTGGTGGTTCAGAAAACCCAGAAATCACGTCGCCGCAGACAGGCGACTACTTCATCTATGGCGCTGAACGCGATAGGGAAGTTTCTGATGACCTTTTTAGGTGTTGTATGGCTAGATTTAGAGATCTCGGTTGTCATGGTGTGGGAAATAACTTAAAGAAGCAAGCAGCATGTGAAGCGAGTCTTTTAGACTGCTTCAGAGCAGCTATTTGTAATTAACAAATAGTTTTTGACATTGATTTTACTTTGGTATTTATCTATGGTGTCTATACACGGTTTTGGAGTATAAAATGCTAGTTGTTAAGCCAACGCAAGTAAATAATTTTGTTGGGCAAGCTGTTGCCATAATATATGGTATTGTATCGAAATCCGCCCTTATCTTCAGCATTATTATTTTTACCATTGGGCTTCAAGCGCAATCTTCATCTACTTTCAAAGATCAAATAAGGAGGGTAACGTTAGAGAAAAGGCCAATGGTTTATCTTTGCAATACAAAAACAGCCC
>JAISSN010000105.1 GCA_031273105.1 Holophagales bacterium | reverse complement strand
AAGCGTCTTGCAGTATTCAAGATACGTCTGCGCTTGGAACGCTTGCGACGCCGTATCCGCAGCTTCCCGTTTCTCTCCCCGCCTGTCGGCGGCTCGCTACACTCTCAGCGCAGTCTGCGTGCACCGCGCGGTTCAACTTTTTCAAAGTTGAACGACTATAATAGTATGTATGTTTTTTCAGACTTCATCCAGCGTTTTTCATAGTGTGGTTTGCCATTGTGATTTGTTTGGCCCCATGCCCGTTTCATGGCCTTTGCCGCCTGGAGGGTGTCTGAATGGCAAGCCGGAAAGGTTGAAGCGTCCTAGCTATGTCTTGAATCTCTTTGGGTATCGGGGCAGGTCTCTCTGGAAGTGAAAGATTGAGCCAGCCATCAAAGAGGCTCAATGTTACACTGATGGTACACAGTAAATAAAGTGTGTGTACCAAAAAATAAATAAAAATATCCTTATTTTTCAACCTGTTTTCTTTTTCTAGTACACAAGTACACTGGAACACCAGGTCTCATTTTTTTTGAAACGCATTGGCTGGTTTTGATATTTACACAATTTTGGCACATTTTGCGCTAAAATTTGCGTCCATGCCGTTCCCTCTTTGGCGCGGCGCACTCTCAACACCACCTTTTTTTAAGTGAGACGTCATGAAAACAGTCAAACAATCCCTGAGGGAATCCAAGTCCATGCGCTGGATTGCGCTGGCCATAGTCTCATTCACGATGCTGTGCGGCTACCACTTTGAAAAAGTGACGTCGGCCATTAAGACAGCGTTGGTAGTTGAGGTGGTTATACCAGTGAGAGTTGCGCTTGAAAAAGTAACACTTGAACAGGATGATGCAACAGGCGCGGCAGACGTGGCTGTCAAGGCAACTTTCTATGGCGCTGATGATGTCAGGGCCGCCGTTGATTATGACAAAGTGGTCTGGTCAATCAAAAACAGCAGAACATCTGATACTGAAGATGACGATTCGGATGCTGTTGTAATCCTGGACACCGCTAAGGGACAAACCGCGAGGATCACGCATGGAGTCCCTGGTGCCGCTGATATTGAGGTTTCATACGCCTATACTCCTGAACCTACTGAAGCGGTGGAAAATCCAACTCCCATAACCATAACAAATCTTTTGACAGCGATTGTTACCGAAGCCGGTGAAGTTAAGGTTGAAGCTCCTGAGGCTAAGGTTGAAGCCGGTGAAATTGAGCTTGAAGCCGCTGTCAAGGGGTGGACTGACTTTGACTTTGGCTTTTTCAGGTTTTCTTACATGTGGCTGAACGTGTTTGCCGGAATGTTAGTGATAGGCGGTATAATCCTGGACAAGAAGGGCGTGAGGTTTACGGGCATCATGGCCTGCATCGTGATGCTTGTGGGCGCGTCAACCTGCTATTACGCGCTGGCCGGAGGGTTTCCCGTCATCACCCAGGTGTGGCTTGCATCCGCCGGTTTTGCCATATTTTGCATGGGAGATGAAGTCGCGGGCATCACTGTTTCCAAGATAATCGTCAAGTGGTTTAAGGGCAAAGAACTGGCGCTTGCCATGGGCCTTGAGATGGCCGCCGCCAGGATGGGTACTGGCATAGCCCTGGCATTCGGCCTCGCAATGGCTGTTAAATGGGGGATTCCTGCACCAATCTTGTTTGGGATAATTCTTATTGTCATAGGTACGCTGGGATTTATTTTTTACACCCGGATGGACAGAAAGCTGGACGCCAGCGAGCCTGCGGTTTTGGCTGAAAGTGCGGAACAGAAAAACGAGGACGCGTTTAAGTTTTCGGATATCTTACAAATATTGACCAACCATGGTTTCTGGCTGATAGCTGTGCTGTGCGTCCTGTTTTATTCAGCCGTATTTCCGTACCTTGACTTCGCCGTTGACCTCATGGTTCAAAAGTACGGAATTGATCCTAAATACGCCGGCTATATACCATCTCTATTGCCCTTTGGCACGATACTGCTGACGCCTGTATTCGGGACTATCTATGACCGCAAGGGCAAAGGGGCCTCCATCATGGCGCTGGGCGCTGTGCTTTTGATTATTGTCCATACGATCTTCTCCATACCCGCCTTCGACCATTGGGGGTATGCCCTTTTCGCCGTCCTGCTTCTTGGAATTGGCTTCTCTTTAGTGCCTTCGGCTATGTGGCCGAGCGTTCCAAAGTTGATTCCTGAAAAACAGCTCGGCACGGCGTACGCCATGATCTTTTTCATTCAAAATATTGGTTTAGGGCTTGTGCCGCTTTTGATTGGCTGGGTTCTAGGTCGCTTTTGTATAACCAGCGAGCCCGGCAGTCCAAAGACTTACGACTATACACTTCCTATGGTGATATTCGTATCCTTTGGCGTTTTGGCTCTTATAGTAGCCATGATGCTCAAGGCGACAGACCGTAAAAAGGGCTATGGCCTGGAGCTTCCGAATATTAAAAAATCATAATTTGTATATGGAGCATCCGGCCACAAATTATTTTTTCGATTTTTCTTCTTGTTTTTTTCGTTTTATTGTATTATTCTATTTGCAACCCGCAGGTTCAGTTAGCTCTGGCTTGGGGTTGTGTTTAGATCGCGCTTGAAGCGCATTCCAGGAGAACAAGATGGCCGCTCCCGAACAATCAGACCGCTTAAAAGCCTTGGGCAAAGCGCTTACCGATATTGAGCGTGCGTTTGGCAAAGGATCAGTAATGAAACTGGGCGACCGCATGAACGCCGATGGGGATGGGATAGAGGTCATCTCCACAGGCTCCATCGGCCTCGACCTTGCGCTGGGCGTCGGCGGCGTACCCAAGGGTCGCGTTGTTGAAGTCTATGGGCCTGAATCCAGCGGCAAGACCACTCTGGCCCTGCACATGGTCGCCGAGGCGCAGAAAAAGGGCGGTCTGGCGGCCTATATTGACGCCGAGCACGCCCTGGACCCCGACTACGCCAAAAAGCTGGGCGTGGATATTGACAACTTGTTTATCAGCCAGCCGGACAGCGGAGAGCAGGCGCTGGAAATCTGTGATCAGTTAGTGCGGAGCGGCGCTCTGGACATCGTCGTTATTGATTCTGTAGCCGCCCTGGTTCCCAAAGCCGAAATAGACGGCGAGATGGGCGATTCCCATATGGGTCTGCAGGCCAGGCTGATGAGCCAGGCTCTGCGAAAAATGACTGCGACCATTGGCCGCAACAATACCTGTGTTGTTTTCATCAACCAGATTCGCATGAAGATAGGCGTGATGTTCGGCAACCCGGAGACGACCACCGGCGGCAACGCGCTGAAATTCTATTCCTCAGTTCGCCTGGAGGTTCGCTCAGGCCAAAGCATCAAGGGAAACGCTGGCGACATTTTGCCTACTGGGAAAGACGACGAGGGCGGCGTGGTGGGCAAAAAGACCAAGGTCAAGGTGGTCAAGAACAAAGTCGCCCCCCCGCTTAAAGTCGCCAACTTCGACATCATGTACGGCGAGGGCATCAGCCGCACCGGAGAATTGATAGAACTGGGCAGCAGCCTTGAAATAATACAAAAGAGCGGCTCTTGGTACTCATACAAGGACAGCCGCCTCGGGCAAGGCGCCGAAAACGTCAAAAAGCTATTATCGGATAATCCCGAATTGGCCGACGAAATAGAGGGCATAATCAGGGAAAAGCTGGGCCTGGCAAGGAAACATTAATCTTTTTTTACAATAACGGCATTAAGGCGCGGTCAGTCATCGCTTTGAACGCCCAAACTCAGGCCCCGCAGGTGTGCGGGTACCGGGCTGTTAGACATAGCTGACGCTGAAGCGGCGTGGGACTGTTGGGATTGCTGCGCCTGCGACCTGTCTGGCGCGGGGCGGCCCTGTTGGGCGGCCTGGGGGTTCAAGACCTGGGCGTGAACATCGGCGGGTGCGAAGCACTCCAACTCCTCCAATTCGCCGACTGTAGGAAAGTCTTTAAATACCAGTCTCCTTGGCCCCCAGATATCAACAGGCTCCCCCTTGATGCGCTGCAAGCGCGGGAGCGTCTGTCTCCAGTAAAGCCCCAGAGGTTTACCCCTGGAAGAGACAAAGCCTATCAAGTCAGAATCCGGCGCCAGGGCGGGTTTGCCCTCGACCCAGGTCGCCATCGTCAGCGTCCGCCCCTGCTGGGTGCGTAATATCCCAATAGGACAGGGCACGCCAATCTGCATTTTTGCCAAGTCCTCGGCCTGGGCGCTGTAGGCCGCCATGGCGTCCATTTGGCGGAATTCGCGCTGGGGCTGAATCATCGGGTGCGGGTCTTGAAGGCTGGCGGGCATCAGCTTGCTGTCAACCCACTGATACATGGTAAGTACCAGCACGTCCGGGCCTGCCTCCCGCATGGCTTCCCCTATGGCCTCCACCAGCTTGGGCAATAACACCTGGGGCGCGACCAGTAAAAGCCCCTGTCTGGGTATAGCTATAAATGTATTTTGACCGGGAAACAAATTATTCCAATACTGAGGCAGCAGAATTCGGGACGCGTCCAGGCCGTCCCCGAAGTCTGAACGGTAAATGCCGCTGGACAAGCGAACGAAAGGCTTATCTCTGGTGCGCTCTTCCAGATGATCCAGGGCTAAATCCAAAAGGTAGTCTTCATGGATGTCCCAAATTGCGAACCATTCCTGCACCACAGGCTTTCCGTCCGCCAATACGCGCTTGCAGAGGTTGTCGAAGCATGGACGGTAATGGAATTGTTCCCGCTCCCCTTGCCAGGTTGTAACGATTTGAGGCAACAATTCATACTGTACCTTGCTCCAAGGCTGCGGTAGCGGAAGCCCGCGCTTGTGCAGTGAGGCGATAGCGTCAGCCGTTGACTCGCGTTCCCGGGCCTTCAGCGCGTCAAAGCCCGCCAGCAGGTCGTCATCCAGGCCCGGCAGGTCAGCCGGAACGCCCCGCGCCTCCAGGAGTTCAAGCAACCCCGGCAGGTTTTGAGCTTTTGAATTTGAAAACAAACGCGAAAAGAAAGACATATTTTACCCGGCGCAACCATTCAGTATATAGTCGTTTGCCTTGTGGAGGGCAACCAGGCGTTATCGCTATTTCCTCTGGACAATCGCCCATAAGCTGATACTATGAAAACTCTCAGGACGCGTAGCTCAGTCTGGTTAGAGCGCTACCTTGACACGGTAGAGGTCGTTGGTTCGACTCCAATCGCGTCCACCAACAAAAAGCCCCTGATGACGGGGCTTTTAACTTTTTGGGAGAGCTTGGCGTTTTTTGGCGCGTATCATCCCATATTTCTGCGTTCCTGCACCAGGCGCTTGAGCGACTTTTTGCGCGCGGCCAGCATTTTGCGCTTTCTCTTTGCGGAAGGCTTTTCGTAGTGCTGGCGTTTTTTAAGTTCGCTCAAGATACCGGACTTTTCACACTTGCGCTTGAAACGGCGCAGAGCGTTCTCAAAAGTCTCGTCTTCTTTGATCTTAACCAGTGGCATTTACAGTTATCCCTCCTTCCGCCTTGGAATCGCCCATCTAAAGACCTGAATCTCAAAAAAGGCCGAAGATCAGGCTATCACGCAGGCAAAAAAAGTCCAGTATTTTTTGTTATCCTGGTCAAAAGCCGCTGCGGGGCCGGAAGCGTAAAATACTGATAAACTAAACCAGCAATGAAACATCCGCTGTTATTGATTTTAGACGCCGACGAATTTCGTACGAAGGAACTTGAGCGCGCCTTGCAATTGAAGGGGTGGAGCGCAAGGTGGATTGGTTCTGCCGACGGGCCTGCCGTAACAGAAGAAGGCCATGCGCCATCAGCGCTGGTCGTCAATTCAGGGCGGGGCAACGCGTCAATTCGATCAATTCGCGCTTTCAGAAATAAAGACCCCTTCATTCCACTGATACTTGTTGGCGAAAACGCCATGAGCTTCCCGATGGTCGTGGACGCCTATATTCCTCACGGAGCAACCCCTGACGCTTGGCTGGCGGCGATAACCCCATTTTGGCCTTCCGCAGTGCAATCCCAGGCGCAGCAAGAGGAAACGGGCGAGATTTTTAGTAAGTATAAGCTAGTCAGAAAAATCGCTTCGGGCGGCATGGCGGATATTTACCAGGCGGAGCAACTGGAACCATCAGGCTTTAATCGCGTCCTGGTAATAAAGAGGCTCCTTCCTCGCCGCCAGCAAAACCCCGTGTTCGTTAAGGCGCTGCTTGATGAAGCCAATTTGGCAGTCCTCCTGGATCACCAGAATATTGCAAGGGTTTTTGATTTCGGGGTAGAGTTGGGAGCCTGCTACATCGCCATGGAGTACGTGGATGGCGGTAGTCTTCGCGCGATGATTGATAAAGCTAAAGAACTCGGCATCACGTTTCCTGAGCCGATAGCGGCGTTCCTGATCACTCAGGCCGCAGGGGCGCTGGATTATTTTCACAGGAGGAGGGACGCCGGCGGTCAGGCGCTGAACTTGGTTCACAGGGATATAAGCCCCCAAAACATCCTGGTAAACATGGAAGGCGCTGTAAAGCTCATTGATTTCGGTATAGCGACGGCGGCCAACTCCGCGCCTGATCAAACCGCTGAAACGGCGCTTCACGGAAAACTACTGTACATGAGTCCGGAACAATCCCTCGGCTCGTCCGTTGACCACCGTTCTGACATATATTCCCTGGGTCTCGTCCTTTTTGAGATGCTCACAACGGAGTATTGTTTTAATGCGGACGACGAATTCGGACTACTGGAGAAGATAAGGGGCGGGATCGTCAGGGACATAAAAAAAGTAAAGCTTGGCGTATCAAAGCCGATGGCCAGGATATTGAGTAAGACGTTGCAAAAAAACCTGTCAGACCGCTACGGCTCGGCCCACAAAATGGCGCTGGACTTAAAATCCTACCTGGATCACCTGAAGTTGAATTCACTCGAAAGCGACGTTATCGCATTTGTCAAGATGCTCCACGACGTCCACCCCCAAACCAGGGCCTTTGTGGAATCGCGCTTTTCGCATATCCATAGCGACACCGTGCTGCCTTCTGAGAATATCAATACTTCCGCCCCTGACGAGCGGGGCGGGGAAGCAATGGTAACGCGCCCAGCCTGGATTTTGCCGACGATAAGCATTTTGGCGACGCTACTTGCCTATCTGTTTTGGATATCAATCAACGCATGACAATATAGCAATTTTAAAAATGGTAGTCCATACCTCGTAATACCAAGTTGCAATCAAACTGGATTAACCGTCGAACCCCTGACCGGTCTACGCTAATTTACATTTCCACTTGGCATAGAGCGCCCTTGTTCCACGCCAATTGGCTGACGGGGTTTGATTCGCCGAAAAGCGCCGCCGAGAGTTTGCTGAACGCCGCCGGGTCTCCCGTTGTGCAAAGCTGTACGCGGCCAGCAGAGAGGCCGTCCGCGATTTTTGCCGCAGGCCGCGCTTCTTTAAGCAACCTGTCGGCCTGGCGGGCTACGGCTGGGGATGGGTCAATGACCTTGACGCCCGGCCCCGCGATTAACTGTATGAGGGGAATGACGAAAGGGTAGTGGGTGCAGCCGAGGACTATTGTATCCGCGCCCGCGTCAAGCATCGGGCATAGCGCCTCTTCGAGTATCGCCCTTGTGTCCGGTCCGTCCAGGTCGCCTGCTTCAATGCGCTGTACCAGCCCAGGACACGTGCTGGTGAGAACGGTTACTGACGCGGCAAATCGCTCCAACACAGAGGCGTAGAGTTCACCCTGAAATGTGGCCGGCGTGGCCAGGACGCCCACGGTACCGGAACCTGACAGGGTCGCCGCCGGCTTGAGGGCCGGCTCCATGCCCACAAAAGGGACTTCGGGAAAACTTTCACGCAGGCTGTACAGCGCGGCGGCGGAGGCCGCGTTGCAGGCCACCGTAATCAGTTCGGCCCTTTCGCCCAGCAGATATTCAGTGATGGCCGTCGCAAAGCCCCGCACCTGCTCCAGGGGCCTGGGGCCGTAGGGTACATGGGCCTGGTCCGCCACATAGAAAATATTTACGTCCCCGCGCAATTCCCTGATGGCCCTCAGCACGGAAAGGCCGCCAACGCCCGAATCAAATATGCCTATGGTTGAGGATGGCGGTAGATCAGACATAAGTTTAATAGTCAACGCGCCTGGAAAATGGAACAAATATGCGCGTACACGCCTGCGTCCCCGTTTCGTTCAACAACCGGCCAGGGCGGCCTGCCGCGCAAAGCAAACGACTATAAGCAAGCCTCATTTTACTGATCCTCCCGGCCCTTCAGGAGATTGGTGATAACATCGGTGGCTTCGCCGAATTCAGATGTCAGCACAAAATCAGAGGCGCTGGAAATCGCTTCCTTAGCTATAGCGTCCAGCGGCGCGGCCGTCAGCTCTTCCAGAAGCCTGTCGGCGGCGCCCACGTCTTCAGTTTCCAATGCTTCTTTCAGTTTCAGAATGGCGGGCAGTACGGCGGCGAATGATTGATCGCTGCGTTTGTCGCTTGTTTCTTCGCTACGCGCTCCAGGCGCTTGTTCAGTGGCTAGGACAATGGCCGCGGCGATGCGCTCGGCCATACTGCCAAGCCTGTCCCTAAAGCCTTCAATATTTTCGCGGATCAGAGCCAAGTCGCCGCGCACTCCCGCGTCCTCCAACGTCTTTGCGTCCTCTGACAGGGCCATAGCCCCAATGGCCGCCGAGGCGCTCTTGAGGGCGTGTACATGTGTAATAAAGCCCTTAATATCCTTTTCGGCGTACGAAAGATTTAAAAACTCAGTCCTTTTGCTGACGTCCCGGCAGTAAAGTTTAAGAACTTCTCCGTAAGCGGAGTCAGTTCCTCCGGTGGTCGCAATGCCCTTGGCTACATCCAGCCCTTCAATACCGTAGAAGATTGAGGCGGGGCTTTCAGAGGGCGTCCCCTGGTCGCGGCTGGCGCGCCTGTCGTTGGAAGCCCGTCTGTCAGAAGAAACGCCGTTTTCGGCCATTGCGCGCCTGTCGCTCATAATTCGCCTGTCGGCATAGATCCGCTTTTCGGGCGGCGCCCACCTTTCGATCAGGTCATTCAGGCTCCGCGTTTCTATAGGCTTGGGTAAATAGTCGTCGAAGCCGTTTTTCAGGAACAACTCCTTCATGCCCACCACTACATTGGCCGTCTGAGCGACTATGGGCAGCTTTGCGAAGCGTCCTCCAAGGGCGCGGATGGCGGCGACCACCTCAAAGCCATCCATTTCCGGCATCATGTGATCCATCAGCACGAGGTCGTATTCTTTTTCCTGGACCAACTCTACGGCCTCCATTCCGCTCTGGCACAAGTCTGTCTTTATACAGAAGGGCGCAAGAAGCCCCTCCGCCACTTTCAGGTTTGTAGCGACGTCGTCAACTATCAGAACGCGGAAGTCGGGGGCTATGAAGCCGGTAGGCATCGTTTCTATGCTTGCGGACGCCTTGTCGTCAAAAGCGCCTATGGGGGCGCAGTCAGAGGTGTACTGTTGCCTGATGAGAGCCGTAAATTTTGAACCCGTCCCGAATTTACTCTCAACTTTTACATCGCCGCCCATCGCCCGGCAGAGCAGGCGGGTGATGGAAAGGCCCAGCCCTGTTCCCTCAATATTGCTGGTGTACTTGTCGTCGCCCCTGGAAAACTCTGTAAACAGGTTTTGCAGCTCTTTAGGTTTTATGCCTACGCCCGTGTCTTCAACCTGGAATATCAACTGAATCGTTTCAGCTTCTTCGCGCTTGCACTGGACTACAAATCTTATAAAGCCCTTCATCGTGTATTTGACGGCGTTTGAAAGGAGGTTGAGCAGTATCTCCCTCACCCTGGTTTCATCGCCGATGATGATGCTGGGTATATCGGGATCAACCTCTATGATTAGTTTCAAGTCTCTTTTTTCATGTATCCTTATCCTGATGATGGCAAGGACGTCGCCCAATATAGAGGCCAGGCCGTATGGCGCGCTCATGATGCGCAGCTTGCCGGATTCCACCGCCGAGAGGTCCAGTATGTCGTTGATGATGGTGAGCAGGTTGTTACCGGCCTGCTTGATGTAGGCTATGTATTCCAGCCCCTGGGGTTTTCCGTAGTTCATCGCCGCCAGGTCGCTCATGCCCAGCACGGCGTTCATGGGAGTGCGGATCTCGTGACTCATGCGCGAGAGGAATCGGCTTTTTGCGGCGTTGGCGCTTTTCGCCGCGCTGGCTTCACGGCGGTACTTAGTAAATCCATATGCGCCGCAGCCAAACACGATGATTACCGAAATGATCTCCAGGAACCAGAGCCAGCGCTCCAGCGTGTGCATTTTCACCATTTCTTCGTCGTTGATGTCAACCCCGCTTAGGGCGGCCACGTTGCCTTTGCTGTCAAAGATGGGGGCGTAGGCCGATATGAGGCCATCCCAGCCCTTTGCGTAAACTCCCAGTTCGCTCAGGCCGACGACCCCCTTCAGAGCCGGCAGCATTTCGGGGTTGTCGCTGAGTTCTTCCTGTGGAGTATCAATGCCCACCCTCGTTTCCTCGTCGGTGTCGTTGTCAACGATATACTGCACCTTATCGCCCTCCACGCGCAGATAGAAGGCGTAAAGAATATTGGACTCCTCGGCAAAGACCATCAGCTTTTGGCGCAGAGCCTGATATTCAGGCCGTTTCACGTCTTCCGGCGCCCGGTAGGAGTTGAGTTCTTCCGCGGTGACCATTGAAGCAAGCATTATGCTGGTCACGCGCAGTTTATCCTTGACGTTCCGCTCGCTGGTATGAACAAAGTAATTGACCAGGCTGCGGGTATAAACCGACATTGAAAGCACCGCGAGGATGGCAAAGATAAAAACTATCAGCAGTGAGTGGGCGCCGAAAAACCCTTTTATTTTCTCTGAATATTTACTCATTCCTTTTTTGCCTCCGGCGCCGCGCAGGATTTCGATGAAGAATACGCGGACACCGCGAATTGCGCGGCCACCTTTTCGAAGACGTCAACCAGAATCGGGTCAAAGTGGGTTCCTTTTCCCTCCCTGATAATCCGAACCGCTTCTTCGTGCGGGAACGCTTTTTTGTATGGGCGATCAGAGGTGAGGGCGTCGTACACGTCGGCTATAGCCATGAGCCGCCCGGGCAAAGGTATCTGCTCGCCTGAAAGCCCGTGGGGATAGCCGCTGCCATCCCATTTTTCATGGTGTGTGCCGGCAAAAACTCTGGCGTACTTCAAAAAATCAGCGCCGCTGGCTTCGTCTTCTATGCGCTCAATAATGCTAACGCCATAATCAACGTGGCGCTTCATTTCGTCAAATTCTTCGCTGGTCAGTTTGCCGGGCTTCTTGAGTATGTTGTCTGATATGGCTATCTTGCCTACGTCGTGGAGCTGGGAAGATTCAAGCATCAGGTTTACGTCCCACTCATGCATACGGTCTCTGTAAAGCCCCAGATTATCCAGGCCGTCTATCAGCGCCTTGAGGAAGTGCTGGGTGCGCCCGATGTGTCCTCCCGTGGCGTCGTCGCGGCTTTCCACCATGTCGGCTACGCTTCTCAGGATAGCGTTTTGCAACTTGATGACTTCTTCTGTCTTTTCATCCACCATTTGCTGAAGGTTCTCGTTAAAGTGCTTTATTTCGCCAACACGGGCTTCCAGCTCCTTTGCTTGCTCTTCCAGGCGGTACTTCTGAGCCTCTACCGTAATGTGCAACTCCACGCGCTTATGCAACAACTGGGGCATGAACGGCTTTGAAATGTAGTCAACGGCCCCCATGGCCAAGCCCTTCAGTTCGTTTTCTGGATCCCCCCTGGCGGTGAGAAAGACGACGGGAATATTTTGCGTGATTGGTTTGGCCTTGAGTATTTTTATCGCGTCGAAACCATCCATTTCAGGCATGTCAATGTCGAGCAGTATCAGGTGGGGAATATTCCGCTCAAGCATGTCAAACATTTTTGCGGCGGACGGCACCGTGAAAACGTTGAAAGACTGAACCAGGGCGTTCTTGGCGACCTTTAAGTTGGCGATGTTGTCGTCAACGACCATCACTATTGCGCGTTCGTCATCCATCAGCCATTTCCCCAAACACCTGGTTCACCATAAGCCCTGTCCTGAATTTTACGCTTGTTTTGTATGTTCTACACATGATTGCTGACCAGCAATTTTTGCGATTTTAAGTTTTCAGACTATCCGCATCCCGCAACAAGGCTTCTATCAATACTACGGCCTCATCGTATTCAGCCAATAGTATTTTTTCAGAAATATCTCTGACGGCGTCGCCAATATCCCCCCATTTGGCCAATTCGTGAAGGCGTTCGACGGTTATGTCCATAATCCTTAAGTCTATCGTTTCGAGAGCGTCTTTTAATTTAACAAGCTCAAACTTGAGGGCTTCAATATTTATCGGCGTCCCCTTGTCTTTTTGGTCTTCCTGGAAGTTTTTAATCGCTTCATTTATTTTGCTTAACAACGATTCCAGTGACAAAAGAAACTCAGGGGTATGCTTTTCTATGAATTTTAAATCCCCGAAAAGCCCCGCGTTTTCCAAAACTTTTGCGCTGGCGGACAATTCTATTGCGCCAATATTCGCGCAGGCGCTCTTCATGGCGTGAACATAAATTGTGTACAGGGAAAGATTTCCCGTTTTAAGGCAGTCGCTTATTTCCCTGACTTTTTCAAGTCCATCTTTATAAAAGATAATAAGCGTTTCCATGTACCGCTCAAATGATCCTCCTGACATCAAAAAGCCTCTGTTAACGTCCAGTCCATTAATATCAATATTTATAGCGGCTTCATTCTCAATGGCCGCTAATGTCAGGTTATATTCGGCCGACTCTCCAAGTTGTTTCAGTCTTGGAATCCATTTTTTCAGGATAGTGTTCAGTTTTACAATGTCAATAGGCTTGGATAAGAAATCGCTGAACCCATTTTCCATAAACATTTCTTTCATACCATAAATAACATTGGCTGTTAAGGCGACTATCGGTACGCATTGATAGTATGAATCCACGCCGTCGCCCATAGCCCTGATGTAAAGGGTGGCCTCAATGCCATCCATTACTGGCATCTTGTGATCCATGAATATTAAATCATACCGCTTTTCTTTGACCGCCCTTATTGCCTCGCGCCCGCTCTTTAGCAGGTCAACCTGCATTTTATAAGGCGCCAGCAAGCCCTCCGCTACCTTTAAGTTAGTATCTATATCGTCAACAACGAGAACCTTTGCGTCCGGCGCCTTAAACATCGCTATGGATATACTGCTCTCATTGTAGGAAAACGCGTCTGGCGCGTTGTTCAGCACATTGGCGATGGACATGGAGTGTACCGGCATAAAGAGGACGTTCAGGTTATTGGCCGGAAGGGTTTCTCCAAAATCAGTCAGTAAAATAGTTTTTATATCAAATTCAATGGTTGAGAGTAACTGCTTAATACTATCATACATCTCCGCCGCCACAAAAACAACGGGCCACTGTTTAGTTGACAGTTCTCTTGAAAAGTCGGAATGGTTTGAAACAATCGCGCTCTTTACGCCCAGGTTATCCAGAGCGTCTGTGATGGAATTCGCTAATAATTCACGGCTCTCATAGACAAGCGCGCTTTTTCCCTCCGGGTATTGAACCGAGGCCAGGACTTGTTTTGAACGTATTTTTTGCGGCAGCTTTACCTTAAACGCACTGCCTTTCCCGTATTCGGACTGGACGCTGATACTGCCGTCCATCGCTTTGACTAAATTCTGGGATATGGTAAGCCCCAGGCCCGTTCCCTCTACATTTTTGTTTTTCTCCTGATCGCTCTGGGCGTAGGCGTCGAATATTTTATCAATGTCTTCCCGCTTGATTCCTATACCGGTGTCCATTACCTCCATAACTAAAATTATTGCGCCTTCATCAATTACTTCCATGGTCATAGTTAGCGAAATAAAACCCTTTTCGGTAAATTTTACAGCGTTGCCTAAAATGTTTAACAATATTTGACGTATCCTTGTTTCGTCTCCGTAGAGTTTGTTGGGTGTTTTGCCGTCTAAATTAACCACAAAGCTGATATGTGAGTCAAGGGCTTTCATCCTGATTATGCTGATTACATCATTTATTAAAGATGATAATAAATAATCGCCGGGAACAATTTCCAGTTTCCCCTTTTCTATTTTTGAAAAATCCAGGATGTCGTTAATTATAGATAATAAATTAATGCTGGCCTGCTTGACCATTTTGATGTGTTCTTTGGCGGCGTCTAATGTGTCTGTGCGCAGGGCTAACTCGGTCATGCCTACGATAGCGTTCATAGGCGTGCGTATCTCGTGGCTCATGTTGGCTAAAAATTGAGATTTTGCGCGGTTGGCCAGCTCCGCGGCCTCTAAGCGCCTTTGTTCAGTGATATCGGTATAAAAGCCCTCGAGCAGATGGGGCGTGCCGTCCGGTTTGAACTCGACCACGCGGCTGCGCTCCCAAATCCATTTAACCGTGCCGTCCTTCATAATAATTCTGAAAGAGGCCTCCAGGGGCAGCCCTATGGAGAGGGTTTCCGCGTTCCGCCTCTCCAGCTCATCCACGTCGTCGGGGTGTACCATGTCAAAAAAGGTCAGGGTGCTGTTGCCCAATAGTTCCTCCGGCGTGTAGCCCATGAGAGACAGGCTGCCTTCGCTGACAAAGGTAAATGTGAATTCGGGCGGGTCGTTCAGGCACTGATAGACCATTCCGGGCAGGTTGCTCATCATGGTTTCGGTGCGGCGCATCAGCGTAAGGCGCTCGGCGGACGCTATGGCGAGCGCCATGAAGTCGGCTAGAGAGGCGGCAAAGTTTTGCTCTTCAATGCTCCATTCGCGCATTTCAGGATATTTCGCGCAACGATCCTGCTCAATGCAGACCACGCCTGCCAGTTTGCCCCCCATGCGTATGGGCGCGTCGAGCAACGAGCAGATGTTTGGCCCATATCCTTCGGCTAAGTCGGAGAGGGGGTTTGGTATTCTGATATCGTTTATCACGATCAATCGCTCAGAGCGGAGAAGGGATACGTATTGCGGACGATCAAACAGGTCAAAGTCATCCTGAACTTCCAGCGTCCCTGTTGGCATGTCGTAGTAGGCAATACTTTTTAAGGCCGCCGCATCCTCCGACGTACTCCATATCCCCACCCTGTGCGTATTTAACGCAAGGCAGCCTTCCTGAGCTATCACTTTGGCGGCGTCTTCTAAAACTCCGGCGGAAATGGCCGACAGTTTGGTGATTTTTGCCAGCGCGTTACTGAGTTTGTTTGCGTATTCATACCTGCTCTCGAACATTTCAGGCGTCTCCTGGGCCAGTGCGCCGCACAAGTTTATTATAGCCGACGCCGGTCAGGCGAAATTCACTTCCTTGTTTTTTTTCTGTTGGACGCCTTGCGAGAGGGTTTCAGTCCCTCGCCCACGTCCAATATCCTTCGCACTCTGGCCCTGGGCATGGCGGGTTCGTTATCTTTTCGGGCCTTTTGCACAGACAGGCGGATTGGCGTACCGATAAAACCAAATTCGTCCCGCAGGCGGTTTTCCATGTAGCGCAGATAACTAAAATGGATG
Organism: Holophagales bacterium; assembly: GCA_031273105.1. Lineage (GTDB taxonomy): Bacteria > Acidobacteriota > Holophagae > Holophagales > Holophagaceae > WRHW01. The sequence continues at coordinate 22,161 of JAISSN010000105.1, read as the reverse complement.
CCGCCGCAAATATTGGCTTTAATGACAAAACTAGGGGGCCTGACGCCGACCTGGGCCATGTAGAACAATTTAGGCAGCTTGCCGTCCACGGCCGGGGGGTTCATCGCGGCTACGGTCTCGGCCAGAAAGCGATTCATCTCCCCCGTGGAAATCCTTCTTGAGTGAGACGCCGCGACTTCGTCAATCAGGTTGAATAACCTGGAAACCCGCTGGCCCGTGAGCGCAGAGATAAATATCATAGGGGCGTGCTGAAGAAATCCCAGTTCGCGCCTGATGTGATCTTCCATTTGTATGGCCGTGAAGCCGTCCTTTTCGACGGCGTCCCATTTATTCACTGCCAGTATCACAGCCGCGCCCGCGTCCTGGGCATATCCGGCTATGACGGCGTCCTGGTGCGTCACGCCCTCAAGGGCGTCTATCAGCAGCAGGCTGACGTCTGCCCTGGCCATGGCCTGCTTGGCCTTTAAAACAGACAATATTTCAGCCCCCTGGGATGTCCTGCCTTTGCGCCTGATGCCCGCTGTGTCTATGAGGCGATATACTTTATCTCCGCGCTTGAATATGGCGTCAACGGCGTCCCTGGTGGTGCCGGCGACTTCGCTGACCAGGCTGCGCTCGAAACCCAGCAGGCAATTGGCCATGCTGGACTTGCCCACGTTGGGCCGCCCGATGATGGCGAAGCGCAGTTCGTCGGACGCATGGTGTTCCTCCGCTTCTTCGGGCGTGCGGTGAAAGGGCAGGGCGCTCCGCACAGATTCCAGCAGATCGGCGACTCCATCGCCGTGGGTGGAGCTGACCATGCGCATTTCCTCAAAGCCGAGTTCATAAAAAGCCCCGTCCGGCGCGCCGCCTTTCATGCCGTCGAGTTTATTCACCACCAGGATGGCGGGCTTGCCTAAGCGTAGCACCCGTTGGGCGATTTCAGCGTCGCCGGTTGTAAAACCGGCGTGACCATCAACCATCAGCAGTATGACGTGGGCTTCTTTAATGGCGCTCTCCGCCATGCGCGTAATGCCCAGCGTGATTACGTCCTGGCCCTCATAATTCAGGCCCCCCGTATCTATCAGGTCAAACACTTCAACGGGAACGCCTGAATTGTCCAGGCAGACGACTCGCCCGTAAGACAGGTCGCGCGTCATTCCCGGCAGGTCGTGAATCAGGGCGGCCCTGGTGCGCGTAATCCTGTTAAACAGTGTGGATTTGCCCACGTTGGGGCGTCCACAGATGGCTACAAGAGGTAATTTCATGTCACAATTCAATTAAGGGAACAGCAAATCAGTTACCAGACGTCTGCAAGGGTGGTTTAAACGCTGTGTGACCGAATGTCCTTATATTATTCTGACTTGCCCCCTTGAGCGAGCTGGCCGGAAACTTTACGGTCATTGGAAACATTATAATGTTTCAGCTCGCCCTGTGGAAAACAGTCTGGGTCAGGCGGGACGGAATAGTGTTAAGATAAAGTGTTTCGCGCTGGATTCTTCCGGCTTTCTTTAACTCTTTTTTGAGGTTGTAGCATGATGTTACGAGCCGCGTTTCTCTCCTTGTTTTTTATAGCCCTGGGGGCCCAGGACGCCCAGGCGCCACAGGCTGGCCAGACAAAACCAGCCCAGCCTAAACAGCTGAAGGGCAAGCAAAAAAACGAACCGTCCGCAGAAAACAAAATCATTGGCCGCGTTGGAAAGACAGTCTATCGCGAGTCTGATTTTTTTGATTATCTGCCGTTGACGATGCGCGCCCCTGAGGTGGAACGGGTGAAAAACACGCCTGAAATGCAAAAGCAGACCCAAAAGAGGTTCATGGAACAGATGCTTTTGGCGGCCAAAGCCCAAAAAGATGGTTTAGACAAGACGCCTGATTTTAAAACCAAGCTGGCCGGCGTTACTAAAACCCTGTTGATTCAGGAAATCATCAGCAAAAAAGGCCCTGAGCTGGAAAGCCTCTCGGCGCCCACCGAAGACCAAATCAAAACCTTTTATGAAGAAAACATTAACAGGTTCAAAACACCGGAAAGCGCCAGCGCCAGGCACATCCTTGTAAATGTGCGCGGCTCTGAAAGCGAGACTGACAAGCCAACGGACGAAGAAGCCCTGGCCAAGATATTCGAGGCAAAAAAAGAGATTCTCGGCGGCAGGAGCTGGGATGAAGTCGCCAGGAAATACAGTGATGACCCCGGCAGCAAGGAAAAAGGCGGGCTTTACGAAAACTTCAGACCCGCCCAAATGGTTCCGCAGTTTGCCGAGGCCGTACGAACACAGGAAACCGGAGTTATCGGCGAGCCTGTAAGGACGCAATTTGGCTACCATCTGATCCTGGTCGAAAGTTTCACGCCTGAGCGCGCGCAGACTTTTGATGAGGCCAGGGGGGCTGTTCAAAGGCAACTGGTTGATAAAATGAGGACTGAAACCTGGAACAGCTTTATCAGTTCATTAAAGGACGAATTGGGGTTTGAGGAAAACGATGACGCCGCGATTCCGGCAAATAGCGAACATGGCGGAGACAAAAAGTGAAAATTGCCGCGCTGCTATTATTAACTGCCCCTGCTTTGCTTGCCCAGACCACCATTGAGGAAATACTGGTGGCTGTCAACAGCCACATCATCACGCGCAAGTCTTTTCAGCAGGCGCTGGAGCAGCAGCACGCGGAGTTGTATCGCAAATTTTCAGGACAAGAACTGGACGCCAAGCTCAGGGACGCACGGGAAAAAACGATGCAGGAGCTTATTGACGCTTTTGTCTTACTGGACGTTGCCACCGAAAAGGAGCTATTGGCCTTTATTCCAAGCGAGGCCGAATTTTTGGAAGACTTAAAAAAGCGGACGCAGATGACGTCCGAATATGAACTCGAAAGGGCAATCAAGTCGGAGATGGGCCTCAGCCTGAGTGAATTCCTGCGCCAGCAGAGGCAGAGTTTTGTTATTGAGTCGCTACTCTACCAGGAAGTGTACCGCAAGGTTCCAATTGAAGAGCAGGAAGCAAGGCTTTACTACAACGAACACCAGGCCGACTATAAACAGACTGCGAGGTTCAGGATCAGGGAGCTGATCATTCACAAACGCGAGGCTTATACGGCCGGCGCCTCAGCGAGAGAGACGCTGACGAAGATTCAGGAAGAATTAAAAAAGGGCGCGTCCTTTGAGTCGCTGGTAAAGGATTTTTCTGATAGCCCGAGCAGGGGAACCGGCGGGGATCTCGGATGGGTTGAGACGGGCCTGCTGATACCGGCTATTGAAAACGCCGCGCTTAAGCTCAAGCCGGATGAAATCAGCGACGTGGTTGAAACGGATAAAGACTATATCCTCATACAACTGATATCTTCTGAAATGGAAGGCGTTAAACCTTTTGACGCCGTCAGGGGGGAAATAATTCAGAAACTCCAGGAGCCAAAAGCGGCAAACGCCCTCCAGCACTATCTTCAGGCTCAACGAACCCGTGCCAACATCCGCTACATGGTACCCAAGGAGCAAATAATTAAAGGATAAGCATGAGGCTGGATTTATTTCTCAAGACGACCTATTTGGTCAGGCGCAGGGAACTGGCAAAAGAACTCTGCGATGAAGGATATGTTCGGATCAATGGCGTTCCCCGTAAGGCCAGCGCTGAAATATCCGTTGGGGATGAACTGGATTTTCCGATTTACAACCGCCTTTTGAAAGTTAAAGTGCTGGATATTCCAAAAGGCAATCTCCCCAAGGGCAGTCAGTGGTCTTTCATTGAAATAATAGAAGAAAAACGCTTTCCGGTGGACGACGGCTTTGGAGAAAGCGTTTCAAGGCGACAGTCGAAACCCACGACGTATCATTGATGCCATTTCGCAAGTTGTTGACTATAAATGTAACAAGCCCCAGGAGCCACTCATGAGCGACAAACTGATACTCACCTGCGCTATCACAGGGGCAGAAACCACGCGGGAACAGCAGCCCGCTCTTCCCATTACGCCGGAAGAAATCGCCATTGGCGCTTTTGAGGCCTACGAGGCAGGGGCGTCAATACTACACCTGCACGTCAGAAAAGACAATGGGACGCCTACCCAGGACAAGGCCGTTTTTAAGAAGGCCATAGACCTGGTGCGCTCTAAGTGCGATATGGTCATTGAAGTCACAACGGGCGGCGCTGTCGGGATGACGCCGGAGGAGCGGCTCCAGCCTGTAACGCTCAAGCCCGAGATGGCAAGCCTGGACTGCGGCACGGTCAACTTTGGCGACGAATACATCATCAATACCCTGCCCATAATGCGCGAGTTCGCCGCCGCTATGAAGGAATACAGCGTCAGGCCAACCCTTGAGTGTTTTGATTTGGGCCACGTGTACGCCAGCAAGATGCTGATTAAAGAGGGTCTGCTGGAAGCGCCCTATCACTATGGCCTGGTTCTGAACGTCCCCGGCGCGGCCAGATATGAGGTTGACGTTTTGGAGTTTTTCGTCCGCAAGTTGCCCGAGGGCGCGTACTGGACTGCTATGGGCATTGGAGGCAAGGCCAACCTGGACGCCATTTACGGCGCTCTGGCTCTGGGCGGCAACGTCAGGGTTGGCTTTGAGGATAATATTTATTACTCCAGGGGGCGGCTGGCAAAGAACAACGCGGAGCTGGTCGAGAGGGCGGCGCGCATTGCCAAAGATTGCGGACGCGAAATAGCCAGGCCAGACGATGTGCGGGCTATGTTTAAGCTGAGGAAAGCGTGATGGAACTGGCGAAATACAAATCCGTTGACTGGCGATCCATTGCCCTGTTTAAAGACGTTACCCCAGAACAGTGGCACGACTGGCGCTGGCAACTGAAAAACAATATCCACAGCGTCGAAATGCTTGAAAAGGTAATCAAGCTGACGGACGAGGAGAGGGAAAACCTCCGGCGCTGCCTTGAAAAATTCACTATGGAAATCACGCCTTACTATGCCGCGCTGATGGATAGCGACGACCCGAATTGCCCCGTGCGAATACAGTCTGTACCCAAGCTGGCGGAATTGCTTGACCACGCTTCAGACCTGCGCGACCCTCTGCACGAGGACGTTGACAGCCCTGTTCCCGGCTTAACCCACAGGTACCCCGACCGGGTTCTGCTGCTGGTGACAAACATTTGCTCTATGAACTGCCGTCACTGCACCCGCCGCCGGCTGGTGGGCCATACGGACGTTGACATGCCGGAGGAAAACGTTCAAAAGGCCATTGACTACATAAAAAATACGCCCGTGGTGAGAGATGTCTTGATAAGCGGCGGCGATCCCTTAGTTCTGCCAGATGAGAGGCTGGAGTCAATCATCAGGCGCATACGCGAAATCCCCCACGTTGAAATCATCCGCGTAGGCACGAGGATGCCCGCCGTGATGCCCCAGCGCATTACGATTGAACTGGTCAACATGCTGAAAAAATATCATCCGATTTTTCTGAACACTCACTTTAACCATCCCAACGAAATCACGGCTGAGGCCAGAGACGCCTGCGCGAGGCTGTCCGACGCGGGCATTCCCCTTGGCAATCAAAGCGTGCTTTTAAGGGGCGTAAACGACGACCCCGTTGTGATGAAAAAGCTGGTTCACAAGCTGCTTTCAATCCGCGTTAAGCCCTATTACATCTACCAGTGCGACCTGTCCCTTGGGATAAGCCACTTCCGCACGAGCGTTTCCAGGGGCATCGAGATAATAGAAAACCTGCGCGGCCACACCACGGGCATGGCGGTGCCCACTTACGTGGTTGACGCTCCTGGCGGCGGGGGCAAGATACCCGTGATGCCCAATTACCTTATATCTATGGGCGAGGGGCGGGCCATCCTGCGAAACTACGAGGGCGTTATCACCACGTACACCTGGCCCGAGCAGCAAGCCTCCGCTCACGCCCCGGCGACAGAGCCAGGCGACGCGGCCCGCTACGGCGCTTCTGAAGGCGTCGCCGCCCTGCTATCGGGCGATAAGCTATGTTTGGAACCGGGAGGGCTGTTAAGAAAAAAAAGAAATTTGTAATTCATAATGAATTATAAATTATTCCAAAACCGCGTCACGGTCTTCACCGGCTCAGGCAAGGGGTCGGGCAAGACGTCCGCTCTACAGGCCACCGCAGTTGAGGCGCAAAGGGTTGGCGCCGTGGGCCTTTTTACAATCGGCTTTGGCGGGGGCGGCAAGTCGCCTCTATTACGGGTTGAGCGTGGGGATGTTGTCATAACTTCCATCCCCCTGCTGAGAGCCTCTGAAGCCAGTCTGGATATCATTGAGGCTCTGCCCGGGCGCTCGGCCATTGGTCAACTGTGCGTATGCAGCGTTGTGCGCCCAGGCGCTGTGACGCTGGCAGGGCCGGAGCATTTAAGCCAATTGGCCCAGGCAATAGGTTTTATACTCCAGGACAATCTGGTGAAATCCGTTCTGGTGGATGGCGCGGCAGGGCGCATTACCCAGGTCGCCGCCCTGCCCGACGCTCAATTCATATACTGCGCCCAGGCGGACGCGGCCAACTTCGTGCGCGTGGCGGAGAACATAGAATTTATTTCTAAGTTGGCGGATTTGCCTCTGGATGCTCAGGACAATCGTGACGAGGATAACAGGCTGCGGATTGAAGGACCGTTGACGCTATCCATGATTGGGACGATTCAGGACAAAGTGGAGCATATATCTATAGGTACGCTGAGCGATTGTTTTTTAGACCCCGCGTCTTTTAAACGCTTGTCCCAGCGATTCAAAATCACGGCGCGGCGGCGCATCCCTCTGCTGGGCTTTGTCGTGGCCCTCAAAAACATAAAACGCGAAACGTTTTTAGACGCCCTCCAAACGGCTTCATCAAGGATTATCTTCAATCCATACGAGGTCAGCGGCTAATTCAAAACACTTTGAGCTAATTGCAAAACATCCTGAGAACATTGTGCGCTAGAGCGGCAATACATGAAAAACGCGCATATGTCACCCGCATTTTTGGCAAAGTCGGAGGTTTTGCAATTAGCTCAACTGATAACTTATTGTATGCCGCATTCTATTCTGGTTGAGCGCGGTTTGCTAATCTATCTCTCATGTCCAAAACCAAACACAAACGCAACGCTGAACTTGTCCGCTTGTATTTCGCGGCGGGGCTGGCTGCGGCCAGCTATACAATTTTCAAACTATATAAACTGTTCAGCTATTCGGAAGCAGGCGTCCACGGCGTCAGTCGCTGGGGCGGGCTGTTGGCCCTGGGCCTGGCTAATACCCTGGTCATCGGCCTGATAATTTTCATGGTGGCCAGGGCGCTGGCTAAGATATATTTTGAGCGGCGCAGCGGGATTCTTGGCGCCAGGATACGCACCAAGCTCGTGATCACCTTTCTGGCCGTGGTCATACTACCCAGCGCGATGCTCTTCGTCATGGGGCGGCGATACATCCTGAAAAACGTCGAGCGGTGGTTTGCCCCTGAAACAGAGCTCATTATCAGGGACGGCGGCGAAATCTCCCGCATGTACAAAAAAGAGCAACTGACAAGGATTCAGCGTGAGGCCAAAAACGCGGCCAGCCTCAACCAGGCGCCCCAGCAGGCGTTGTCGGAACTCGACCTGGACTTATGCTCGCGCATGGAACAGACCGTCCTTAAAGTTGGCATAAAAGCGCCTGTTCTATCCGGCGACGAAGAGGCGTGGACGACTGAGGCTGGCCCTGACGGCACTTGGTATTTAGGGCGGTATGGCCCGTGGGTCGCGGGGCGGCTGATACCCAGGGATGTTCAGGATAGTTTGGCGAGGCTTGAACGACGACAGGAAGAGGCCCGGCAAATCAGAGAGATGTCCAGCGCCCTGGTTGGCCTTACTGACAACGTACTGCTCTTCCTGACGCTGCTCACTATTTTTGCCGCAGTTTGGACGGGGCTGACCTTATCCAGGGTCATCGCCGAGCCTGTGCGCGCCCTGGCAAAAGCAGCCCAGCGCGTTGGAATGGGAGACCTTGAAGTCGCGCTGCCCGAAGAGGGCGAAGACGAACTGGCCCTTTTGTCGCGCAGCTTTAACGCGATGACACGGGACCTTAAAACAGGCAACGAAGAAATCAAGCGCCATACACAGCGCATAGACAGGCAACGGGCTTATTTGAATGAACTCCTGGACGCCCTGCCGGTGGGCGTACTATCCATAACCGCTGATGGATGTCTGCGAACATGTAATAATACGGCCCAGTCCTGGCTCGGCATGGAGTCATTCGATCCTGAAATCAACTATTGGAGCGACACGGCCTGGCGCTCCCGCTCAGGGGAACTGCCCGACCTCTTAGACCAAGTACGGCAAACAGCCAGGCCTCGCCAGGAGGAGTTAAGAATAGGAAGCGAGGGGGAGGGGCGGCCGGTCAAGGCTATGATAGTACCCCTCACCGGCGGCGGCGGATTGGCCGTGTTGGAGGATTTAAGCCTTTTGGCCCAAGCCGAGAAGCGCGCCGCCTGGCAGGAGGTCGCCCGCAGGATGGCCCATGAGGTTAAAAACCCGCTGACGCCAATAAAACTGACCGCCCAAAGGCTGGCCCGCAGAGTGCGGGAGGGTCGTCTGGAGCCGCAGACCGTTTCCGAAGGCGCTGAAACCATACTCGCAGAGGTGGCGAGTCTTGCCCGCCTGGTTGACAGTTTCTCGCATTTTGCAAAACTGCCCGCCCCCCAGCCCGCTCCTTGCGACGCGCGTGAATTGGCGCGGCAAGTACACGCGCTCTATGTTTCCTCCCAGGAAAAAGCCGACCTGGAATTACTCCTGCCCGATGAGCCAGTACCCGTAGTCTGGGACGGCGACATGGTGAAGCGCGCTCTTATCAATTTTACAGACAACGCTATCCACGCCATTCAGGACAAGGGAAAAATAACGCTGGAAGTGAGGCAAGCGGGCAACAAAGCGCTGCTGTCCGTTAAAGACGATGGGCCTGGAGTACCGCCAGAAGTAAGGGCGCATTTATTTGAGCCGTACTTCAGCACAAAGCAGCGCGGCACGGGGCTGGGACTTGCCATAGCCCGAAAAATAGCGGAAGACCACGGCGGCTCGGCTAAGTACGAAGCCCTGGAGTCGGGCAGTATGTTTTACTTAGAGTTGCCCGTTGGGGCTGAAAGTGAATAAGCGCCCAAAAATCTCATCAAACTCCGTGCGCCTTGCCATGGCCTCATGGCAGGTCAGATTCATTTGTACAGGCGTTACGCTTATAAATCCGCCGTGAACCGCATCGGCGTCCATACCCTTGCCTTCCACGTACTCGGGGCCGCCGTCCCCGCCTATCCAGAAATAGGGTTTGCCGCGGGGGTCTAGGCGCTGCTCCATCAGGTCATAGTACCTGCGCCTGCCTTGGGCGGCCATGCGGAAGCCCTTTGGCTCGCATTCGGGAAAATTGACGTTCCAAATGGTGTCCGACGGCAGTTCAAACCTTTCCCAGTTATCTAAAAAGCGTTCGAGCCACGGCAGAACCGCTTCTAAATTCCCTTGTCGGTGCAGTGAAAAGGCTGCGCTCCTCACGCCCTGCAAGCGGCCTTCAAATGCGGCGCCCACGGTGCCGGAGTACAGCACGTCTTCGCCGAGGTTAAAGCCCCAGTTAATGCCGGAGAGTATCCAATCGGGCGCTTTTTCAAGTATGTAGCGGACGCCCGTCAACACGCAGTCAACCGGCGTTCCGTCGCATGAGTAGCGATCCGGCGCGATTTCTTCCACGCGCAAGATATTATGCACAGACATGGCCGAGGAGATAGCCGACCTGTTTCTGTCCGGGGCCACCACTACGGGCCTTCCGTAATTAGAGGCGACCTTGACAAGCGTCTCAAGTCCGGGGGCCCAGACGCCGTCGTCGTTGGTTAAAAGAATGAGTTTGTCTGCCATGCCAGTTACGTCTTATGCCAGAGCTTAATGCGATTTTTATGTAGTAACGCAACGGTCCAGCGCCTGTTTCAGGTCTGCCAACAGGTCGTCAACGTCCTCCAGGCCAACGCTCAGGCGTATCAGGTTTTCCGTTATTCCCGACTTGATTTTTGCTTCGGCGCTCATGTCCGAATGGGTCATTGTGCTCGGGTGCTGAATCAGGGATTCTATACCGCCCAGGCTCACGGCCAGCTTTATGTGCACCGTCGAGTTCAGGACGCGGAAAGCCTCGGCTTCGCCGCCCTTTACGGTAAAGCCTATCAGACTGCCGGTGCCTGTAAACTGTTGTTTGCACAGTTCAATCTGGCGCGGCCCCATGCAATCCAGTCCGGGATAGGCCACCCGCTCGACCGATGGATGCTTCAGTAGCAATTCCACTATCTTCAGGGCGCTCTTTTGCTGGTTTTCCATCCTCAACTGGAGAGTTCCCAGAGAACGGTGTATCAGCCAGGCCGTGTCCGGGTCAGAGGTAGCTCCCAATATCGTCCGGTAGCCCTTGACCTGGGCCATGAGTTCCCTGCGCCCCATGGAGATGCCCGCGACAAGGTCGGAGTGGCCGCCAAAGAACTTTGTGGCCGAATATAAAACAATGTCGGCGCCCATTTTCAATGGGCTGGAAAAAATCGGCCCCATAAAGGTGTTGTCAACCATGACCAGTATCCTGCGGTCATTGGTGGAGTATTTTTTGGCTACAGCCACAACGCCTGGCACGTCGCAGACTACCATCGTGGGGTTGGCCGGAGATTCCAGATAGATGACTTTAATGGCGGGGTCGTTCTTTACCAGGTCTTCTATGACGTCCAGACTTGCGTCAGCCGGGAAGGTCCTGGTTTTTATGTTGAACTCGGGAAGCATGGCGCGGAAAAAATGCTCAGTGCCGCCATAGACTGGGTCGCTGAATATAAGCGTGTCCCCTGGCTTGAGAAAGGTTAAGCACGTGCAACTGATTGCGCCCATGCCGCTTGCGCATAGCGCCGCTTCATCGGCGCCGTCCCAGGCCGCGCATTTTTCTTCCAGTATTTCGATGTTGGGGTTATTGACCCGGGAGTATATCAGCGCCGGGCTTTCGCCTGCTTTGGCGGGAGATTTTCCGTATGCGATTTCAAAGGCCCGCTTGCCCTCCTCGGCGTCCTTGAAAAGAAATGTTGATGTGCGAAAAACAGGCGGGATCGCAGCGCCTTCAGATCGCCGGGGGTCGTAGCCCTTGCTGAAAATAGCGGTCTGCGGCTTTGCGTGTGGATCGCTGGACATTTGATCCTCCAATAAAAATAAGGATACAACCTGCCCGTCAACATAACAATATAACTTTGCGCAATACGTCTGCGTTGCGGCGCACGTAAAAAAAATTGATTTTTTTTTTTTTTGTATTATAATTTTCAAGGCTCTTTATTACGGCATTTCGCCGAAGGAGCAGCCCTTGAATCACTTACAACCAACTACCCTAACCGCTGCGACTATAGCCGCAGCTCTATTAACTGCGCCAGAACCAACGACGGCGCGTTTTTCCAGCCAAGGAGGCTGATTATGAAAAAAACCTTATTCTCTTTTATTGCCGCGGCAGCGCTGGTTATATCAACCGGCTGTGTGGTGCAAACCACCATCGGCGGCACCGCCGACCGCCACGGGCTGTTCACAGGGTACCCCGCCGCTTCCAACACCACGGGGGATAGTACCGAAATAGCGTCATACACCGTAGTTTTAGGGCTGTTTGACGCGGGACACGCCGAATACGCCGCCAAGGTCAAGGCGGCCGAAGCCCAGGGCAAGAAGATCACAACAAAAACCATGTGGTTCATACTCGTTAACAAAACTACCGCGTACGCCAAGTGACCTGAATCAAACAGCCCTGAACAAACTAATCACCCTTACTGCGCTTGCGCCCGCTTTCAACAGCGCTTTGGCGCAGCGCAGGAGGGTCGTTCCTGTAGTCCAGACGTCGTCAACCAGCAGGATTGTTTTTCCTGACACGTCTGCGTTACTGCGTAAGTACATGTTTTTTTGAGGCATCTTCCGCCGCTGGCTTTCGGTTTGTTTGGCCTGACGCTTTGAAAGCCATGTCCTGCTCATGGTTTTAGTATAGGGGCGGGCTATTTTTTTGGATATGAGCCGCGCCGCCTCTTCTGTCAGGTCAAAACCGCGCAGCAGTCTGTGCCATGGCGATGGCGGGACGGAAGTAACCAGGTCAGCGTCTCCGGCCCACTCCGGCAGTTCCGCTGATGAAACACGCTTTAACAATGCCCTTCGCCAACCCTTTTCGCCTGACTTGATGCCCGGAACAAGCAGCATTCCCATCGCGGGCCTCCCCCCACGGTAATTCCACAGGGCGTCGCCGTATTCCCAGGCCACTTCATCCGGGCAGGGCCGTTCCGCGCCATGCGCTAAAGCGCAGCGTGGACACCGCTCTTCGGCCAGTGGCCAAAGCCCGCCCCAGCAGGACGCGCATAGTCCCGCTTCTCCCCCGTCCGGCATTGGCCTCAGACAACCCCTGCAAATTACCCAGGCGCTAAATAACCTTGAAAGCATGCGCTTGATTTTATAGCGTTAGTGATGGTGTTTGAGCAAAAAGCGTATTCATCATCAACCCCGCTATCGTCAGTGGGCCTACGCCGCCCGGCACAGGCGTTATTGAACCCGCTGTATGCAGAGCTTCGCCAAAACGCACGTCGCCGCAAAGCACCCTGCCCTTTGTTTTCAGTGTTTCCAGCTTCTTTGGTTCATTCGCCATTATCTTTGCGGCAAGCAATTCATCAGTGACTTCGTTTATGCCCACGTCAACAACGACAGCGCCAGGCTTTATCCAGGAACCTTCCACCATCCCGGGACGCCCTATGGCGGCTACCAGAATGTCGGCCTGCCGGCAGAGTCCGGGTAAATCCTGTGTGCGACTATGGGCTATTGTGACCGTTGCGTGTTCTTCCAGGAGCATAAAGGCCATTGGCTTGCCGACTATCTCGCTGCGCCCGATGACCACTGCGCGCGCGCCTTTCATGGGGACGCCGTGAGCCTTGAGCATGTGCATAACCGCGCTGGGCGTGCAGGGACGCAACCCTTTGGCGCCCTGCAGCAGCAGGCCCTGGTTGTAGGGGTGCAAGCCGTCCACGTCTTTGGCGGGGCTAATGCGGAGCAGTACAGACTTGGCGTCAACGTGTCTGGGCAACGGCAGTTGAACCAGTATGCCATCTACCGAGTCATCGGCGTTAAGGGAATCAACAAGCGTATTGATTTCACCCTGGGTCGCGCCGGCGTTTAGTCTATGCTCTATAGAACTGATACCCGTGCGGGAGCAGGCTGTAACCTTGTTACGGACGTACACCTGACTGGCGGGGTCGTCGCCAACAAGGACGACAGCAAGGGCGGGGGCGCGCTTTCCCCTTGAAGTAATTTCAGCAACCCTGGCCCTGACTTCTTCGATCATGCCGTCAGCGTGTTTTTTGCCATCCAGTATTTCAGCCGCCATCGCGCCTCCGTGGTTACTATAGTCAATCAATGGTGCACCCGGCGCGATTCGAACGCGCGACCTTTGGCTTCGGAGGCCAACGCTCTATCCAACTGAGCTACGGGTACACAGTTACAAAAACCATAATGACCGCCCTGGCAACCCGGGACAAGAGTCCGTTATCTTTAGATTGTCTTTATAGCATTTTCGGTTCACAACCGCGTTTCGCAACCAGGGATGTTAGCGATGCCGTATTCGCAGCTAGTGTCGCGTCCGCACATGTGACTTTTGGAGCAGAACTCATGTACGTTGACTAAACCATGGGAAAAGTGTTCTGCTCCACAAGTCACACGACTATAATAGAATCAAATTATGACATCAACTCAACCAAACATTGTTCCCCTTGATGAACTCAACAATATTCCCGTCCTGGACATAGAAACCCTTGAGCAATTAAAGGACGTTGACGACGGCAGGCTTGAGTTGGCAAGGGAGATGTTCGGCATTTTTAAAGCCGACACCCCCCCCAGACTATCCGCAATTAAAGCGGCTATTGAAGCAAATGACTTTGTAAAACTCAGGGAAGTATCCCACGCGCTCAAAGGTTCCTGCGGAACCATAGGGGCCGCGCGCGTCAGGATAATCTCCGCTGTACTCGAAGCGTACGGCAGGGGTTGCAAAATTGAAGCGCCGCCGGATGAAATATTTAAATGCCTGCAAAACGCCTCTGACGAGGCTTGCAGGGCCTTGGAGAGTTTTATAGACGACGATACAGGTTTTTAGTAGATTTTCACGTTTCTGGCGTCTTTTGGCGGGGGCCTGTCAGAAATGGTCGGTCTGCCGTCCGCGTCCTCCCAGTAGTACACGGGCTGCTTTTGAGCCACGACTTGATCCTGCTGGGCTGTTGACGGCTCCTGGGAGGCTTTTTGGCCGCCTGGATTTTGTTTGTCGCTGACTACAAATCCGCCGCGTCCCTCTTTCAGATAATCTATAGCGCCTGTTGCCTTTGGGTCGGCAACGACGGATTTGTTTTCCCATAGCCGTTTGACCTTGGGAACGTAGGCCCTAGTCTCGGCAAACGGCGGAATGCCCTTGTATTTTTTAACGGCGTTTTCTCCAGCGTTATATGCGGCGATCACCTTTGTGTAATCCTGGTTGAAATGGTCAATCAGCCAGCGGAGGTATTTAACGCCGCCCGTAATATTCTGAATCGGGTCAAAGGGGTCCAGAACGCCAAATCGCTCGGCTGTGGCAGGAATCAGCTGCATCAACCCCATCGCCCCTTTCCTGCTGTGCGCCCGCTCATAAAACGCACTTTCGACTTGAATGATGGCCCTGACCAGCCAGGTATCAACGTCGTGTTCTTCAGCAATACGGTCAATCAGTGAAATGAGTTCCGGGCTGCGGAGTACTTGAGACATCTGGGATTTAGTGATCGCCAGCTTGACCAACCCCGTTTTTACGTCAATCAGGGCATAGCCCTTGCCTTTCATGTAATCCGGCGGCAAATTGTTTATCACCATCTTTCCGCTACGGTCAACGTACGTGTAGTAGTATTGTTGCTGTTGCTGGGGCCGCTTTTGGGCGTGCAGTGACAGCGAAAGCGCAAAAACTAAAGCAAGGCGCGTGAACAACATGGTTACATTGTAGGTTAAAGGCGGGTTTATGCAAAGGCAGGCGGTCAGGCGAAACGAAAAATATTTAATTTAAGCCATCCCGGCTGTCGTTGATTCTAGTTTGGAAACATCAACAAAGGCTTGATCTTTGGTAGCGGGGGGGGGATTTGAACCCCCGACCTTTGGGTTATGAGCCCAACGAGCTACCGGACTGCTCCACCCCGCGTCAAGGCATTCAGTTTAGCACAGTGTTGCTGTAATAGTCAATCAACCTTCTTCGAAAAATCCTATACCAAGTGTCGGCATGGGTTCCGGTGATACATTTGAGCCGGAAACGCTATAGCCTTAAAGATAATGAAATGAGGCGCGTAGGCTGCGCCGTAAGTGTAGCGAGCCGCCAGCAGGCGGGGAGCGAAACGGAAAGCGCAGACGTAACTTTAATACTGCAAGACGCTTCTCAAGTTGAATCACTATAGCTCGTTTTTGTACCGATTTTCAAGTGCGTTGACTGTATCACCTGGCGAACACAACCCGGACGACTACCCCCAGCAAGGTCAGCGCTACGCAAAGGGCCGCGCCCCAGGTTTTGGCCTTTAGAGCGTGTTTAGCCGCAATAAATATCAGCGCGTATTGAAACAACTGAAATAAATCTATAGAGCTGTACAGCGCCGAGAGCTTGGGATTGTCTGACTGAATCCAATATTCGAGGGACGACGGAATTATTTGATCTTGCCTTAATGTCCCGACCGGGTTCAGAAACGCCATCATCGTTCCGAGCAGCATGTATGGAATAGTGACGAGGCCAGGGATTACAGCGACGACAAGGCCGTGCTGATATGTGGGCCTCCACTTCAAGTCTTCACCGGAAATCAGGCCAACAGCCCAATAAATAAGGCCGAAAAAGAAGAGGACGAAAATTGTGCCAACAGCGCCTGTGCCTACGTATGAGATATAGAAAAATTTCGTGGCAATTTCAACAGCCCGATCCAGTTCAGCGCCGGATAGTTGAGGATAGCTGCGCTCAACTTGCGTAGTCATAAACTCTACCGCGTCAACATTAGCGGCCCAGACTATGACTAAAACCAACGAGAAAGCTGCTATTAACAACATCGCCCCAACCCATTGAGGCAATTTGGATAATCGCTTAAATATCTCCACAGGCTCTGAAAACACGCCTGAAATAAGCTCCATCAATTTAAGCGGCTTGTCCCGCTCAATGTCAGGCGCGTTGGATTCGCCATAGAGGGATTGCCTGGGCTGGTCTGACATAGCTGTCTCCGTATTCGATATTTTATACCGTTTATTCTATTTATGCACAAATATTGGGTCCCCCTCTTTTGGGGAGGAGGCGCCGTAATTCCAACCCAAACTTCTATGTCAAGGTTGCAGAATGTGATCTTGACATAGAAAGATTCATGACTCCAATATCCCGGTCACTTCCCTGCGGAATTCCGCTATGCCCGCGCCCTTGACGGCGGAGACCCAGGCTATGTCGCCCGATTGCAGGCCCAGTTTGGCCGCGACCGCTTTTCTCTGGGACGCTTGCTTTGAGGGCTTAACCCGGTCTGTCTTTGTAGCCACTACTCTGTAGGGCAAATCCATGTCCCTAAGCCAGTCAATCATTTGAATGTCAAGTTTCGTTGGCCCAACTTCAGCGTCAACCAGGATAAAGATGAGCCGCAGAGACTTTCTGCCCGTCAGATAACCTTCTATCATAGTCCGCCATGACAGCCTTTCCGCTACGGGTCCGGACGCAAAGCCATAGCCGGGCAGGTCAACCACCCACCTGTCAATCCCTGTCACAAAAATGTTGATGAGCCTGGTTCTGCCGGGGGTCTTGGAAACCCTCGCCAACTGCTTCTGCTGGGCTATGGCGTTCAACATGCTGGATTTTCCCACGTTGCTGCGCCCCACAAAGGCCACCTCGGCATGGCAAAAGCCCAGTTGCCCCACGTCAGACGCGGAGGTAAAAAAGCGCAAATCACCGAGTAGCTGCGCCATGTCTTTATTGGGAAACCAGCATCTTTTGCCTTCCGCGATACGACATACATGTCTCCATACATGAAAACATTGCAGCATAACAAACTCACGGACGCAACGCTAGTGTCGCGTCCGTGAATTAAATATGTTATAATATTTTCATGAGTGGATGCATGTATGAGCCTTTTCGCTGGAAATACACTGACGAACCTTCATTGCTTAATGCTTACTTAATTGGGAGACGTTACACTAATAATCAAAACTGCTTCCGCCTATAAACTCCCGCAGGATTGAGGTATGGGGAATTTCATCAGGGAATATGGGCACGAACATGCGGACAAATTGCAATAGTCTGTACGCCTGGCCAAAGTTGTCGTCGTCCATGGGGACTTCCAGCAGGTATCTCTCGGCAAACGGGCGCAGGGCCGCAGGCTCGTAAACCAGGCTTGAGTTGAACACCAAATCCGCCTCGCTCTGGTATGGAAATATGTTTTTTCTCTCGCCCCTTAACACAGAAAGCCACATGGCGATGGTCTTAGAGGCGTTATAGCCCCTGAAGGCCCTATCCCTGACGATGCGCCTGAGAAGCCTTATGTCGGCCGTCATTATGCGGTTGTGGTCGTCCAGGCTCAACTGGGTCAAGGCGCTGATATATATCTTCAACTTTTTTTCAAGGGGAACCGACTGGGTCAGCTCAGGGTTCAGGCCGTGTATGCCTTCTACGATTAGTATGTCGTTCTCTCCAAGCTGCATCGGCATTACGCGCTCGGCCCTCGTTCCCGACGGAAAATCGAAAACAGGCACGTTCACGCTGCGCCCGGCTAAAAGCGCGTCTAAGTGCTCGTTGAACAGGGCCGTGTCAACGGCCTTTAAGGATTCCAGGTCGGGCTGCCCATAATCGTCGAGGGGCGTTTGTTCCCTGTTCACAAAATAGTTGTCCGTACCCAGTGTTACAGGGCGCAAGCCGTTCACCCTTAGTTGAACCATCAGGCGCTTGCTGAAGGTGGTTTTCCCAGAACTGGACGGGCCGGCTATAAGTACCAGGCGGACGCGGTCGCGCCGCTTGGATACTTCGTCGGCAAAACCGGCGATTTTTTTCTCCTGAAAGCCCTCGGCGATTTTTATGACCTCGCCGATCTCGCCGGACAGGCAGGCTTCGTTCAACGTGCCTACGTTGGTCACGCCGAGTATTTGATTCCAGACCTTTGTTTCCAGGTAGATTTGAAACAGAGATTGGTAAGGGGAACCATCGGCTCTTTCAAAAATGTTGCCTGAAGTCGGAAATTGAAGAATAAAGCCCGGAGGCATTAAAAACAGGCTGAACCGCTCCAGATAGCCCGTGTGCGGGACGACGGGGCCATGTTGAATGTCCTGGAAAACGCCGCACCCCACCAGGCGAACCTCAACCCACCGTGTGCTGTTGAGCAGCTTGACCTTGTCTTCATAACCTTCCTGGGCAAAGCGCCGGCAGGCTTCTTCACTGGTGGTGATACTGCGGACAAATGGGCGTTTTTCTGCTACGATGCGTCTCATGCGCGTTTCTATTTCGGGCAGCGCGTCGGGCAGCGGTTGGGTTTGGCTCTCTAAATCGAAGTAGTAGCCGCCGGCCAGGGATTGCCCGACAACCACCCTTGCCTCAGGGTAGAGTTCTTTAATGGCTTCGTATAAGAGCAGACAGACGCTGCGGCGATAAACGGCGGCGCCTTCGCGGTCTTCCAGAAACAGCGGCGTCAGGCGGCAGGTAAAATTTATGGGGGTATCTAAGCTCACAACCCGCTGATTCAGTTTTGCCGCCAATACGCCGGATTGATGCCCGGCGGGGAGAACGGAATCACTCAATTCCCCTTTAGGCAAATAGCGATTGAAGATATCTAGAATGCGCTTGCCGTATTTTACTGAGAGCGTTTGGCCTTCCAGGTTGATTTCCAACTGCTGGGGGTTCGTCATTTTTGTTTGTCTCCAGTATTGTTTTATATCCTGAGTCTCTTGCAAAACCCATACCATGAATTTCTGAGAGCAAATGGCGCAACATCACATTTCCGGAATCATCGCGGCGAAAGCCGCCTCCACCATTGTAAACTGTAAATTCAAGAGGTTTTGCAAGAACCTCTATTTAATAATGCCTGGCGGCGCTATTCTGGATATGTGGGCTGGTTACGCTTGCCTTCCCATTTCCACATACCAAGGTCATTCAATCTTGATTGAATGCACATTGGTATGATGGCGGAAAAAAAATCTTGACTTAATCAAACGATTGATTAAAATGAGAGGTTGCGTTGATCAATCTTTTAATCAATCGTTTGATCAATTTTTGCAGAGACCGTTACGCCATGATTTCACAAGCACAAGAGTACAGCCAGGATACGCGGCAACGCCTGATGGAGGCGGCTCTGCTGGCCTTTGCCGAAAAGGGCTTTGACGGCGTCGGCGTGCGCAAAATTGCCCAAAAGGCAAAGGCCAACCCTGCGATGATCGCCTATCACTTTGGCAGCAAGGAAGGGCTTTATGAAGCCGCCCTGCGATGGGTCATCTCTGATTTTTCCCAATGGCTCCAAAATATGCCTGAAGCGCCGGATTCTAATTCGCCAAACGCGCGGGAGGCCGCGCTGTCCAGCCTCAAGGTCAATATAAAGGGGCTGTTTGAAAACCTGGTGATTTGCGATCGCAAAGACCATGCGCGGAAACCGCTCCATGAGGCCGCCCACAAACTATGGACCCAGACAATAGCGGATTCAAGGAGCGCCACGGTGGATTTTATGATCGCCCAAATCCGCGTGTGGTCAGACCGCGTTACGGCCTGCGTCAATATCCTGAGGCCGGATATCTCCAGGTTTGAACTGGACGCGATGATAATTAACGTTCAAGGGGCTATATACTTTTTCCACAAGCACTTTGACATCATCCAAAAAATGCGCGGGGCGGCCTACAGCGACGACGACCTGGAAAAGATGGCCCGTGACTTTGTTGATTTCAGCCTGAGGGGAATAGGCATCCCCGATGTATTTAAAAATGAAGGCGCCTGAATATGCTCCAAACTCCAAACTCCGCACTTAACACTTCACACTCCAATAAAGGAGCCTGAATATGCTTCCAGCGCTACCCCCGGCGGTTATTGAACTTCGTGAAGCGCCTGACGACGCCGGGCAAACCAATCTGGATTTGTCCGGCGCCATCAACAGGGCGCGCTCGGAAAACCCCTTGTTAAAAGCGGCAAAGGCCGTTGTTGATGAGCGCAAGGGCCTTATAAAAGCCACAAAGGCCGATATTTATCCCCAGTTGACCATCAGCGGCGATTTCAGCCGCGTTAAAGACGTGTCAATGCTCAATAGCAGCTTTGGCGAGAGCTTAACGGGCGAAGACTCTTTTCTTCCCATTGACATGAGCGCGCTGACTGCGCCCAGGACTTATTACACGGCCAATATAGGCGTCAACCAGCCTCTGTTCTATTTTGGAAAAATAAGCACGGCCATTGATATTGCAAAAATGGGGGAAAGAGAGTCGGAATCGGCCTATAAAACCTCAGAGCTTAATGTGCTGCACGGCGTGGCCAAGGCATACCTGGCCGTCTTATCGGCTAAGGCCGAGACGGAGGTGATAACGTCCCGCAGGCTTGCGGCGGAGCAATTCCTCAGCGACGTAGAGGCGAGGCTGGAAGTGCAGAGCGCCACCGAGCTGGACCGCCTGAGGGCCGAAAGCGAGCTTTACGCCGTCATGCCGGACGCCCTCCAGGCCGAGGCCAATCTCCAGAGGGCCAGGGAAGTCCTGAGCGGAATGCTGGGGCTTGATCCAAAGACAGACCTAGCTTTAGCTGATATTGGCCTGCCGCCGGCATCAGACGAGCGTCTGAACGGCGAGGAGCGAAGCGAGATAACTCAGCTAAAAATCCAGGAAAACATGTTGACGGCCAATAACAAGATCATCAGGTCGGATTTGCTGCCAAAGTTTGACTTGAGCGCCCAATACGGCTACCAGGCCAGTAAAACCGAAAATTTGTTCAAGTCGCCGTACGACCCATGGCGTTTTACAGTATCTATGCGCTGGCCCATCTTCGACGGCCTGCGCATGAGCGGCAGGCGCTCCCAGAATACGGCCCAGCTTGAGCAAACCCGCCAGTTAAGGATAAACCAGGAGCGCAACTTTGCCGTGGAGCGCCAGAGCGCGGAGCGGGAGCTGGTAAAGGCCAGGGCCTTTCTGGAGGCCGCTAAAAAAGCCTTCGACACGGGCCAGGAGGCGTTGCGAGTGAGCAAAGAATCCTTTGACCAGGGTCTGATAACCAGCCTGGACTTGTTGCAGGCTGAGCGCACCGCTTATCAGCTTCAAAGCCAGCTGCGCCGCGCCGAATTGGGCGTGTGGTCCGCCATTTTTGACCACCGCCGCTCCCTTTCCCTTTTACCTAATTGACACCGTTTTTGCGAGGAATAAACATGAAAGGCAAATTGATATTTTCCAGCGCGGCCCTTGTAATTGTCGTCGTCGGCTCTATCGCGTATCACCGCTCCAAGCGCAACGAGGAACTGAACAGGCAGAGCCAGATAAAGGAATTGGCCGAAGTCCCCGTAACGCTCGTAACGGTGGAGCTAAGAGACTTCCGCACAGCCATTCCCTTTACGGGCAACCTGCTGGCCGTAAACCGCGCCGAGTTGAGGGCCGAGGTATCAGGGCGTTTAACCAGAGTGGCGGTTTTTGAAGGGGACAACGTTGGGCGCGGCGCTGTACTGTCTGTGCAGGACGAAGAAGATTTGCAACTGGCCGTGCAGGCCGCCGAGGCCCAGCTCGTTCAAGCTCAAGCCCAGGCCGAGCAGGCCAGCCGGGATTACGACAGGGCCGTTCAACTGCTGGAAAAACGCAGTATCACAAAGCAGGCCGCCCAACAGGCCGAAACCTATCACACGGCGGCCCAGGCCGGCGCCAGGGCTGCAGAGAGCAACTTGGGCATCGCCAGGAGCCGCCTGCACAAGGCCCAAATACGAAGCCCCTTTGAGGGCCAGGTGGCCAGGTGCTTTGTCAAGGCGGGCGAAATGCTTGCCCCCGGACAGGCGGCCTTCAACGTTGTTGATAACAGAACTATGGAAATCGAGGCCGATTTGCCGACGGATAATATAGGCATTATTCGGCCCGGCCTGAGAGCGCGCTTTAAAGTGCCGGGTTTTGACGATTACTTTGAAGGGCGCGTCGCCCAGGTTGCCCCCGCCGTATTGCAGGACGGCCGCACGCTCAGGGTGAGGATAGAAGTCCCCAATGCCGACGGACTCTTAAAGAGCGGCCTCTTTGCCGAAGGCGAGATTATTTCAGACCAGACAATGGAAAAACCGGC
>JAISSN010000075.1 GCA_031273105.1 Holophagales bacterium | reverse complement strand
GGCCGCACGCTCAGGGTGAGGATAGAAGTCCCCAATGCCGACGGACTCTTAAAGAGCGGCCTCTTTGCCGAGGGCGAGATTTTTTCAGACCAGACAATGGAAAAACCGGCCCTGCCTTCAAACATACTCACGGTTGTCGGCAGAAACGCCGATGTATTTGTCGCCGAAAACAACGTCGCCCGTCAAAGGCGGGTCGCCGTAGGCAATGACCAAAACGGATGGAGGCCCATTGAACACGCAGGACTGAAACCTGACGAATTGATAGTGGCTCAGGGGCGCGAGCTTGTATCTGAAGGCACGCGCCTGCGCGTTGTAAATTCTCCCGAAACCCTTGTAAATCCGCCCGAAACCGCTGAAAAAGCTGAAGAAGCTGAAGAACAGGTGAAGTGAGATGTTTATATCCAATCTTGCCATTAAGCGCCCGGTTACGACGACCTGTGTAATGCTGGCTTTGATAGTGCTTGGGCTTTTCAGTTTGCGCTCACTGGGTCTGGACAGTATGCCGGAAATTGACTTTCCCATCGTCACCGTGAGCGTAGTCTATCCCGGCGCAAGCCCCGACGCCGTTGAACAGGACGTCGTCAAAAAAATTGAGGAGGCGTTAAACCCCCTTGAAGAGATGAGAGAAATAAGCTCTACTAGCATGGACTCCGTCGGTCTGGTAGTGGCCGAGTTCGAGTTGGAGCGGGACGTTGACAGCGCGATGGAAGACGTAAGATCAGCCGTGGCAAGGATTCGGCGAGACCTGCCCGAAACCATCGAAGAGCCTGTTATTCAAAAGATAGACCCTGCCCAAACGCCCGTGTTGAGCATCGTCCTGCGGCCCCTTGATACGCGCGCTGGCATGAGCGACAGGGAGTTAACCCAGGTCGCCGATGAATTTCTCAAGCGCAGGCTGGAAAATATTTCAGGCGTGGGCAAGGTGGATGTCGTCGGAGGCGCCAAGCGTGAAGTAGGCGTTCAGGTTGACCCCTCTAAAATGGAGGCGCTGGGCATAACTCTTCCTCAAATAATCGGCGCGCTGGGCAGCGACACGCTGGCCGTGCCAAGCGGCAACCTGCTTGGGGATACCAGGGAAATATCCGTGCGCGTTGACGCAAAGGCCAGGCAGGTCGCCGACTTTGAGTACGTGATCGTGGGAAATCTGAGAGGCAGGCCGATAGAGCTGCGCGAGGTGGCCAAGGTGGTTGACGGCGTGGAAGAGCGGCGCACGCTGGCAAGGCTGGACGGCCAAAGCGCCGTGGCTCTGGAATTGCAACGCCAGACCGGAGGCAACATCGTGGCGATGGTGAACTCGGTCATGGCTACATTGACCGATCTTAAACCGGAACTGCGTGAAAGAGGCATAGAGTGCGTCATAGCGAAGGATAACTCCAAGTTTATCAAGGACGCCGTCCACGATCTCAACATTACAATTTTTCTCGGCGCGGGCTTTGCTATTTTAATCGTGTTTTATTTCCTGAAATCCTGGCGCAGCACGGTTATAACAAGCCTCACGTTGCCTGTTTCAATTATAGGTTCATTTATAATAATGAAGGTATTGGGCTTCACGCTTAATACGATCACGCTGATGGCCGTGTCCCTGGCCATCGGCATCTTAATTGACGATTCCATCGTCGTGCGCGAAAACATCACCCGCCATACCGAGATGGGCAAAGATCACATCACCGCCGCCAGGGACGGCACGTCCGAAATCGGCCCCGCCGTTGTTTCAACAACGCTGTGTATCCTGGCCGTGTTTATTCCCGTAGCGTTCATGGCTGGCATCGTGGGCAGGATGTTTTACTCCTTCGGCATGGTCGTCGCCTTTGCCGTAACCATTTCGCTTTTTGTCAGCTTTACGCTTGACCCGATGTTAAGCGCCGTCTGGCCCGACCCTGAGCATAAACAGGGATATATCCACAGGAAGAAAGAGCCGGGCTTAATCATGAAAACCGTGAACTGGTTCAACCATAAACTGGACGCGCTGGAAGGGTTTTACTCCAGGGCCATCAGGTGGTCCCTTACTCACCGTAAAACGGTTATGACCATAGGCGTCGGCAGCTTTGTGCTGGCTATGTATCTGATGGGCTTGCTCGGCGGGGATTTTCAACCCGAATACGATCGCGGAGACCTGGGCGTGACATTTAAGACAGAGCCGGGCGCCAGCTTAGCCGCCACGGCGCGCAAGGCGGAAACGCTCGAAAAAATCATCCGCTCTAAACCTGACGGTACGCCAAACCCCGAAATTGAAACGATATATACAACCATCGGCACGGGGATGATCGGGACCATCAACGAAGGGAGCGTTTATGTTAAATTGTCCGACGGCAAACGCCGCCATCAGGACCCTATCAGGCGGGAACTCCGCGACAGATTAACAAAGACGCCGGGCGTTGAGGTTGGCGTTGGGCAGGCCTCTGATTTTGGCGGCGGCAACAAGCCGCTCAACGTCGCCATTCTCAGCCCCGAACGAAAATCGGTAGAGACCGCCGAGCCGCAAGTGCGCGCCATTTTTGAAAAAATCACGGGCGCCGTGGATATAAGCAGCAGTAACGATAAAGGCAAGCCCGAGATCAGGCTCGTGGTTGACAGAAAGCGGGCCTCAGACTTAGGGGTTTCTCCGATGGCGGTAGCGAACGTCGTGCGCCCGATGATTGACGGCATTGACGTGGCTAAGTATGAAGACATATCCGGCGAGCAGTACAACGTCAGATTGCGCTTGGCCGACCAAAACCGCGCCACTGCGGATCAGCTTGCCTCGCTGACGCTGATGTCAAACAAAAAAGACCCGCTTGGAAACAACATCGCAGTAAAGGTATCAAACGTGGCTGCCTTTGAGGAAGGCCTCGCCCCTGCCAAATTGCAGAGGCGCCGGATGCAGACACAGGTGCAGTTGAGCGCCAATAAGGAGGGCAAGACGCTGAATGAGATCACCGGCGAGCTGGCTGGCGGGGTAGCAAAGCTGAAGGCCGAAGGAACGCTTCCGCCCGGCGTGTCCGTTGGCTTTGAGGGCATGGCCAGGTACAGCGCCGAAACCGCCCAGCACATGGCGACGGCCATGATGCTGGCCCTGTGCTTTATTTTCTTTGTGCTGGCCAGTCAGTTTGAAAGTTTCAAGCTGCCCATCGTAATTATGATGTCGCTGCCCCTTTCAATGGTGGGGATGGTTTTAATGTTGCTCGTTATGGGCAATTCCACGAGCATGATGACCCAAATCGGCTTGATCATGTTAATGGGCCTGGTCACCAAGAACGGCATATTACTGGTTGACCGCGCGCTGCAAATGATGCGCGAGCGCAAAATGCCAAGGGAACAAGCCCTGATCGAAGCCGGCATGACGCGTCTGCGCCCGATTTTGATGACCAGCCTTGCTATCATAGGCGGCATGATGCCCCTGTTTCTGGCAATCGGCGCGGGCGCCGAAATGCGCGCCCCAATGGCCAGGGCCGTCATCGGCGGCATCATAACCTCGGCGATCTTGACGCTCATCGTTATACCGGTGTTTTTCGATATCCTTGACGAATTCAGCCTTAAAAGGCTGTGGGGGAGGATACGAGGCCAATAATCAAGCAGGAAGAGTTAATTGCAAATCCTCTCAAAGCGCGTGCGCTTCAGCCAAACCGTGCAGGGTTCGTTTTTGTCGTCTTTGCCTTCCCAGCGCAGTCTTTTTGGGCCGTTATTGTCTTTGCGCGCGGCTTTAACGCCAGGGCCGATTCCCTCAAGTAGCAGGCGGGCCAGGCCGCCTGCGTCGCGGAGCGTTGGCATGAATGGTATCGGCAGTTCGCGCAGCGAAGACGCGCTCTCGTCAACGCCGTTCCTGGGTATTAAAACCCTGTAGCCATCGCCGCTATTGCCCTCCAACAGCATCAGCCGCTCGCTCAGCGCGTGCAGTTCAATTATTACTCTGCCGCTGGGCGGCTCTACTAGGACAACGAGAGAACCCTTCCCTTCACCGGAAGGCGACGCGAAGCCCCAGTCGTAAATAGCTCTGAAAGATTGGGGCTGTTGTGGTTGTTGTGGTTGTTCGTAGGCGGTTATTGCCGGCGGGAATAAAATCATGGTTGCCACTCGTCATCATCGCTGCCGTCTTCTTCATCTGATTCGGCGTCTTCGTCAGGTTCTATTTCCGCGAGAGCCTTTTTGGCTATATCGGTTTTTAATTTCTTTATTCGGTCTTCCAATTTTTCCCTTTCGGGAAAAGCAAAAGCCAGGGCGCTTTCCCATTGTTCAATGGCCTCCTGGGGTCTGTCCAGCTTAAGCAACGCTTCTCCCAGATGTTTACGTATCTCGGGGCTTATGGGGTTGGCTTCAACGGCGCTTTGAAGGGCCGCTTCGGCTTCTTTGAACTTGCCTTGCTTAAACAGCGCCCAGCCCCAACTGTCCTGGTAAGAGGCGTTGTCAGGTTCCTGGTCTAAGGCGGCTCTTATAAGTGAAGAGGCTTCCTGAATATCACCGCCGGTATCAAGCAAGTAGTAGCCGAGATTGTTTTGAACTACCGAATGACCTGGGGCCAGACGCTGGCACCGGCGCAGGATATTCAGGGCTTCTTCGCGATGGCTGAGGGATTCCAGCACGTTGGATTGAAGCAATAAAAGGTCAACGTCCTGGATTGGTGAAACACTGTGAATTTCCTGAATGGTCTCCAGACATCTGTCCCATTGCCTGAATTCCGCGAACAGGTAAGCGGAGGCTTCGAGGTCAATCAGTTGAAACGCTTTACGGCTTGCGCCCCCCTGGTTTAATCTGCCTTCAAAAACATTTTTTGGTATTGTCGCGGCGCGCTTAAAAATCAGTTGTTCTGGAAATCGTTCCATTCCTTCTTTTAAAGCGCCGCGCGCGGCGCTGAGGTCGCCGGCTTTTATTAAAGCCTGTGCGCGCTGGCTGGATAAAAAAATGTTTTCAGACGCGCCGCTCCATGATTCCATAGCCTTTAACAGGTCATCCGGGCGATTGAGCATGAGGGCGCAGGCGGACAACAACCCCCTGACATACTCGCTGTGTTCATCAGACGCTAAAGAGTCTGGTGCGCTGCACAAGTCTTGCAGAATTTCGTAGGCTTCCTGCAGGTTGCCCATATTCATAAGGCAAAACGCCTGTTGAACGACATTTCGCTGTTCCGGCATTATTTCATGCGCTCTTTGCAGGCTTTTTACCGCATCGGCAAAACGACCTGTCCTGCGTTGCACCAGGGCAATGTTCTGCCAAACTACAGGTTCTTCCGGCAGCCGCTTTGCAAGCAGAGCGAATGATTCTTCCGCGTGACCTAAATAGCCCTTGTCAACCTGGTATCGCGCCAGTTCTTCCAGCATGCGCAGGTGCTGTTCCGACGCGTTTGCTTCGCGCGCGAGGGCCAGACACGCCTCTCTGCGCTCGCTGTAGCGGTTAAGCGCGTGCGCCAGATAAGCCGCCCTGTCATAAGCCACTATATAAACCGGCTGGTCGCCCATGAGCGCGGGGGGCCTGAGATATCCAAGGCGCAGCCAGGCATTCAGCGCCCCTGGAGCGTCCTGGGTTGACTCGCAGATGTCCGCCAGGCGAAACCAAAGTTCAGGATCGCCAGGGGAAAGTTTAGCGGCCTTGATGAGCGCGGCTTTAGCGGCGTCTGCGCTTTGTCCTGGCTGTTTTGCTATGGTAAATTCAAGGATTGCGAGATTTGTAGCGGCCTCTGCATTTTTTGGCGCTAACTCCGCAGCTTTTTTTGCGGCGGCGAGAGCGCCGTTGATATCCTGAACCTCAAGCAAGGCTTCCGAAAGGCGTAAGTGCGCTTCCGCGCTGTTTGGAATCGCTGCTATGACTTTTTTGTACAGGGCAATCGCGCCTGCGGAGTCGTTGCCCCCATTTGCCCGCTGCATTTCTCTTGCCCTTAAAAACATATGTTTTGGGTCTTCCTGGGCGGCTAAAAATGAACTCAGCAAAGCCATGGCCAAACCAATCGGGACATGTCTGTTTTTCACGCGGCCACCTCAATGAATATTTAACATCAATAACAGTTTTGCATGAATTGTTTCCAGGACTTCCGGCGATATTTTTTGCTGAACGGGGCGCGCGCCGGGAATAGGGATTATGAAACGCAATTCATTTTCACTTTCTGTTTTTTTGTCGCGCCGGAGAAAAGGCAGGCATAATTCCCATGAAGGTACGCGGGGCGCAAGGGGCGCCAGTCGTTCAGCCATTTTTTTGATAAAATCGGGCGGAAAGACCGCCGCGTCAAGGCTTTCAGACAACAGGCAGGCCGCCAGCGCGCCCAGGCCAACTGCCTCGCCGTGTAAAAGAGCAAAGCCGGAAGCTGATTCTAAAGCGTGTCCAAGCGTATGCCCCAGGTTCAGCAGACGCCTTTCGCCATTTTCTTTAAAGTCCCTGTGTACGATGTCCGCCTTCATCTGGACGGCTCTTTTTATGTCGCTTACATCAGGCGTTTTACAGTGCAGCAGGGAACGCGCCCAGTCAAGGTCGCCATCTATGAGGGACATTTTAATCAGTTCCCATTTGCCTGACTCACGATGTCTCAGCGGCAGGCTGTACAAAAAATCGCTTGCTATCACCATCCGCGCCGGATGATGAAAGGCCCCGGCCAGGTTTTTTCCCGAATCAAGATTAACGGCGGTTTTGCCGCCAATCCCGGCGTCTGCTTGCGCCAGCAGCGACGTAGGCCAGGAGTGCCATGCGATGCCCCGCATGTACAGACTGGCGGCCAGGCCGCCCATGTCCGTCAACACGCCGCCGCCAAGCGCCACAAGCGTGTATTTTCTGTGGACGCCGCGCGCGGCCCAGCCCTCAAGCCAGGGCAGGATAGTTTCCATCCGCTTTGTCTCTTCGCTCGTATTAACCCAGTTGGATATGGGCGGCTCAGGCATTGAGCAGGACTGCCAAATTGAGCGGACTGCCTGTTCGCCCAGCAAAAGCCAGTTAGACGCTGGCAAGTATTCGGGCAGCAGTTTTTCAAGGACGGCTACCTGCGTGGCAAAGCCGCCGGGCAAATCCAGATACACTTCAACGCTCCCGGAGCGTAGCTTCCGCCTGTATTTCTTGCCCGTCCCGGATCCACTTGACGGTAACTCTGTCGCCGCCCCTGAAGGCGCCAAGGGCTTCCATAAAGTCGTAAATATCGGCAACCGGTTTTTCGCCGAAAGATACAATTCTGTCGCCGCCCTTTAACCCTAACCCTTCCGCCGTGGAGCCTGGCGTCGTTCCTGTGATGCGAAAGCCGTCTTTGCCTTCCGAAAAATCAGGTACCGTGCCAAAGGCTATGCGACGCCCGCCTGAGTGCCTGCGCTCGTTATTCTGAGCGGTTGATGGGTCGAAGGGAGGCAGTTCAGGGGCGTCGGCGAGGTTCTGAATGACCTTGGCGGCATAGCTGGCTATGCGGGTCATACCAGGGATATTCAAGCGGTCAACGGTGTCCTGGGGCGTGTGGTATTCGGTGTGGATGCCTGTAAAGAAAAAATAGGAGGGGATTCTGGCCGTCGCAAAGCTCATGTGGTCTGAGCCGCCCATGGCAAAACCCAGATCGCTGCCGATGGCTAATCCGCCTGGCGCCAGGCTGCGGCTTTGCTCCAGCATCGCTTTGGCGGCGCCAAGGCCGCCGACGTGCAGTACCGGCTTATCCGCGTCCAGGCGGCCAACCATGTCGAAATTGACCATGAACTTTAAGCTTGGAATTGGCGCCGTCGGACATTGAATCCAGTGGGCGCTTCCCAGCAACCCCTCTTCTTCGCCTGAAAAGTGAGCGAATAATAATGACCGCTTTGGCGGGGAGGTTTTTAGACGCCTTGCCAGCTCCATCAACATAGCCGTGCCGCTGGCGTTGTCGTCCGCTCCGGGGTGCAGCCGCCCCGCTCCGCTCCGGCTATGGCGCTCGCCCATCCCAATGTGATCCATGTGCGCGCCAACGACAATGTATTCGCCGGATAGAACCGGGTCCGAACCAGGCAATATGGCCGTTACGTTTGGCAGTTGGGCCGTCGCCTGCCGCATCTGGACGTTTAAATCCATCGTCATGCCCTGAAGTTTTTTAGTTACTGGCTTGTCTGTGATTGACTCAAGCAATTCTTTGGCGCCTTCAAGGGCGGCTATTGGAAGGCTTAATACGGGGATAGGCTGTGTCAGCGGGCCTTCTTCGCGTTTGAGCCGCGCAGGCGCCGGGCCGTCTTCCAGCACCAAAACCGCCAGTGCGCCAAGACTGGCTATGCGCCTTATTCTGGAGTGCAGCGCCAGGTCAGACCTCGCCACGCCCTTTACCGCGCCTATATCGGGTATTCTGCGTGATATGGCTGCCACCTTGCCTTTGGCGTCAACGCCGCTGAAGTCGTTCCACTCTGAAACATTAAGCCCAAAACCGGCAAAGACGATGGGGGCGTCTTCAAAATTTCCATCGCCGCTTGAGCCGAATGTTTCTATGTCTTTGCCAAAAATTAGTTCCTTACCCGCCAATACGCATGAGGCGTTGAGCCTCTCGATTTTATTTACAAAAGGATAGGTTTGCCGGTCAACTTCCAGCCCAAGGCCTTGATAGGCCGTTTGAATGTAGTCCGCCGCCATGTCCAGCCCCTTGCCGCCATTTCCCCTGCATTCCAATTCAGGGCCGGCAAGATAATTGAGGTCTTTCAGGAAACGCTGCTCAACGGTATTTTGAGCGGCAAGGACAATTGTGATAACGCTTAAAAACAGATGATGCATAGGCTCCTCATGTTTTCATTTTAGAGCAGTTTAACCTTTTAAATGTTGAACCGCCCCATGTCATTATTTATCCAACCCTCCCCCTGACTTTCTTGGCAAACGTACGCGAAACCCATCGGTTTCGTCCTGCCCCGCGTTTTGCCGCGGCCTTGATTGGGGCGGCTGCTTGGTATCCGGCGCGTTATCAGGGTCTTTGAGTATGGACTGAAGATTGTGGACGGCCTCCGGCTGGCCGGGAGATTCCAAAAGGGCGCGTTCAAGCAGGCAACGCGCTCTTTCCGGCCTATTCATCTCCATCTCAGCCCGGGCCGCCAGTAACAGGGCGGGCATACGCCATGTCGGCAATGGTCTTGGCGCTCCCTGGCCTGTCAGCGGGGCTAAGACATTCAGGGCGTTTTCGGGATTATGGGTCCGCAGGTCAATGTTGGCCGCCAATAAGCGATAGTTGGGCGCGTCCCCTGTTGGACGCCATCTCCTGGCCGCCTCAAGGTCATTGCGCTCCAGCGCTCTTTGGGCCAGCCACGCCTTGACGGGCGGCGGTATCGGAAGGCCCGTCGCCTGCAGCGGATTAACCATATTCAGGGGCGGGGGTAAGAAGGGCAGGGGCGGGGACGACAGGCCCTTTGCCCGGGCGGGGTTAAGCTGTAAAAATAATATAATTCCGAATATCAGACGCCATTTACGCTGCGGGCGTCCGCCAGAGTACAGCCATATAGCCAGGCCAATCAGGGCCAGCCAGGCCCCCCATTCAGGATGGGCGGGGACAATCGTTCTGGACCCGGGCATGCGCTCCCTGGCTTCTGAAATACCTTGTATGACAAAAGCCGCTTCCCTGGCGCTGATTACTCTGCCGCCATTGGAGCGGGTCAACGTTTCAAGCATGTCCGGGCGGGCTGTTGTCTCTATGACCGCGTCATTATCCGCTCCGTTGGAGACAAGGGCGTCAGCGCCGGGTTTTTCATCAAACGCCGCGCCGCCCCTGTTTTGGTCTTTTTTTTCTAAGCCGGGTTCAAAGCGGGGAATTGCCTGTTTTTGCGGCGTTCCAAAGAGTATGGCGTACAGAGGAATACGCGCTTCGCGTAATGCGCTATTGGCGCGGCTAAGTGAATCGGCGTCTGTTTCAAGGCTCTCTTCACCGTCTGATAAAAGAAGGACTATGGCCGGGTTGTCAGGATATATCCAGCTCGTAATTTGCTCCAGACAGCGCCCAATGCCTGTTCCAGGGCTGCCAATTTCGCCAGGCTCAATAGCCGTCAGAGCGTCCCGAACCAACAGGGCGTCATTGCCGGGCGGCAGCAGGGGTATGGCGTCGCCTGTTATTAAATTTACGCTGTAATTAATCCCGGGTCCGGCTTGTGACGCCAGGTCTTCCAGTAACGCTTTGGCTGCTTCCCAGCGGCTCTTTCCATCCATGTCCATCGCCAGCATGGATCGGCTGGCGTCCAGCGCCGCGTGTACCGTCAGGCGGGGAACCCGGGGGTTGCCCCATCGCGGCTCGGCCAAACCAATACCCGCGCCCATCAACATTAGCGACACCCCCAGGCCCAATAGCCATGGCCGCTGCCCGATGGCCCTCACGCCCATGCCAGGCCGTCTTTGTGACCAGAAGCCAAGGACGAGGGCAAACAGCGCCAGCATGGCCGTCGGCCATAGCAGCAGCGGATGTGAAAAATGAATATGCACTACGGCCCCTTTTCCAAAATCCACGCCGGAGGCGAAGCGCCGCGCTTTTTTATCAAGTCAATCGCCGTGAGCAGCGCCAGCGCCGCTGAAATAATAAAGAACCACAGCGCCAGGGGCTTGCCCGTCCATGGCGCGTCTATGGGCAGAGCCGTTTTTTCCAGACCATCAATGGCCTTGAGGCTGCGCTCAAGACCAGCGGGGTCGTCAGCCGAAAACGCCTCGCCGCCCGTTAATCGGGCTATTTCCTTTAATGTCTCGGGGTCGGAGTCAACGCTGAGACGATAGTAATGGCCGTCTATCGGGTATATGCTTTCAACTCCCTGGCGTCCAAGGTGAACGGTATGCACTCTTATGCCGTTTAGCTGCGCCTCAAGGGCGGCGTCCATGGGCGTCACGCGCCCCCGGTTCTGCATGCCGTCCGTCAGCAGCAATATCACCCGGGATCTGGCCGTGCTTTGGGATAAGCGCCTTACGCCCGTCATCAGCGCGCTGCCGATGGCCGTGCCGTCGTCTATGCTGTCTAATTGCAGAGTTTCCAAAGTATAGAGCAGACGCCGATGATCCGCCGTCAGCGGCGAAAGCGTCACAGGGTGGGCGCTGAACATGACAAGGGCAAAGCGGTCGTTTGGGCGGGCTGAAATAAATTGGCGCAATAAACGCCGGGCGGCCTTCCATCGGCTCTCCTTTAAGACAATGGCGCGGAGCGCCCGATTTGACGTATTGGCAGAGCCTATTTCATTTTCATCCCAATCGTCTATGGCCAGCATAGAGCTTGATGCGTCCAGTACAACGGCAAAGTCAACCACCGGGGCCATTCCGGCTATCGTCACGCGCCGCTCCGGGCCGGCGGCGGCCAGTGTAAGCGCGGCTATCAGCAAAAATGGCGCAAATCGCGCAGGATATTTCAAAAGCCTCGAAAACAATCCCATTTTGCCCTGGCCGGGAGACCCCCAATGATAGGGATTTCTGACGGCGATCCACAGCAGCGGCGCGGCTGCCAGAAACATAAATGGATACTTGAAGGCGATCATTGTTGTTGTTCTTTGTATTCTGATAACTTCTGCCGTTTTCCTGGGTGGTATGTATCAAGCGCAGGCATAACCTTGATTCTGCAAGTTGCTTCTCAAAGTTTAGCCGCTCTGGGCCAATGGGGCTATTCAACAGATTGCCGTATAGCGTCTTCCACCAGCGCGTTGAGAGAAACGCCTCGGACAGACGCCGTAAGGACTGCTCTGCGGTGAAGGTCGGGGCCAACGCGAACATTAAAAGAGCCTTTAAACGCCTTCTCCGGCTCTTTTCCATTGTCGGCGCAAAACTTCAGATATTCGTCCACTGCGTTGTGAAAATCCTCAATAATGCTGTTCACGCTATCGCCCTCAAAGGAAATAAGCGCCTTTACGCCAATAACCTTCCCGTGAAACACGCCGTCTCTTTCAGACAATTCAAGGCTTCCCACATAATCCCTATAATGCAGACAGTTTCCGTGCCCATTGCTCTTATTGCCCATGTTCTGGATGATACTCACAACAACCCCCTCTCGGTTAGCACTGTGATAATGTCATTGATCTGGTAAGCCTTTAAAACATTTCTGGGGTGCGGCTTGTGCAGCCGTATATAGTCCCCATCGCTGTTTGCGAATATTACGCGGGAGCCGCCTGTTTTTCCGCTTGATACAGCGATGTATCCCAGATGACCAAGCAAGGTGGCCAACTCGTCAAACGTAAAATCCAGCGGGCGCGACAGCAGCCGTCTGGCAAGTTTCTCTTTTTTGCTCAATCTGCCACCACAAAACTATCTTGATCCGATTTGAGCCAAAAAGCAACTGGTTTTCAGTTGCAAATTGACTTAACTTTTTCGCCCCATTCAGGCGCTCCCACAGGAGATTCCC
>JAISSN010000036.1 GCA_031273105.1 Holophagales bacterium | reverse complement strand
GCGTCAAAGGCCTTGGCGCATCTGTCTGGCAGAAACTATGTGCTGCCCGACGACGTCGTTTCCTTGGCCCCTGACGTTCTGCGCCACCGCCTCTTGCTGACATTTGAGGCCGAAGCCGATTCTATTGACGCAGACCAGGTGATAAAGTCCCTGATGACGTCTATACCGAGGCCGTAGTAACAGCAAATCCCTGAAAGCCCTCGCCGTCCCAGGTCAGGGGATCTGGGCGGAAAATGTGCGTCAGGGCCGCCCCGCCGGCGTCAGGCCAGATTGGGGCCGGCTTTATTTTTGGGTTGAGGGACTCCAGACGGGAGGGATGGTTCAGGCCTTCTTCAGGAAACCAGCTACACGCTGAATAGATTAGCAGTCCGCCCGGGGACAGCCTGGAAAGGGCGGCGTCTAATAGGTTTTTTTGCATGCGGACTAGTCGTTCAACGTCCTGGTACTTGTATATCCAAACCAGTTCGGGATGCTTTCGGATAGTGCCAGAGGCGGAACAGGGCGCATCTACAAGTATGAGGTCAAAGGGGCGTCCGCCGCTGCGCATCCAGGCGACGGATTCAGCCACCTCAATTTGGGCGCGCACGCTTCTGGCGGCCAGGTTTTCCCGCAGCTTCTGGGCGCGGCGGGGGGTTTGTTCAAGGGCGAAAATTTTGGCCTGGGGCCACATTTTAGCCAGCGTGGTAGTCTTGCCGCCAGGGGCCGCGCATACGTCTAAAATACGCATGGGCGCGCTTTTTTCAAAGGACCAATTGAAATTCATCAGGGCCTGAGAGCTTATGTCCTGAACCATACCGGCCCCGGATCGCAGCCATCCGGTGGGGAAGGGCGTTCCGGGAATAAGCCGCCTGGCGTCGGGAAATTGGGCGTCGGGAACGAGGCCGCCGGGCGGCTCGCCGCTCAATACGACAAAGGCCGGTGACGGCGGCCGCTGGAGTCTGCTCCAAAAAACCCTGACGTTTTCAAAAGATAGGTCGTCTTGCAGAGCGGCTTTCAGCAACAGTTCGGCAAATGGGGACCGATCCGCTTCGTCCGGCGTCGAATCAAGTTCAGAGGCCAGCGCGTCCCTGTTCCCTGACGCCGACCTGAGTATGGCGTTTACCATGCCGCTGTGCGGCGGAAAGCCGATTTTTTCCTGCAAAACCAGACTGACTGATTCATCAACGGCGGCGTGCGTTGCCACCCCAGGCAACCACGCCAGCTGGGCCAAACCAATGCTGAGCGCGATTTGTGTTTCTGCGGGAAGGCCCCGGGAGGCGTCTTTCAGCTTTGGCAAGCACCAGGCGTTCAACCTGCCCCATCGGCGCAAACACAGGCCCAATATAGCCTGGGCTAACCCTGCGTCCTCTGGGGACAGCCATTTGTTCCAGTCATCGCGCACCCTGCGCCCCTTTGCGAAGACATCGTGAAGGGCATTGGCTGCGCTTAGGCGGGCGGGGGTTGTCATGGTTATATAGTCAACTGACTTGAATAACAGGACAAGCCCTATTTTAGAGGTTTTGCAAGCGGCTATCTCCAGCAAAAAAATCTAATATCGCGCGCGCCGCTTCTTCCAGTTGTGCTTCCGTCATCTCTGGATAAACGGGCAGGCTCAACACTTCTTCGCTGGCAAGTTCCGTCTCTGGCAGGCTGCCTTTTTTGTAACCGAGGTATTCAAAGCAGGGTTGCTGGTGCAATGATATTGGGTAAAAAACAGAATTTCCTATGCCCCTGGCCTTTAGGTGGGCCTGAAATTCGTCCCGGCGACCGCGCTTTACGCGCACGGTGAACTGGTTGTATATATGGCGTCCATCGGGAACTACCTCTAGGGGCAGCTGCAGGTCGTCCCGGCTGATGCTTTGCAATCTCTGGTGGTACCACCGGGCGTTTTTTCTCCTGCCCTCGTGCCAGCCCTCAAGAAACGGCAGTTTGGCGCGGAGCACCAGTGCCTGAAATTCATCCAGGCGCCCATTCATGCCGACTTCGTGGTGAACATAGACGGGCTCCATGCCATGAACCCTGAGGCGGCGTGTCTTTTGGGCCAATGCCTCGTCGTCGCGGACGAGGGTAGCACCGGCGTCCCCAAAAGCGCCCAGGTTTTTGGTGGGATAAAACGAACAGCCTGTAAGCTGGCCAAACTGACCCGCGCTCTTGCCCCAGCCCCTGGCGCCTAAGCTCTGGCAGGCGTCTTCTATTACCGGTATGCCTTTGGAATTGGCTATCTCCATGATTTTCGGCATGTCGGCCAGTTGGCCAAAAAGATGGACGGGCATTATGGCTTTGGTGCGGGGGGTTATGGCGGCTTCTATGGATTTTGGCGCGGCGTTGAATGTAACGGGGTCAATGTCAACAAACACGGGTTTAGCGCCCATGCGGGCCACCACGCCGCCGGTGGCGAAAAACGTGAAGCTGGGCAGTATCACTTCGTCGCCGTGGCTTATGTTTAGAGCCATCAGGGCAACCAGAAGGGCGTCGGTGCCGCTGGACATGCCAACTGCGTATTTAGCGCCGCTGTAATCGGCTAGTTCTGTTTCCAGTCCCTTTACGTTTTCCCCAAGGACAAAGGAGCAACGGTCAATGAGGCCGGAGAGGCCGTCCACCACCTTTTGCTTCACAACAACGTTTTGCGCCACAAGGTCTAACATCGGGACAGGCATCGCAACCTCCATGCAAATTTTGTTGTACCGGTTTTCAAGTGCGTTGACTATACTTTCTGACTGTCTGTACGCTGTCTGAAAATCACTGTTTTCTCAATACATAATTATCCGCCAACGCGCCGGTAATGGGTTTCCCTTGTATATCCAACTGAATCAGCTTGTTTTCGCCGATCTGGTAACGGGGAGAATCGCTGGCATCCTCCAAAGTAATGATGCCCGTGTCCTTGTCCCATTTAAAGGTTCCGGCAGTGGTAAAGTCGCCGTTCGGACGACCGATGTACTGATATCGTAACTCGTAAGTCAAGTCGTTGCGCAGGGTTATTGTTACATCAATACCTGATCCTGATGCTGATGGCGTCACCCCAGTGTAAACACCCGCCCAATCCAGGCTGGTTTCTGGACCATGGTTTGCGCCAATGGGTTGTTCTGGTTTTGACTCGCAGTTACACAGTCCAAGCGCGAACGCTACGGCTGTGAGCGCGTAGAAGATTTTTTTCATAACATTATCCTCCATGTTGGATTGCTAAAAAGGGATTTTCCACCTGTTCATTCCTGCACTTAATGATAGTAGCATAAAGTTAAGTGCGGGATTTTAGGTTTCAACCAACTCGAAAAACAGAGCTTGTTCTGTTTTTCGAGTTGGTTGAATATAAACACATGTGGAGCGGCGACGACATTTACTTCATGGGTCTGGCCTTAGATGAGGCGTACAAAGCGGACTATGAGGACGAAGTACCAATCGGAGCCGTGGTTGTTTCTGAAGGACTACTGCTGGGGCGCGGTCACAATTGCCCCATAGGGACTAACGACCCGTCGGCGCACGCCGAAATAAAGGCGCTGCAAAGCGCGGGGGCCTGGCTTAAAAATTACCGGATGCCCGCAAAGACGACTGTCTATGTCACGCTGGAGCCATGCCTGATGTGTTTTGGGGCGCTTATCCACGCCCGGGTTGACCGGGTTGTATTTGGCGCGGCGGATCCAAAAGTGGGCGTGACAAATTATCTGGAACTGCTATCCGACGCCCGCATCAACCATCAAATAGAATTTCAGGACGGACTGCTGGAAGCGCAATGCAAAGAGATGCTGCAAGGTTTTTTTCAGAGAAAGCGCATTGCCAATTAACTTAGAAAAACGGGAAACGCTCATGTTTTTCTGAGACAATGGTTGCGCGGCGCTTTATTTACTTTGAAACTCAATCATTACAAAGCATATCGTAACGCGCGAAAAATGCTCTAGTATGGATTTAGGGCATGGAGTCATGGGGCAATTAAAAGCATCGCGGCACAGAGCGTAGCGCCCTTATAAATATTCGCGAGGCGGCAGTGGGATTTTTTGATAAGGCGCTTGTCAATTTCAAAAAAGGGTTGCGGCGGACACAGGAGCTGGCGCTTGCGCCAATGCAGCAGCTATTGGGATTGAGGCGGTTGAATGAGGATCAGCTTTTGGAGCTGGAAGACATACTGCTTCAAGCAGACATAGGCGTTCACGCGACCCAGCGTTTGATGGACAGGCTTCGGTTTGAGATGCAACGCTCTTGTGAAATTGATCCCAGGGCGCTGATCAGGGATGAACTGTTAAAAATCGTCCGCCAAGCGTCAGCGCGTCCCTTCGACCCGACGGGAACCCAGGTGATTTTGCTCGTTGGCGTAAATGGGGTCGGCAAGACCACGACTCTTGGGAAATTGGCGGCTCACTTGAAAGCAAAGGGCCAGGACGTACTGGTGGTGGCCGGTGACACATTCAGGGCCGCCGCCATAGACCAATTGGAACTTTGGGGCAAAAGGGCCGACGTCCCCGTGATCCGCAACCAAATGGGCGCCGACCCGGCGGCCATCGCCTTTGACGGGGCCACGTCCGCGTTAGCAAAGGGGATTCCGTGGGTATTGATTGATACCGCCGGAAGGCTGCACAACAAAGAACACTTAATGCGCGAGCTGGATAAAATTCGGCGGAGCTTGCAAAAAGTCATACCGGAAGCCCCTCATCGAGTTTTATTGGTACTTGACGCTACAACGGGTCAGAACGGCATACAGCAGGCCGAAGGCTTTAAACAGGCCGTCGGCGTTACAGACATTGTACTCACAAAGCTGGACGGCAGCGCGAAAGGCGGCGTTGTAGCGCCCATAGTGGAAAAAATGAAGCTGCCTATAGCCTTTGTGGGCGTTGGCGAACAGGCAGACGATTTGATTCCCTTCGACCCCGAAGCGTTTGTGGAAGGGCTTTTAAGTGCTTGAGCTAACCAGGGAATCAGCCTGGGAGATAGCTACGGGCGGACCGTGGCCGGAGAGCTTATCCGGCGGCGAGCGCGATGAATACTATATGCTTGAAGCCATAAGGGAGAGTATGGCCGGAATCGGGCTGTCTAGCCCAAACCCTTCAGTCGGATGCGTATTGACGAAGGACGGGCGAATTATCGGCAGGGGCGCGCATAAGCGCGCCGGCGGCCCCCACGCCGAAGTGTCGGCTATAGATGATGCGGAGCGCCGCAGAGAGTCTCCGACAGGCGCTACGGCGTACGTGACGCTGGAGCCCTGCTGCCACTTTGGCCTTACGCCGCCCTGTACAGACGCCCTTTTACGGGCCGGCGTCAAAAGAGTGGTTGTTGGCGTACGCGACGTCAACCCCAGGGTTGCCGGTGGCGGCCTGGCCATACTAAGAGCCAATGGCGTCGAAGTGGTCGAGGGAGTCCTCAGGAAGGCATGTCTTCGCCTCCACACTCCGTTTTTTAAGTCCGTCAGGACGGGCCTCCCATGGGTAACGCTGAAGTTGGCCCTTGGCGCCGATAATGGCATAGGTCCGGTCGGCGCAAGGACAAATATCACGGCGCCTGAAGTCCAAAGGTTTGCCCACGCGTTAAGGCGCGTAAACGATGGGATTCTCGTAGGGCGGAACACGGTTGAAATTGACAATCCCCAACTGACCGACAGGTGGTTCGAGCCAAGCGAGCCGCATCGTGTATTACGCAGAATTGTTTTAGACAGCCGCGGGTCGCTGAGCCGCGAATGCCGCGTGTGGCAAGGCGAAAGCGGGCATTCAGCCATGAGGGTTTTAACAGAAGAAGCCCTGCCCATTGACGGCGTGGAAGACCTTCGCCTGCCCCCCGGCCCGGGAGGTTGCAGTTTGCGACATCTGTTGCACGAAATAACACTTCGCGGCGTCAGCAGGTTGCTGATCGAAGGGGGGCCGACCCTGGCCTCACGAATGCTTCAGGACGACCTGATAGACGTTTTACATATTTTTCGCGGCGCTAAACCGGCGGGCGGACTGGCCGTAATACTAGACGCTGTTAAACTTGATTCACCATCAAAGTTTATCCGGTTTAATGGCGGAGTATGGGAAGTTTGGGATAGAGCCTACATGGCATAATCTTTGAACCCCAACGAATCGTCCAAATTGTTCCGGGGAGGCCGGATGTTTTCAAAATTTTATCGTATTTGCTTTGTAGCCGCGTCTTTGCTCATCCTGGCGGACTGCGCCGGTGGAGACAGCCTTGGCCCTGACACTGTTTCCGTTACCATTCAAGCCGGATTTGAAAAGAAAACGACCACGCCTCCCTGTATTTCACTTGAAGTAATCAGACCCGCCAGATATTGTTGGGTGGAAGGCTTTGACCCTCAGACCGATCACGTTTACTTTGCGGGTTACTTAAACTCAATGGGACGTGGAATCGCCGATGTGCCTAAAGGCGTCGCTTTTAAGGTCAGATTGGTCGCCAGGTACGAAGCGCCCGGGAAAAATAATTTTGGGGATTTTTATATTCGCGGTAGCGTTAAAAATGGCGCCATGTCGGTTGCCTATGACGACGCAGACGCATTTAACGACATTCCCGATTGGTCTGTCTTAAGCGATGAATATTTTGGAAGCCATGGTTTGAACATTAAAATTATAGCCCTGGATTCAGCGCAGGACAGGGAGGCCGGCGCGTTTAATATAGCCGATCAGGCCGTAGAATTTGCCTCCAGGATGGCGCTGCTGGAACCAGGCTTGGGACTTCCCAACCTGCATTCATTCTGGTCTCCCGACAATAGGCACACCGATTACCCCCGCGCGGCGTATAATTGGCAAAACAGAGTATTAACCCAGTCAACGGGCAGAACTATTTTTCAGCATAAGATTAACGGCGCCGGAAACCCGCAGACAAATGGTTTAGCCGATGAATACAACGATTCGGCCTTAATGGAGTCATTCGCCCATTTATTATTTGCCGACTACAGTTTCCCGCCGGTGAACCCAATTCATCATTGCGAGCGTATCATCAGGCGAGACTGTGAAGAAGCCGCCTGGGTCGCAAGACAGAGCGCCTCCGAATCCGCTGCCGCTTTTGTATGCGGCTTTTGTGATTTTATCTCAGCGGCATTTAGAAACAATCCGCTTTTAATAGATATTTTACCCGATAACATTAATGCCTATAACCTGAGCGAGGCTACAACATTCCCCAAAGCGTGCGGCGGCGAATTTTACCGCCACAGCGTTGCA
>JAISSN010000147.1 GCA_031273105.1 Holophagales bacterium | reverse complement strand
GGTTAACCAGCATGGAGCGAAACGCGTAAGAAAAAACCTGAATAATTGGCTCTCGCAAACAAGCGAGCAGGGTTGTGGAGATGACATCACGCTGCTGATGGCATATCGTGATTCTAATGGCGGCGCTCGCCCGTTGCCTGATTGAAATTGCCCCTCTATGTTTTATTTAACGATAACGCCGTCAATTTTAACTTAGAAACGAAATCAATTCTCATGTAGCCTTAGATAATGGCTGACGTTCAGGCGCACACACCTGTCAGGTTCCTCCTTTTGAGGGCGGCCAGGTTTTTATATTTGCTTTGGGGCGGGATGATACTGATACGTCTGGCGTCCACAGGGCATGTGCGCTTTCCGGTCTGGATATGGAACTGGCCAAAGTTTGCCTCAAAACTGACCAGCCCTGTCGGCAGGGGGTTGCTGCTCGGCCTGGGGTTGGCAATGGCGCTGGCCGCGCTCAGGGAAATATGGGAACTCGTTGACCTTGTGCTGATAAGAATTCTGCACGACAGAGAAAGGGAGCAATGAAGCGCGCTTTTGAGAACTTTATTGCCCAGCGCTATCTTAAAACACGGCGAAAGGGCGCCTTTGTCCGCACGATGCTCAGGTTTGCGCGGTGGGGCGTGGCTGTCGGCGTCTTTACGCTGATAGTTTCTCAGGCACTGATGGCCGGATGGCGGGAAGGGATACAAAACCTTTTGTTCAACGCCACGGCCCATTTCAGCATTCACCCGTACGACCCGGAAAACTGGGACACGGAAAGGGCGATGGAAATTGTTCAGGCCATACCCGGCGTAAGGGCAGCCAATCCTTTTCGCATGGAGATGGCCCTTTCGCGCTCCGCCAGGGCCGGGCAGGTGGCCGAGCCTCTCATGCTCAAGGCCATTGACCCAAAAACTGCCAGAGCCACGTCTTCATTGTTCAATAACATCAAACCCATAGAAATAGAAGCCCTTCAGCACGGAGAAGCCGTTGTGGGGCGTGATTTTGCGCGGCAACAGGGCCTGCGTGTGGGCGATGATTTACAGGCTATACTCTCCAGGGTTGACCTCGGCCTCTCCGGCATGACGCCCAAGACGAAAGTTTTTACCGTGGCCGGTATCTTTTATAGCCGTAACTCGCTGTACGACAGGGGATGGGCCTTTGTCCACCTGGACGACGCCAAAGCCTGGGCGCAGTCTGATCAGGCCGATGGAATAGAAATCACCCTTACTGACATCAGCCAGGTCAAGACAAAACAGCTTGAAATCAAAAACGCCCTTGAAAACGCCTTTACGCAGCCATTTCTCTCTATGGATCAAATTGAGCGCAACCGCGAACTCTTCGCCGGGCTGGATATGCTCAAGTGGATATTCCTGGCGGTTTTAAGCCTGATTGTAATTGTCAACGCTTCCAGCATCACCGCCGTTTTAGTCCTGCTCGTATCGGAGAAACGCCGCGACATAGGCGCGTTACTGGCTTTGGGCGCAAGCCCGAAACAAATACAGCGCATATTCCAGGCCCACGGCCTCCGCATGGCAATTACAGGCACGTTAGCCGGGCTGGCGGCAGCCCTGCCGCTCTGCGCCGTTCTTGATTATTTTCAGATAATTCAAACGCCCGCCGCCCTGGTGGATTTTTTGCCTTATTTCCCATTCAAGCTGAGGATTATGGATATTCTTATAGCCGCCATATTTCCTGTGATCGTCGCCTTTTTTGCCTCCAGAAACCCCGCCAAAAGGGCTTCAGAGAACAACCCTATTGAAACGCTGAGAGCGGAGTGATTTTATGAGCAGGGCGCGGAGAATGGGAGATTAAATGACAAATCAGGCTTTCGGCCAGGACCTGGTAGTTGATTCACTGCACAAAACCTATCCCGGGGCGGAACACCCGGTCTTTGCCGGATACAGCCTGAGGCTGCCGGGGGGCGTCCTTTGCGCGGTTGTTGGTGTGAGCGGCATAGGCAAGACCACCTTGCTAAACTGCATAGCCGCGCTGGACACATGGGATTCGGGCGCTATAACCGTGGGTGGCGAGCAGACGCCCAAAGATAATCCGCTGCAAGGCGCGTTATATCGCAGGCGCAAGGTTGGCATGGCCTTTCAGTCGCCCCATCTCCTGCCGGAGTTCACGGTGCTGGAAAACATGGAAATGCCGCTGAGGATAGACGACGCACTGGGAGAAGCGGAATCCAACTGGTGCAAGCAATTGCTCGAGCTTGTCGGCATAGGGGACTTGATGAACAGACTGCCGTCCCAGATCAGCGGCGGCCAGGCCGCCAGGGTTGGCCTGGCCCGCGCCCTGGTGCGGCGACCAGCCGTGTGGCTCCTGGACGAACCCA
Organism: Holophagales bacterium; assembly: GCA_031273105.1. Taxonomy (GTDB): domain Bacteria; phylum Acidobacteriota; class Holophagae; order Holophagales; family Holophagaceae; genus WRHW01. The sequence goes on along the minus strand of JAISSN010000147.1, from coordinate 19,163 downwards.
CGGGAAATCTGGACCCCGAAACCGCAGGCGAGGTATTTCAATTACTCCTGACGCTTCACAAAGAACTGTGTCCCACCACGCTGCTTGTAACGCACAATCCAACACTGTCGGATGGATGCGAAATGGTGGAAAGGCTGAAATAGCGCGATGCTTTAGCCTTGGGCGTGTGTGTTGGCATTGGCGTCTTTCCCCTTATTCTTGCCTGGGGGGCGAATTATTTGGCGCAGGGTTTCGGGGGGCGACGGCAGGGTTGACAGGTTAATTTCTTTTAGCTGGCCGCCCAGCACGCTCCATGCCTTTGCCTGTTTTGGCAGACGCTCAACCTGGATGACTTCCCACCCCTGAGCGTAAGAAACGAAAGGAGGCATCACTAAGGCAAAGCCCGTGTAGAGAAAGGCAGGGTAGCGCAACCAGGCCTCGTTGTTCCGGGGGTCGGGTGTAGGCACGGCAAACAGGGGATGTACGCCGCCATTGATCCAAAAGCCGATGTGGTCGTTATATCTGGGATAAACAAATGTCCTGCGGCGATGCATTAGCGTATATGGGGCAATTCTATAATTTTCAACAGGCGTGATTCCGGTTGCGTCAACCACAGGCCCCACTATGCGCTCGGGGTGACTTACAACCTGAACCACCGTGCGCTCGTTGGCTTGCAGTTTACGAAAGAGCGCCTGAAGTTCTTCCGCCTCATCGTATTCCAAATCGCCCTGGCCGGGCTTGATGTCTCCCAGGAGCGCCACGATTTCGGGTTTATAATCCTGTAAAAGTCCGAGCAGACGCTCCCAGAGGTCATGGTGCTGGCTGTTTGGCAGTATTTCTTTTTTCCGGCGCGCGGCGCCAAGGCCCAAAAAGAGGTCGGAAATGACAAGGGATTGCTGTTCGGCGATGAAAACCGCCCGTCGTGAATCCAGGATTAGGTCAATAAAACGTACCTGCATGTAGGTTATTATAATCAATCAACCTGAAACCAGGACTTGTCTTGTTTTCAGGTTATTGAAAAGTTCTGCGCCTGACTCTACGAGGGGAGGAAGAAAGCATTGCCGCGCCTTCAAGACAACTTTCTGAATCAAAATCGCGGAACGCGATTTTGATTCAGAACAATTAATCATGTTGCCGGATATTTTTGGCGGGATGCTGGCCGGGGCGTCCGGAGGGGTTTTATCGGGACTTTTTGGCATCGGCGGCGGGTTCGTGATGATTCCTGTGCTGTCGCTGCTGCTGGGCCTGGATCAGCATCGCGCCCAGGGGACTACGCTGGCCATCATGATGATGCCGGTAGGTCTGCCGGGACTATTGCAATACAGAAAACAAGGACACGAGTGGAACATCAAGATTGTTGGCTTGGTGGTAACCGGTTTTTTGTGCGGCGTATCAGTCGGGTCGCTGATAGCTAATGAAATTCCCCAATTGCCGCTACGCGTCGGCTTCACGATGTTTTTGGTAATTGTAGCCATTTACGCCTGGTTCAGACGTGAACACTCAGGCATTGAAGAGGACTCCCCTGAGTCAGGCCCAATAATTTTACCCGGGCTTATCATTGGCGCGATTGGGGGCATTACTTCGGGACTGACGGGGCTGGGCGGGGCAGTGGTGATCATTCCGCTATTGATCTGCTGGTTTCGCATGGCTCAGCATCAGGCCCAAATGACCAGCTTACTGGTGCTTTTGCCCCCCATAGGACTGCCAGGCGTAATTATTTACGCAAAGGCCCAGGGCGGCTTGCCTTGGTTTATCATTCTGGGCGCGGTGGCTGGCTTTGACCTGGGTTCATATTTTGGGGCAAAAATAGCCGTAAGGATGTCCGGCGCCAGATTGAAGCGTTTTTATTCGCTGACGCTGCTGCTAATGGCCGCTTTGATGGTTATCAAGACGCTATAGCCGGCTTTGCTGCGGCGGATAAAAAAAAACATTGTGTTATTAGAAAATAATACAGGTAAACTAATTACAGCGAGGGTGTGTATGTTACTAACCGAAGGTCGTCCTGCATTAAATTACATGAGTACGATGGCCGTAATCCTCGCCGGCGGGCGGGGAACCAGGCTGATGGATCTGACTTCTGACCTGGCTAAACCCGGCCTGGACTTTGGCGGGAAATACAAAGTGATTGATTTTACGCTTTCCAACTGCGTGAACTCAGGCTTTCGCCGTATTGCCGTACTTACACAGTACAACAGTCATCGTCTGCTTCAGCACCTGCAGTCAGGCTGGACTTTTTTGCCGGGAAAAATGGACGAATTCGTACATGTTTATCCGGCTCAACAAAACGAGATACGCGACTCTTGGTACATGGGTACCGCAGACGCCGTCTATCAAAACCTGGAAAACATTCAGGCGATGCAGCCTGAAATAGTGTTGGTTCTGGCCGGAGATCATATTTACCGGATGGACTATCGCCTGTTTCTGCAAGATCACCTGGAAACCGAGGCGGATTTGACCATTGCTTGTTTGCAGGTACACAAGAATTTGGCTAACCAGTTTGGCGTTGCCCGGGTTGACGACAATGATCGAATCATCGCCTTTGTGGAAAAACCGTCCAATCCGCCAACAATTCCTGGAAGACCAGATACTTGTCTGGTTAGCATGGGCATTTATATTTTTAATTCCGATTTTTTATACAACCAGTTGGCCATAGACGCCGGTGACCCTGATTCAACCCATGATTTCGGCAAAGACATTATCCCTAAAGCAATAACGAATTACCGCGTATTTGCCCACAGATTTGAAAAGAGTACCATACAGACTCCTTCCAGACCGGAGCCTTATTGGCGAGACGTAGGTACGCTTGATTCGTACTGGGAAACCAATCTGGATTTAACTTACGTTGAACCTGCACTCAACCTTTACGATATAGAATGGCCTATTTTTACGCATCAAGAACAACTGCCGCCCGCAAAACTGGTGCATAGCGAGCCGGGGCGGCAGGGCATGGCTATCGCCAGCCTTATTTCAGCAGGGTGCATCATATCCGGCGCCCATATCCTTCAAAGCTTAATATCTAACAATGTCAGGATTCACAGCCACGCCTTTTTGGAAGAGAGCGTTGTGTTGCCGCAAGCCGATATAGGGAGAAAGGCTTTTCTCAGAAAATGCGTCGTTGCCCGCGGATGTCGCATACCTGAGGGGTTTGTAGCAGGACGGGATCCGGTAGATGACGCCAGGCGCTTTTACAGGACAGCTAATGGAGTGACCTTGATTTCGCAGCGAATGTTAAACCAGTTGTCGGGGTTTTGATGAAAGTACTTCATGCCGCAGCGGAGCTGTTTCCCTACGTAAAGGTGGGCGGACTCGCAGATGTCATGGGCGCGCTGCCGCAGGCTTTATCCAATGAAGGCGTTTATGTCCGTCTGTTGCTTCCCGCATATCCGGCTTTGATGAAGGTTGCTCGCATTTACGGTACCCATGCAAGTTATCCAGATCTCATGGGAGGCGGTTCCGCTAGGCTCTTGTTGGCGGATGTGCCAGGGAGCGTACCGATTTACCTGTTAGACGCGCCAGGCTATTTTAACAGGGACTGCGGTCCGTATGATGAGTGGGGGGATAACCACAGGCGTTTTTCAGCCCTATCCTGGGTGACGGCCCAATTAGCCCTCAATGGGGACGCGGAAGGGATGCGGCCTGACGTGGTTCATCTCCATGATTGGCAGACCGCGCTCACGCCCGTATTTATGAGTTTGTCGGGGAGCGCGCATCGGCCCAAAACCGTTTTGACTATCCACAATCTGGCTTATCAGGGAGTTTTCCCGCAGTATATCCTGGATGAAATTTGGCTGCCGCACGAGGCTTTCCATTTAAATGGCGCGGAATACTTTGGGAAAATCAACTATCTCAAGGCGGGCCTGGCTTACACTGATAAAATCACTACCGTCAGCCCCACATACGCCAGGGAGATTCAGGGCAAGGAAGGCGGATACACGCTGGAAGGCATCTTGCAGCGCAGATCCAAAGATTTGGTCGGAATACTCAACGGCGTGGATGAATTGGTATGGAATCCGTCCAAGGATCCTCATCTGCAGACGCCGTTTAACATAAAAAACTTAAAGCTCAACAAGGGCTATAACAAAAAGGCCTTTCAGCGCGAGATGGGGCTGAATGAAGACGAAAACGCTCAGCTATTTGGCATAGTCAGCAGATTTGACGCCATTAAGGGCCTAGATCTGGTTATACCCAATATTGATTACATGGTTTCTCTGGGCGCCCAGCTTGCGGTACTCGGCAGGGGAAATTACGACATGGAATCGGCGTTTAGTTGGGCGGCGGGACGCCACCCAGGCTCTGTCGCAACATTTACAGGGTATGACGAAGGCAAAGCCCATAGGCTCATGGCTGCTTCAGACGTCTTGCTGGTTCCAAGCAGGTCTGAGCCATGCGGACTCACCCAGTTGTACGCGATGCGCTATGGCGCGTTGCCTGTTGCCCGTAAAACAGGCGGGTTAGCCGACACCATAGTAGATGTGACCTCTGAAACATTGAAGGATGGCACGGCCACTGGGTTTTTGTTTTTCGACCCCGAATCCTGGCGACTCGGTGAAGCCATCACCCGCGCCGTCTCGCTGTATAAAAACGAACCTGAAATTTGGGAAAAAATTCAGACTAACGCCATGGCCCAACACTTCACATGGACCCGTAGCGCAAAGCAATACGCGAAACTTTACAAAAGCCTGCTAGGGCAGTGAGTTTGAAATCAATAGCAGTCATCACGTTTCCCTGCATCGTCATTGCTCAGACGCCCCAGGCGCAGGCGGACGCCAGGGCGCGCGCCTGGTCAAATGTTACAACGCTGTCATTCGTTGCCGCCTCTGGCAATAGTTCTGTAAATACCGTAGGTTTTTCCAATGACTTTATAAAGAAATGGAACCTGACCGCCCTGACAATCAAAGGCGGAATGATCCGCTCACAGACCGTGCTTACGAGCATAATCGCCGTTGGCAGTTCTTTGGACGACGTGATTGTTAGCAAAAGCAGTTCATCTTCTGTTACGGCTGAAAATTATTTTCTGAATGGACGCTTAGATTATCGTCTGAAAGACAAAGACAGATGGTATTGGTACAGTGGGGCGTCTTGGGAGCGAAACCTGCCAATTGGTTTAAGCAGCCGTCTGGCTGTTACGATTGGCCTGGGCCGCATTTTTGCTAACGCGGAAAAAACAAAATGGCGCGTGGACGCCGGTATTGGCGCCACAAGGGAAGAGCCGGTCGTTGTGTCTCACGGGTTTCAAAGAGACTTCGGCACGTTGAACCTGACCAGCGAGTTAAGACATAAATTCAACGACAACGTCAATTACAGCGCCGACCTGGCGTTTACCGACAACCTGAAAGAATCAGATGAATGGATGCTTGTTTTCAAGCAGGGCCTGACCGTGACCATGACCAGAGGTACCGCCCTTAAAATCGGCTTTGACATACATTACAGAAATAAGCCCAGCCTGCTTTCCGTAAAAGCTCACACTACAGACAATCCCCCGGTGGCGCTGGGAGACATAACGATAAGGGCAAAAAAGCTTGATACGGTAACTACTACCAGTCTGGTTATTACGTTTTAGACCAATTCAACTTTTTCAAATATGAATTGGCCTGGCCAGCTCTTGCAGCGCCCGTATTCTGGCGTAAGGGCCGCTGGCATTACTCAGTTCGCCTGGAGAACCGGATTGTATCAGTTTACCGTTGTCTAAAACTATCACTTGCTCGCACAACTCGGCTACAAAGACTCTGTGCGTGGCTAAAATGAGGGTAGTCTTGCCTAAGTATGTTCTCAGATTTGACAAAATGCGGCTTTCGGTTTCGGCGTCCACTGCTGAGAGGCTGTCATCCATCAGCAAAAGCCCCGGCTTTCGCAACAGCGCCCTTGCCAGCGCGGTTCGCTGGCGCTCGCCGCCTGAGAGGATAACTCCCCGTTCTCCGACAACGGTGTCTAAACCATCGGGCAAGCGCTTGATCAATTCATCCAGGCACACTGTCCGCGCCGCTTCCCACAAGTCATCGTCAAGGGCGTCGGGACGACCCAGAGTCAGGTTTTCACGCAGGCTGCCCGAAAAAAGTACGGCCTCCTGCGGCGCCCAGCCAAGGGACGCCCAATGAGAACGCAGGCGCTCATTGTTCATGGGGAGCTTATTGACATTTAAGACGCCGCTCTTGGGCTGCCTCAAGCCCGCTAACACTTGAAGCAACAGTGTCTTGCCTGAGCCGACGCCGCCAACGACGGCCAGGCGTCCTCCAGAGGGGATAGAAATGGATATAGGGCCTAAGCCCCGTCCCGACTCAAAGCGGATTCCAAGATTGGTTGTTTGAATTTCAGCGGGGGAATCAGCGCCTTGCTCGCCGCTTCCCGCTTGCTCCTCGCCAAGCTCCAATGGAGGCACGGCTGTCTCCAGAGCGGCAAGCAAGTGGCGTATCCGCAGTTGTCCTGCCTTGCCGCGCTGAAACAAGTTTGCGGCCCAGCCCACGGACATTACGGGCCAACCAAGAGCGGCTAAGTACCCCGTAAACGCAGTCAAATCGCCAATTCCAAGCCTCCCGTTCAAGACAATCGCGCCGCCGTACCATATGAGTACGATGACGCTCAGGCCGCCCATGATAGCTGCTATCGGGCCATATGACGAAAACAGCGCCGTTTGCAATACGTTCAGCCTGGCCTGTTCGCGGCTCAGAGCCGTAAATGATTCAACGCGAATATTTTCCAGGCCGAAAGCCTGCACCACTTTTTCGCCTGATATTGTTTCGTGACTGAAGGTGGTCAAGGCAGAGCTGGATAATTGCAGCTTCTGTTGATTAGTATGACTCCAGCGCCCCAAAAAATAATAACAGCATGGCAGCAACGCAAAGGGTATCAGTACCGCCAACGTCACCCGCAAGTCCGTATGTATCATGAGTATCAGCGTCATTGGTAAAATACTGGCCGTCTGCAACAGACTCATCAGCCCAGGTCCTGTGGCCATGCGTACCGTAGAAACGTCATCGCCGATGCGGCTCATTAAATCGCCGGTGGTTTGCCGTTCATAAAAAGAAAAAGGTCGTCTCAGCAAGAATTCAAATATCTTTTCTCGCTGCGCCCGTTCAATTTGGCGACTCAGGCCAATCAGGATATTACGCATGAAATAGCGTCCGACGCCGGCTATCAATGTAACAAGCAGCATCCATAACAAGTTTTGGCGTGAGAGCGGATACGCGCCATCCTCAATGGCTCTTACAGCTTCGCCTGACCAATAGGGTACCCAGGACGCGGCTATACCGCAGACAACCGTCGCAAATAGCCCCAAAGCGAGCATCCTTTTGTATGGTGAAATAAGTTCCCACCACCATGGAACCCACTTGCCGCCCTGGATGTTCAATCAGTCTCCACTCCCCACTCTGAAATGCTCCCACTGCACACGGAAATGATCCAGAATGGCCTGACGCTCATTCTTTTCCTGATCGCCAATGCTTTTGTAGGGGCGGAGAAAAACTATCCTGCGCGCGCCGCGTCGTATCAGCGCGCGTGTGCAGGTGAGACACGGTTCATCAGTAATGTAAGCTGTGTCAATGAGGCCGTAGCAAAAGCCCAGGGCGTTTTCCTCTGCGTGGCTTGTGTGGAGGCAGCGACGGTCAGGGTTACATGTGTCAGGCGTGCAGTGGGGCATGCCTGGAAGCGCCCCGTTATATCCGCCGGAGGCTATGCCGCCATCGGGGCGTAGCAGGACGCAGCCCACTTGCAGCCTGCAACAAGTTCCCAGGCGGCTCAACTCAAGGGCCATTCGCAAAAAGACTTCGTCCTTTAATTCTCGCCTTGCGGCGGCAGACTCACTCATTGGCCGCCGCCGCTTTCTTTGGATGCGTCACTTCAAAGCCAATACTCTCTTCCCTGTAGTCGGTCCGCTCCACCCACAGGACGTGGGCGCCTAAAAATTTCGCCAACTGCATCAGGCCGTCTCTGGCGTCGTTTCCTATGGCTGCCCTCAGATTTGGATGGAGAGTAATGCGGATTGACGCGCCGCGCAAATTTTCGCCCAGACGGGCTATTTCTCTATAGACTTTGAGAACAATAGTTTCCGGACTGAGTCTGTGTCCACAGCCCTCGCAATGCGGACACGGAACGGTGAATTGAGATTCCAGGCTGGGACCCGTACGCTTGCGGGTCATTTCCACAAGGCCAAAATCGCTTATAGCCGAGGCTCTGGCGTGGTTTCTGTCGCGCGTCAGTTCTTCATGCAGTCTTTCCATCACATTAACGCGATGTTCCGCTACGGTCATGTCAATGAAATCTATTACTATGATGCCCCCCAGGTTTCTCAAGCGAAGCTGGCGGACAATTTCGGGAATGGCCTCCATGTTGGTTTTGAACACGGTTTCTTCAAGATCTTTGTTGCCGACAAATTTGCCTGTGTTGACATCAACGCTCACCAGAGCTTCGGTCTGGTTAATGACTATTGAGCCGCCGTTGCGCAAAAAGTATTTGGGATGGCAGGCTAACTCAAGTTCTCTTTCAATTCCGAACGCCTCAAATATTGGGATGTCCGACGTAAATCGTTTCACTCTCTCCAGCCATTCAGGGTGAAGAGCCTGCACAAAAGCGATGACTTGCTGGTAGGATTCCTCCGTATCAACCCAGAAAGAAGAAACTTCTTCCCTGAAAAGATCGCGCAGCACTTTTTGAAGCAAGCGAAAATCCTGCCAGATAATGCTTGGGACGGGTCGCCGTTCGGAACGCGCCCTGACTTCTTTCCATATTTCGCGCAAAAAAGTGATGTCTGAAATCAGGTCATCGTCTCTCTCGCCAATGGCAGCGGTTCGCACAATAAAGCCCTCGCCGGGTTCGGAGTTTGCCCTGATGAGTTCCTTCAGGCGCTCGCGCTCAACATGGTCTGTGATCTTTCTGGATATACCCACATGGTCAATACCGGGCATAAACACCAGAAATCGCCCTGGAAAACTAATATGGCGGCTGAGGCGGGGCCCTTTTGACGCTATGGGGTCTTTTACCACTTGAACCAGGATAACTTCCCCCTCATTTACCGGAGGGAGCGTCACCGTCAGCGAGGCAAGCTCAAATACGGCAGTATCCACGTAATCTTCATGGTCCAGTTCTTCCGCCGTCAAGCGGTGAGCTTCAGGCTCATCAAGGTACAGGAACCCGTCCTTGGAGTCGCCCATGGCGATAAAAGCGCTCTGCATTCCGGGCAGCAGCTTTGCAACCCGCCCTTTGTAAACATCGCCAACCTGGCTGACCGAAGAAGTGCGCTCCACAAATATCTCACAGACCTGACCATTCTCCAGTAAAGCTATGCGCGTCTCTAAAGGGGTCGTGTTGACCACCAGGGATCTGCGGATTTCCATTTAACAACCTTTCTCAGAACCCGGCTAGCGGCCGCGCGCAGACCACTCCCAAACGCCGACCGCTGTACCAAGAAGTCAGCAATTATATTTTACGTAACATTTAGTATTCAGAGCAAATCCGATTTTTTGAATCCACCAGTACTACTTTTGGAATATGGCCGCGTATTTCATCGGGCGACAGCCATCCGTATGAGGCGATGATCACCAAGTCGCCCACATTAACTAGATGCGCCGCCGCTCCGTTTATGCCGATTTCTCCATCGCCCGAAACGCCTGGTATGACGTACGTCGCCAAACGCGAGCCGTTCGTGATGTTGTAAATTTCTACTTTTTCGTTTTCTGAAAAACCGGCGGCCTCCATTAAAACCGGGTCAACCGTTATTGAGCCTGCGTAGTCCAGGTTTGACCTTGTGACTGTACAGCGGTGAATCTTTCCCAACATGAATTGTCTGAACATTTCAACTCCATGGTCTCGGCTGTTCCGCAAAACGTGGAAACAGTCCCAGCCGAATTTAGGATACAGCGCGAAGTGCGGCGTCCATCGCAATCAATCCAAAAAGATAGAACAGTATTCCATAGACAAGTATCGCAAGGAATACATGCAGCAACGTGGCGGCAATGCCTTTCCAGACGCGGCAGCCGTGGTATTTGGCCAGACTTATGCCTCTGAGCGCCCAGTAATAAACATTGACAATCACAAGTATGGGGGCGACGAACAGCCCGAGGATCGGAACCGTCAAAAAGAGTCCAAAGAAAGACCCAAGGAAGGCCGCGCCCATGGCTTCGGCGATTGCCGCGCCTGATGCGCGGACAGACGGTTTTTGTCTTGTACCCCGCAGCATCCAGAGCGAGAGGTGATCCCATGCCACGTTGTGCATCCAGAGGCCGATAATGCCCAGGAGCGCCAACAGCCCAATCCATGGCCATGCGGCGCTCAATGGAGGCAAAGGTGGCAAGGTCTGCAATTCCGACAGAACGTCGCCTGGCTGAAGTTTTAGTTTTTCAAGTAAGCGAATCGCCGATTGGGGGGGATCATTGATGGCTTGTTGCAACAGCAAAAGCCATGTATAATTTATCACGCCAAAAATCCAGGCCAGAGGGACGCGAAACAGCAGCATCCAACCAAAGGGATTCCAAAGCGTCTGGGGCTGTTCGGCCAATTCGGCAAAAGTCCTCAGCGGCAAGAACGTCATCCTGAAGTACATTTTCAGCTTTTTTCCTAACGACATGGCGTTCTCCCAAAAAACTCAAGTGCCAAAATCAAATGAAATCTTACAAGCAACTGGATTAAATGCCAATATGAAACTAAACTTGCGCCTTGTGTTTTTGACGCTGTTTTCTTTATACTATGCTGTAATCAATGGGATAAGGCGCCCCACGCTTCACACTCCACACTTAATCAATTTGCGTTCAATCCTGATTGAGATCAAATTTAGTATAAAATACTAGGGCACAGTCAATGCACTTGGAAAGCAGAACAAAAATGCACGTTTACGCCTGCGCCGCCCGCTACCCTCGCCGACTAAAGTCGGCGTCAGGAATGAGAGCGCAGTCTGGCGCATTCGCGCATTTTGACCCGTGGAGCATTTATGTTCTACAGGCCAAACGAGACAAAGTAAGACGCTTATGAGCAACAAGAACACTCAAGATACCTTTACCCCGCTGGATTCATTAAGGCGCATACTGTCCGACTTTGCGCCTAACGATGAAGATTTCGTCCGTCGCCTGTCTCATAAGTTGGGTGAGGTAAGGAAAAACGGCTTGCCTGTGATAGCGGATTATTTAAAAAAGCCAGGGGCTTCGGCCTTGCGGAAAGCCGTTTTGCCCGTAATTCCAAAACACGATTGGCCGGAGTGGTCGGGGCTGCTTTACGAAGTACTTTCCAAAGAGCCTGAATTGAACGTTTTTGATGAAGGCTGTGCAGCTCTGGGGGCGCTGGGCACTAAGTCCTCATGGAAAACATTGCAAAGGCTGAAAACTGTTCGAACAGACAGAGACCGCCAGATAATTCTGGACCGTGAGCTGAGAGAGCTGGAGACCCAGCAGCCCCTTTCCTATTACATGGGCAGGTTGCTGGAAGGAGAAGACAATTCCCGCCTGGCGGTCGTTGGGGCGCAAATGGTCGCCATTCTGGCCGGCCCGCAGGATATACCCGCCATGACCGAGGCGTTTCAGAACGGCGACAATTACGCAAAGCGCCTGTTGTTGCGAATATTTCCATGTATCGCGTGTCCTGAAACCGAAAATTTTCTTGTCTATACCCTCAGAAAAGCTGCGCTGGACATCGCGGACTGCCATTCCCTGGGAGAAATAATAAGGCGCATAAATACCATGCCCAGGCCAACGGCGCGCCAGGAGTGTCAAAATCTGGTTATAGAACACTATCGGAATCAATCAGGGGAGGTAGTCGGTGAATTGAACGCCGCTCTGGGCCAGCAGGACGCGGATACTACCAGTCTTTTTGATGCTCTTGAAGAGGAGACCGGTACCCATATAGGCACTTTCGCGCTTCAAGCCTTACGTTTATTGGTTGAAGGCAAATTGGCCATGTTTTCGGTCTTTCTTTCAGAGAGAGCGGAAGAAAACGAAAAAATACTTGAGGATACAGAGTTTGTCCTGGATCAGGCCGCAGCCGCTTTAGCGCGTCTGATTAAAGAAGGCGGAGCTAAAACAGAAGACGCGCTTCCCTTTTTCAGGGACGTATTCAACATGCACCTGGGCGGCAACATTTTTTTGGACTCATATGTTGAATTAGTCACGTACCAGGACACTGAAATCCTTGACGAGTTTCTTGCCGACCCGGATTTCAATCGCCGTTTTGTGATTCTCGACGCCATAGGCGCCAAAGAAGACGAACGCTTTGTTGACTTTTTACTAAAGGCGGTTAATGATTCCATCGTTGACGTAGGGCAGGTTGCGGTTCAGCACTTAGGCAAGCTGCGCAAGGGCCAAGAGATTTTTCTTGATTATTTTAAGTCCGGCGAGCGCGAAAAAATGCGCCTTGCCGTATGGGGCTTTAAGGAAATCAGGCTCCACGAAGCGGCGGATCTTCTCCTTGAATACATAATCAAGGCTGACGACGATTCAGCCAGCGTCAGAAACGACATATTGATTGAGGTAGTGAAAGCCCTTGCCAATCTGCGCATAGCTAAAGCCACGCCGATTTTCCTTAAGCTTCTGCATGACGGTCAGCCATTGAGTATGCAGACAGCCCTGGCAGAAGCCCTGGCATCCCTGGAGCTTGAGGAAGCTTCATTAGGTCTTTTAACCAAAGCCAAAAACCTTAGGCACGCGGAAGTGCTGTTCATAGCCCTTGAAGGCGCCCTGCTTCCCTTCGATAGTTTTGAGCATCCATTTCCGATGGAAAACTTTGAAGATCTCCAGAGCCTCCTGGACAGGTGTTGCGACGAAAGAGAGGGCGAAGGCCAGAGTTTTCGCGCCCTGTGCGCCATGGAGCACCTCTACGTTCTGGACCTCACGGTATATGAAAAGCTTGGAGAGCGGCTGTCCGATTACCTATCGCACCTGCGCGCAAAAGAAAACTGGGACAAAGACGCAAACGACCGCCTTTCAGCGATAGTTAAAGAAATAGCCAAGCGATGCGAAAGCCTCAGACAACTCAATCAAAAAGAGTCCGAGCTCACAACTCTGATGGAGAGAACAGCGCCAAAAGGCCCCGTCAGAACAGAAACCCTGCTCACGCTGCGAACAAAGCTGGAAGACCCCAACCTGATCATCAAGGCCGAGATGGCAAAGACAGTCGCCGCTTATGTACAGACCCAATTAAAAGCCGCTGGTCAGGAGTGGAGGGACATAGCCCATCTCTGCGAAATCGCCGGAATTTGTCGCAAAAAAGAGCTTATTGAGCCAATCAGGGTTATTTACAGCCGCGCAACGGGGCTGGGTTTAAAGAGCGCCGCTAAAAACGCCCTGCTAAAATTGGGGTTGACGGAAGCCGAAATAAACCGCCGGGGCGAAATATCAAGTATTTTGGTTCTTGAACCAAGCGCGTTTTTCAGAAAACGGCTGGTCGAAGCATTAAAAGACACATGGGTCGTGCGCGAAGCGGGCAGCATTGAAGAAGCCGAAAAACTGCTCGGAGTAACGGCGGCGGATCTTTTGATCTCCGAATACATGAGCGCCGAAGGCGGAATGTTGAAATGGTTTCAATCCATGTGGGAAGAGAACAAGTTTCATTACGTGTATCTCTGCACCTCCAGCCGCGATTTGTCCCAGCTTGGCGAGCCGCCGTGGTTGATTGGCATATTAAACAAACCTTTTCCCATGGAAAAATTAGTTGAAGACCTTAAAAATTAATGGTGAGTGACTTATGGTGAGTGACAAGTCATTGACAAAGGGCGTAGCGGTTAATGCGCAAAATCGCGCTAAACAGGGCGGCAGCAAACTTGGCTGCATGTTGAATTTTTTACTTATAGGAGTAATAGCCGCTATCGGCGTAAAAGTCTTTCCTGTTTATTATTCAAACAACCAGCTCGCGGAAGCCGCTGAGGAAATCGCAAGCCGCGCCGCGAATTTAAACCAGGATTCAATCAAGGCGCAGATAATGGAAAAAGCCAGAGAATTCAATATTACCCAGGCCCTTGCGCCGGGCGCTGTAACCGTGTCCCGCGTCAGTTCTAAAGACGGCGGCATGTGTACCGTCAGGATTAGCTATGAAAGAGAAATAAACATCTATGGATTCGCGGCCATCAAACTATCAACAAACAAAGAAATAGCCAAACCCTTTATGACCAGCTTAATTTAGCGTCGGCGAATGAAATGCCTGACCCGGATAGCGACACTGGCGATTTGCAACCCCTGGGGCAGGTCAAATTACCGCCGTCAAAATCTATCGGGAACCGCGCCTTACTCTTGGCCTCGTTAGCTGAGGGCGAAAGCGTGTTTCGCGGCTTTCACTCGCAGCCGCAGCCGGATGACGTCCGCCTGATGTTTGAGGCGCTGCGCGCCTTAAACGTCGGTAATTCGATGCAAAACGGCGATTTGCGTATTCAGGGGGGAGATTTACATAGTCCATCAGGCCCGATTTCAGTTGGCGAGGCGGGTACGGTATTGCGCTTCCTCTTACCCCTGGCAACTTTGCGCTGTCAGGGGCAAGTGAGATTTAACGGCGCAAAGAGATTGTTTGAGCGGCCATTAAAGCCCCTGCTAGATGCACTGAACGCTATAGGCGCGGTTTGGCGGCAGGGTGAAAACGGAGGCTTGCTGATTCCGCCAAAAGTGAAGCCAGACGCCATAGACCTGGAAATAGACGGAACTTTGAGCAGCCAGTTCATATCCGGCATGGCCCTGGCGATGGCGGCCCTGCCAAATGGCGGAATACTGAAATGGACAAAACCTCCTGTATCCCTTGGTTACGTATCCCTTACCGAAACATGGCTGAAGCGTTTTCATTGCCAGGCCAGGCACAGTGAAAGTTGCTTTGAAGTCCCTGGCGGCTCCCTAAAGCCTATAGCGGTCAGCATCCCGGGCGACTGGAGCGCGGCGGCTGTCTTTTTTTGCGCCAGCGCAGTAATGGGACGGAGCATAGATATTTTTCCGTTAGACCCAGACGACAGGCAACCCGACGCGGCAATATTGCCAATTCTCGCCAAAGCAGGCGCCAGATGGGGCTTTGAAGGCGACACATGTCATTTTCGCGGTTGTCTGAATACAAGCATCCAGGCGGATTTAATTGGCTGCCCTGATTTGGCCCCTGTACTAGCCGCCACAGCGGCTTTTGCGCCTGGCGTTTCTGAACTGAAAGGGCTGAACACGCTTCCACACAAAGAATCCGACCGCTTGCAGGGCATCGTCAGGCTTGTAAATTGGCTTGGAGGCAGAGTGGAAAAAACAGATTTCGACATGAAGATTCATCCGGGTTCATCGCCATGCCATCCAGACGAACCATTCGACACAAAAGGAGATCACCGAATGGCCTTTGCCGCGGCCCTCGGCGGATTACGCGGCGGGGGAAAAGTGTTAAATCCAGGCTGCGTGTCCAAGTCTTTCCCCGGCTTCTGGGAAGCCTGGCGCCAGGCCGCAGGGCGTAGCCCTGACCTGGGCGGCGCGGTCAAATGCTTGTAGGCGATTTCGTTTTACAAAAAAGGAGCGAGCTTGTTTCAACCTGAAAATTTCGAGCAATGGCAGACGCCGCCAGGGGACGGAGAATTGCGCCTGATCCCCATCGGGGGCCTTGGTGAATTTGGCATGAACGCGCTGGTTGTCCACACGGCTCACACGCTGCTGCTCGTGGACTGCGGTCAGTTGTTTCCGACGGAAGAGCAGCCTGGCATTGACAGCATCGTGCCCGACTTTGCGTACTTTGAGCCTTTTGCAAAAGACATAGACGCAATCCTGCTCACGCATGGACACGAAGATCATATCGGCGCGCTGCCCTATTTTTTGGAACGCTGGCCCGCGCCTGTCTATGGTACGCCTTTTACACTGACGCTCCTGGCGAGCAAGTTAAAGGAACACGATCTGAACATCCGCCTGGTGGAAGTTTCAGATTATGCAAGGCTCTCAATTGGCTGTGGAGAGATTGAGGCCGAATGGATTCCAGTCACCCACAGCATCCCCGATTCCTGCGCCATAGCCTTGCATACAAAGCAGGGGATCATTTTTCATTCGGGAGATTTCAAATTTGACGATGACCCGGTAGATGGTAGAAAAACGGGCGAGGCCCGCATCAAAGAGATCGGCGCAAAAGGCGTTCGGGTACTGCTGTCAGATTCAACCAACATACAACTCTCGGGGCGCGCCCCCGGCGAGTCTATGTGTAAAGACGGCCTGGCGGCCGCATTCAGAGCCACAGAGGGCAGGGTCTTTTTTGCAACCTTCAGCAGCCACATCCATCGCGTTCAGACCGCTCTGGAGTTGGCCATCAAAACCAGGCGAAGGGTTTGCGTCGTGGGGCGTTCTCTGGAGCGTAACATTGCCGCGGCTCGCAGCCTGGGGTTGTTAAGGTTGCCCAACGGCTTACCGGATAATCTTTTTTTTGACGCCAAAGACTTGCGCTCATACCCGCCTGGCGAAACACTCGTGCTTTGCACCGGTTCCCAGGCCGAGCCACTCAGCGGTCTGGCGCGTATTCTGAAAGGGGAGGTCAAAGGCGTCGCGCCGACGCGCGGAGATATTTTAATACTCAGCGCCAGGCCGATTCCAGGTAACGAAATCCCCATTTCCAGAATGCTCGACGCGGCTGCCCGCCTGGGCATGGAGATTTCCACCGAACGCTTTGAACCCCTGCACGTAACGGGCCATGCCCACCAGGACGACGCCGCCCAACTAATAGATATGCTGAAGCCGGAATATGTCATACCTGTACACGGGAACTATCGTCTATTGCAGAGACACGCCAAATTAGCCCGGCAAAAAGGCTGGGCGCCGGACAAAACTCCATTGCTGGAAGGCGGGCGATGCCTTCAACTGTTCAGCGACGGCGCTTCCAGGCTGGCGGGCGCCGTACCTGTCGGCAAGTGCTTTGTAGCCCAGGGCGTAGAGAGCAGGGTTGACGCCAGGGTTGTCCGCGATAGGCTGATACTGCAAGAAGACGGAATAATAGTCGCCACCATTCGACTGGATAAAAAGGGCCGCATGGCAGGCGAGCCGACCATACTCAGCCGGGGCTTCGTGATACTCAACGATGACGAAGCTTATAACTCCCTGTTAAAAGAAACCGTGAGGCAGGCGTACAACGACGCCCCGCCGGAAGTCCAAATGGACAGGGAACTATTGTCAGAGCTATTGCGCCAGTCATTAAAGCGAATAATAAGAAAGACAACCCAAACAAGGCCGATTATTGTTCCCATGATTCTGGAATAATTCATAGTGATAGCAGGAGACCGCGATGAAAAATTATGGAACCTCAAAATTCCTGAACTGTGCGTTAGCGCTGCTACTCATTTTCGCCCTGGCCGCCTGCGACAGGGGCGACCAAAAGAAAAAAACGCCGGAACTCAAGCACGGCGGAAGCGTGAAATTGACGCTGAGCGACACAGATTATTCCAACGGAAACAATTGGCTCAGTTTCGGAGGGGAGGGAACGAAAAACACCGATGTTTTCATCGTCTATCCCACCATTACCTGGAGTACAGACGTCGCCGATCAGCCGTATATCAGCCTTGAAAACGAAGCGATGCGCTCCGCTGCCGCAAACTGGCTTCTGGAAGTCGAAGACATTTTTACGGATTCCGCCAATGTTTACGCCCCCTTTTATCGCCAGCTAAACGGCGTTGAATTTGAAGACATGGACGCCGAAGCACTAACTGCTTTTGTCGCCGAAGCCCCCAGGGATGATGTTTTTGCTGCCTTTGACCATTACCTGACAAAGATAAACAAGCGCCCATTTATCCTGTTTGGGTATGCGCAGGGCGCCCAGCTTGTTATAGAACTTGCCACGACATTTTTGGGAAACCAAAAATATCATCGGCACAATAAAAAATTTATCACTGCCTACGCCATCGGTTTTTCCGTACTTGAAAGTCAAATTGCCAAAAATCCTAATTTGAAATTTGCGGAAGGCAAATCTGAAACATGCGCGTTGGTTTCCTGGAACACAACAGCGCCAAGCGAAATAGCCACTGGCGCGTACAAGAATTTCATCACATGGAAACAAGGGGCGTTAAACACCAACCCGATTACGTGGCGGACAGACGAAACCCTGGCCCACGCGGGGGATAATCCGGCCTCAAAGGTCATCGCTCACGATGACGTTTCATCTGAGACGCTCGAAGAATACGCCAACGCTATAGTTGACAAAGAACACAGCGTGATTCTTGTAACAACGGTTGATGAATCGCGCCACCATCCGGTTGCCGAAAAAGTCAGCCGCTACCATAAGCAAAACATTGCTTTTTTTCACGAATCCATAAAACAGAACATAAAAGACAGAATCGCCGCCCTCAAAGCAAAATGAAATTTTATGCCATGGCTCTAGCAGGTCCGCCTTTGAATGCTCCCCAAAAAACAAACCCGCTGGACTGGGATTTGGCAAACCTCTCCCAATGGGCCAGCTGGGGAGGAGTGGATGAAGCGGGGCGCGGCGCCTGGGCCGGGCCTGTGGTCGCCGCAGCCGCTGTGCTGACCGTAGAAATAGCCAAAAAATGGGAGAACGTACTCCGTCAAGCCAGGGATTCCAAAACACTCAAGCCAGAAAAGCGTTCCGCTCTCGCCATGGAATTGAAAGTAATCCTGCCGTCCTGGTCTGTTTCAGCGATTGACAATCAGGTTATAGACAGGATTAACATTCTGGAGGCCGCCAGGGCCGCCATGCGCCAGGCGATTTGTGAATTAAAAATACAACCAGACGTAGTATTGATAGACGGCGACCACACGCCTGGTTCCGGCTTGAAAGAACGCGCCATGATAGACGGCGATGCCTACTCCTGCGCCATAGCCTGCGCCTCGATACTGGCAAAAACCCACCGCGACGCCATGATGATTGCCATTGACGCCCAGTACCCCGAATACGGATTTGCCCATCACAAAGGTTACGGAACAAAAGAGCATCAGGCAGCCCTGGCCAGGCGCGGCCCCTGCCCCATACACCGCGTGACATATAGGCCTGTTAAAGCCAAGGCAATTCAACTTTGAAAAGCAAATTGCAGATGTTATTTCGTTTCCTGTTTCTATTGTGATAAATAAGTGTGCGATATACAATTCCTGGCCAAAGCTGGACTCGTAGTTATGCTAGTATCTAGTTGCATAAAATGAGGAATGGCCTATGAGGAAACACCTATTCTACCTGATGTCAGCCATAACGGCGTTGATATTAACCACAACAGCATGCGGCGGCAACAGCAAAGGCGCTGGTACGGTCAGCGCGCAAAGCGTTACGGTGGCGCCGTCAACAGCGAG
>JAISSN010000161.1 GCA_031273105.1 Holophagales bacterium | reverse complement strand
TCCATCCGCGCTGATGCGCACGCCTTTTACGTCAGCCCCAAGCCAGTCATTAAAGGTTGAAAAAGCTGCCGTGGCTTGCTGGGCGGCCACATTGGCGCAGGCGCAAAGGGCCATGGCGGCGGTGATTATTAAACGGTTGATTGTCATTTGTGCAGGCCTATTTACAAAGAAACACGGTTGATGTAACAGATTAAAAGTCCAATGCGGGCTACTCAATTTCGATTTCAAGCGTTAAAAGCCCCTGAACCTCGCGCTCCAGTGGCATAGCGGCGCGACCAAGCACTCTGCGCTGCAACCTGTTGGCGGAGGTATCCCCGTCCGAGAGCAAAAGACTGCCAATTGAAGGCGGGACGCCTTCAATCCTGTTGCCCCTTAGACCGGCCCCGTCCTGGGCCTGCGTCAAAAAGGCGTATGCGTAGTTGTTTTTCAGCGTTCCATTTAGAAGCAAGACCATCTCCGCCAGAGATGTATAGCGTATTCTCTCCCAGTCAGCGTCGCTCCTCAATAAAGAAAGGCCATCGCCTACTTGCAGAATTGCCTTGCCCTGCTTTGCCGAAAGTGGAACTGGCACGTTTAAGGTGGCTGTTTCCCTGACGCCCTGTATATTCTGTAGCGTGACCAGCACGGGCAGCGTCTGGCCCCGCTTAATCCTTGCATTTAGCGGTCTCACGCCGGCAATTGCCGTCAGGTCAAGCCTCTCCTCGCCCTTTATGTTTATGGAAATACCTTCAATGACAGGGCGCTCAAAGGGGTTCAGATAAATAGCCTGGAGCATGCCCCCCAAGTACATGGGCAGGCGGCGTGAACTCAGGTCAGCCGACATATTTTCTATGATGAGGGGCTGTTGGCTGGCAATTTTTATGTTGCCCTGAAGACTAAGGCTCTGTATGCCAGTTTCGCGCACGTGCGAAATGATTGTCTGCGTCAATGCGGCACTAACTAATAGCGGCGTAAACACTGGATGGTCAATGACGTCAAAGCTGAAGTTCAGGTTTCTCTTGCCCCCAAGGTTTATACCCACCCGAAAAGGTATGAGCTTTGGCACCGCGCCAATAATCCCGACAACGCCCGAAGGGCGGTCAAGACGCAAGGCCCCTATTGGGGCAACCATTTGGGCCAGTTTTTGACTATTCATGTAACTGGCAAGGTGAGTGGAAACAGAAGCAGACCAGAGGGGAAGGTCAACGGCCCCTAAATTGAGAAGCTGATGCCCGAATAACATCACTCTGTTGCCAGATACGTGGGTGATGGTACCCGTAGCAACCAGATTCACGTCCCCCTGTATAAGCGTAATGGCCGCCATGCCTCCTGGCTCTATGGGGCTAGGCTCCCCAGCGCCGCCATTCTCCGCGTTTGCGGCGATCGCCCCGGCAAAGCGCACGGACAGGCCATCCCAGCAGGCCATCGCTTCCTGGCTCAGTTGCGTCCCATGCAGCAATAGCGGTAGTGTCTGAACAGCCATAGATTGTTCTGGCATCTGCATTACTTCTGATAAAGGAATCATTTCCCCTGATTGGGCTGACCTGATGACCCTCGTGGGACTGAGCCTGGGGGGTATCAGAGGCGTGCGGGCAGAAGCGGCGTCAGGCACATCCTGCAACTGGTCAAGCATCTCCTGAATGGGCGTAATCCCCCCGACCGGCTCTTTCTCCCATTGGAACCCAACGGATAGCGCCCCAATGAGTTTTCCGTCTACATAGCAGGGAGAGCCGCTCATTCCAGCCATAATCCCCGTGTCGGCAAGGGGGCCGCCGCTTGCTTTTATGAGTATTAAGTCGCGCCCAGGCAGGTGATTTTTTTGGACGCCCAGTATTTCAAAGTCAAAGCGTTCAATCCTGCCGCCCTTGAACACAGTGCGGCCATGCCCCTTCATGCCAATCCGTATTTCTGAAACGGGCATTATCACAGGCGGCGATTGGCTGTACAATTGGCTGTACTGCGGAAGTGCCAGGAGCAACGCCAAAACGGCGGGTGTGAAAATAATCATTTGCTTACCATCCATTCATTCCTGCATCCATAATTAAAGGCTATCAGGGTACAGGCGTCCAATGCCGCATCGTATTTCATATTCCATTATGCCGACGAAGGGCGCTGAGTTCCCGATTATAACGGCGCATCTCATAGCCCCTGTACAAAGGGTAAAAAAATGCTCTAGCATAAGACAATGCGAATTTTGATGTTGGGCGACGTGGTCGGAGAGCCGGGGCGGAGACTCCTGGAAGCCTTTCTGCCCAATCTGAGACGCGAATTGAGCGTTGATTTTGTTGTGGTTAATGGCGAGAACGCTGCCCACGGCTACGGGATAACAGAAAAAATTGCCAGACATTGGCTGGAAGTACTGGGCGTTGACGTGATAACGACAGGCAATCACGCCCTTGACGTCAAGGGCGTTTCAACGTACTTTCAGCAGGAGCCTCGCATACTCAGGCCCGCTAACTGGTCGCCTGGTACTCCAGGCAATGGATATATAAAAGTCCACACAAAGACCAATGAAGAAATACTAATAATCAATCTGCTTGGGCGGATTGGCATAACTACGCTGGCGGACTGCCCATTCCGAGCGGCTGACGCGATCCTGGCCAGGGAGAGGGCTGACGTCGCATTGGTTGACATGCACGCCGAGGCCAGCAGCGAAAAACAGGCTATGGGATGGTACCTGGACGGCAGGGTTTCTGCCGTAATAGGGACGCACACGCACGTTCCCACGCTGGATTGCAAAATTCTGTCGAATGGAACCGCTTTTGTGACAGACGTGGGAATGGTCGGGGCGCACGAAGGCGTGATAGGTATGGACAGGCATTCCAGTCTCAGCCGCTTCCTGAAGGTCAAGGGCGATAAGTGGAAAGTCGCTGAAAACGACTTACAACTTCATGGCGTTTTTATTGAAACCAAAGGACGCGGGGCATCGCGCATAGAAAGGGTAATGAAGAAGCTGAAATGATTTCAATTCAAAAAAGTTGCGCTGTAGAGTTCGGCTGAATTTTCTCCTCCGCGCTAAATCAATTCTCTGTTGATACCAGGCTACTGGCGCAGAATTTACACTTTTTAGCGCCAAAGGGGACTGTTTCCAGGCAGTAGGGGCAGGTTTTGGCGCTTGGGGCGGCTTCAGGATTGCTTCTTAGCTTGTTTATTGAGCCAAGTCCCTTAACCAGCACAATAAAAATCGCCAGCGATATCAGCAAAAAGTCAACAATGGCGCCTAACAGCGCGCCAACTTGCAGAGGCCCTAGCGTCCACTCCTGCCACTCGCTATGGGGCAGCATAAGATTAACGGCGGGCATGATAATCCCCTGAACGAAAGCCGTGACTATTTTGCCAAAAGCCCCGCCGACAACCACGGCTATTGCCATATCAACGACATTGCCCCTTGATATGAAGGCTTTAAAATCTCCTTTGAACGACATTTGTCCCCCGCCGTCTTGATTCGCCGCAAAAATTGCGTCATGCTGGAGCGGGCGAAGGGGATTGAACCCTCGACATCAAGCTTGGGAAGCTTGCGTTCTACCACTGAACTACGCCCGCTGCACGTACTCAATTATAGCTTGGCTGTAGTCCATAAACAAGGGGCGATTTCGCGCAGTCTGCATTCAATCTTCTTTGAAGCGTAAATTGGTTTATTGCAAGCGAATCGTTACAAACGGCAAGACGATTGGCGCGCCGCAGCGTAGCGCGGCAATTACTGCCATACGTCTGATCCAGGTTGAGCGCGGCTTGGTATTGGCGTCATGAGCGCGGTATAATAATGGCAATAAGGGGAATGTAAAAAACGGCGCGGCCTCTCTCTTCGAGCAACTAAATGCGAAAAACCAAAACCACTGAATCCTTTAAACGCGAACTTAAAACCTCGCGGCCCCGCATACTGTTAATCCACACCGGCGGAACCTTTGGCATGACGCCTTCCGCTGATTCAGCCCATCTGTCGCCTGGGCCGTATCTGGACAGGCTTCTGACTCAGTTGCCTGAATTGCAAGAAATAGCGGAACTCAGCCTGGAGGCGCCCTTCAACTGCGACAGCGCCGCGTTGGAACCGGCGGCCATCTTGCAAATATCAAACCATATCCGCGAACGCGCTTCCGAATATCAGGGGGTTGTCGTCATACACGGCACTGACACCATGGCCTTTACCGCTTCCGTGCTTGGTTTTACCCTGGCCGACGCAAATATCCCAATCGTGCTGACAGGTTCCCAGCGCCCACTGGCCTATATCAGGAGCGACGCCAGAAGCAATCTGATAGACGCCGTTACTCTGGCCGCGAAAGAAATACCCGAAATAGGCATATGCTTTGGCGACCACTGGATTCGCGGCGTCGCCGCCAATAAAAACAGCGTTCACAGATACGGCGCCTTTGATTCGCCCAATCTGCCTTATTTAGCCGAATTGGGTTTGACGATACAGATTTACCCCCACGCGGGTAAATTTAAGCGCAATGTTCCAGCCGGCGTTAGCGGTCGTTTGGACTGCAACATAGCCGTGCTGACCCCACACCCCGGAATGCCCTGGGAGATAGCGCCGCCATGGGCTAAAGCCGTACTGATTCAGGCTTACGGCGCGGGAAACCTGCCAATGGACAGACCGGACTTAATACGCCTGTTCAAAGACGCGGACAAAAGGGGACTTCCCATAATAATCACAAGCCAGTGCGCATCGGGAGGTACAGATCTTTCGGCGTACGAATTGGGCAAAAAGGCCGCTGACCTGGGGGCGATTCCAGGCGGCCTGCACACCAGATGGGCTGCCCTCGCAAAACTGGGACTCTGTCTGGGCGCGTCCTTCGATTTATCGGCAATCAGAAATGCCTTCGCTACAGAATGGGCGGGGGAGCCTGTGTTCAGCGATTAGTGTTTTTTTTTTCAATCAGCCTTAAAACAGGACAAGCCCTGTTTTAAGGCTGATTGAAAAAAACTGGGCCTGGATTAAGTCAAAGTTTAGAAAAACGTCAACTACTTCAATCCATTGGTTGTTTAACTGTAATCTTTTCCATATTTTTCAAAAAGTTTCACCACTTCGGGCTCCACATCTTTCCATCTTGGCGACTGTTTAAATAAATCAAGCCATTCTTTAAGTTTTGCTTCTTTTTTTAAATTCAAATACGCCTCTATCATAGGCAGTGTGCTTGCGCTCCATCGCCATCGGTTTAATTCTAATTCGGCGCTATCAAAATCTATTTCGCCGCCTGTCATATAGCTTTCCCAAAATGGCTCCAGCACGTTTAATATACCCCGCCAGTTCTCACGTAATTTGTAGTTTTCTGTCAAATGGCCCCTGACGATAATATCTGGAATATCACGGGGATTATCAAATGGCGATGGGATTATTCTTTCAACCATGTCATTAAACTGGGTGACTGAAGTTGGGTCGGATAGCAATACCCATAGAAACCAAACCGCTGAATCTGTTGGTTGTTTTATTATAGCTGAAGAAATGATTGGAAGCAAATCCTTGGCAAACATATTCATAATTGGGCTGTATCGGGACATTTTGAGGTCATGCATAGGCGACCAAAAGTGGAAATTCGCTTGGCAGTTACTTGAATAAAAATGTATCAATTCACGAAACAACAGGGCATACTCACCCCATATTTCCAAATCATCATCAGACGAAAGCTCTGTATTGGCATCGTTGCCTTGTGCCTTATTGATTACAGTTTTAGTTTTATCAGAGACGATTTTTGCCAATATCTCTAATAATTTTTCTTTGGCGCTAACGTGGTTTGGATATTCTTTTATTAACTTTCGCAGTTTGTCTGTTTGCTTTTCAACATTTTCAAGCTCCAGCGTGGTAATTATATCATTTTCAGAAGGTACGCCCACGCCATGCAAAATCACTTTTTTATTAACGATCAGCGCCCATCCTGGTGGTTCGTCTCCAGGCCAGTTTTCTCTCTTCAGCATTAATTCTGACTCTTCACTATCCAAATCATGGGCAATTACATTCCAATCCATTCCTAATACGCCCGATTCAACGAGTCGCAGTAGTTCTGTTAATTTGGCGCTAATTCCTTCTACTTTGGCGCTGTCATCATTTATTGATACAAGGAGAGGCCTGTCTGCACTAAAACTACTAAACAACGCTTCTAAATATTCACCATCGAACATTTCGGCTTTTGACTGAAATGTTTGAATTTTTAATCGCAGCCATTTATTTGCTAAATCTGGTCTGTCGCATGTATTTGCCAGGGCTGCGGCCCGTTTGGTAAAATCAGCAAAGCCAGGTAATCTTGCCAGGTTGGTAACTATATATTCAGCATCGGCAACACGGGAAGTTCTTAATAACGACTCCAATAACGGCTCAATGTAATTTTTGATATTGACATCAGAAAATCCTGTAATCATACGCTTTGTCATCTCTTTTTCCATCTCGCCTTCAAATTCTTTCGTTTCTATTGCTTGCAGTTGATTTTGAGTTCTGTTTTGATTAATTATGTAAACATAGCGGCCTTTCCATAAATAATCTGCTAAATATTTCCAGTCATTTTGTTCACGGGCTTCTTTTATCAATACAGAGAGTAGTCTATCATTGTAATAGGTTTCTCCACGAGAAGATGGCGGCAGAGTGTCAACTACGCGCCTGATAGACTCCTTGTCTCCAGCAGTGTCGCGCATCCATAAATAGGTTTGCCAGAGCCACGCGGCGTCGGGTCTTTCCCGTAGCGCCAATAGCACTTGCGAAATCAAACGCCTGTATAGCGTTTGCATCAACGGGCTGCACGCTTCCAGGGGAGTCAGGCTTATTGTATCAAATACAACAAAGAGCCGCCAGTCGCCGGTCTTAAACAGGTTGTCTAACTCCTGGGCATACGCGCCCCATATCTCAATATCCTCTTTATCACGCAATTTTTTATCCTTGAAACCTGAAACATCAATATTGCCTGTAAAGCCTCCCATTGCATTATCTAAACTTCTATACATAAGCTCAGGGTCAGCTTGTTGAGCAAGCTCTGAGGCCGTCTTTATTAAAATTTGGAGAGCCTTGATGGTTCGGGTTTCCGCTAGTTGACGAAATCGGGATAATAAATAAACCCTGGCGTCTAAATGGTCTGGATTTTTTTTGAGAAACTCCCTCAGTGTTTTTATAGGGCTGCGAATACCATGCTTTTGCAACTCCTGGCTTATGGCTTCCGCGCTTGGCAAATCATCGCCATGAACCAAACAAACTCCTTTTGAATCCGCTAAAGCCCACATGACGCTTTGGCTTATTTTTAGTTCCCTCCTAGCTGTTGCGGCGTATTGAGACGCGGCTTCCAATAAATTAAAACGCAGACCCATTTCCATCAATTCATCGTTGCGCGCCAGGGCTTGCAGTTTGTCTGGAATGTCCTTTATGTCTTTTCCAAAATAAATAAATTCCGCCGTAGATGATTGATCAAAGGCAAGCACTTGTGACTGTCCTAAAACGGGCTTTGCTGCAAAAAGGCTAATGATAAGTAGGGCAAGGCAGATGTTTTTCATGGGCTATAACCTCTCCAGTATTTCCTGCGGGCTTGTCGTGGCCGTCCCCATCTTGGCCACCACCACCCCGGCGGCGGAATTTGCCAGCATGGCTGCGTCCAGCCAGCTCGTTCCGGCGGCCAGGGCGGCTGTAAATGCGGCTATTATGGTATCGCCCGCGCCTGATACGTCAAATACTTCCCTAGCTTGCGTGGGGATAATCCACGTTGATTGCCTGTCGCCATCCGGCATGATGAGCGCCACGCCCTTTTCACTGCGCGTCACCAGCAGGCCTGCCAAGCCAAGCTCAGCCACAAGGGCGTTAGACGCTTCTATCATTTCGTCGTCGCTCTTAGCGGGCCTGGCGGCTAATTTAGACAGTTCCTTTGTATTTGGCGTGATGGCTGACGCGCCTATATACAAATTCTTGTTGGCCGGTTTGGGGTCAACAACCCACGGTACCCCCTTTGAGTTAGCCCGTTCCCGAACGGTATCAATCACCTGCTGCCCCACAGTACCCTTGGCGTAGTCGGAAACGATAACGGCTGAGACGCCTTGAATCATTTTATGGATGCGGGACTGAAGTTTTTCTGTAGCTTCATGGCAAACCAATCCCGTTTCCTCGCGGTCAATCCTCAGCATCTGCTGATGCTGACCTATCACGCGCGTCTTTATGATTGTGGGGCGGCTTGAGACCTTAACCAGGCCCTCATCGCCAACGCCTATGTTTGACAGCAAGCAGCTGACGCGCGCTCCGGCTTCATCGCTGCCGATAGTCCCCACCAACAACGGTACGGCGCCCAGGGCGCTGAGGTTCGAGGCCACGTTGGCGGCGCCACCCAAAACCCACCTCTCCCAGGCGACTCGCACGATTGGGACGGGAGCTTCCGGTGATATGCGGTTCACTTCGCCAAACAGGTATTCGTCCAGCATCAGATCGCCAAGCACCAGTAACTTTTGACCCTGAATGGCGGCCAGCGCCGCTTCCGCCGTTTTTTTATCAAGCTGCGTCATTTTTTGCCGCCATTGGTTTGATGCCCTGCTACCGCGTCATTTTCTCTCACGGCATGGTCTGTTAAAAGTACCGGAATGCCGTCCTCTATTGGGTAAACAAGACCGCAGGTCTTGCAACGCAAGCCATGCCCCAGGTCAATCAGATGACCGTGACAGGCCGCGCCATTATAGTCCGCCGGGCAGCACAGGATGTTCAGTAATGACGGATTAATAGCCAAGGCGGTATCACTGAATAGTGAATTTCGGTCCGCCGCCGCCCTCCGGCGGCGTCCATATTACGTTTTGTTCGGGACACTTTATCGTGCAGGTTTTGCAGTGCAGGCAGTTTGAATAGGCAATTTCAAGTCTCGGCGTTCTGGAACTCGACTGCTCCGCCGACGCTGCGTCGCCAGCTTCACCCGCAGCGCTCCTTGATTCCTGGCTGGAATCAACACGCATTTCATAGACCTGAGCGGGGCAAAACACGGTGCATGGGCTTCCGTATTTTTCCCAACATTCGGCGCAGACTTCATCCCCTCGAATTATCTTCAAATGGCATGGCTGATGTTCATCGTGTATCACGCCCGATGTGTACAGGTCGTCCAGCTTTTGAATCAGGCGCTCTCCGTCAAACTTGAAGCCCCTGTCAATGTCCGTGGCCTTAAGGCTCTTTCTGCCATAAAATCGCTCAACCGTTTTTGTGCGCTTGTAATCTGGATTGCGCCGCATCGGGTCAGAGGGCAGCCAGCCGTCATTGAGCATGGCAAAGCCCAGCCTCAGCCCTGAAACGGGTGTGAGTCCTTTAGAGACTATGGCGTGGAAGTTCCTGTATTGCCTAATTTCATCCGCCGCCCAGGATGATAAAAATTCATGTTCGTACTTTTGCAAACTGGTCCGCGAAAAATCGCCTCTTGCCAGAGCCTCCAGGATTGCCTCAGCGGCGCACATGCCGCCCTTCATGCCCAGGTGTATGCCCTTCAATCGGGCCGAATTTATCATCTGGGCGCAGTCGCCCACTAATATTCCGCCGTCAAAGGCCAGGCGAGGCATGGAGTACCAACCGCCTATGGCCATCGCCTTTCCGCCGTACTGCAATAGTTTTCCGCCCTCAATAATTTCGGCGATGCGGGGGTGGGTTTTAAACTTCTGCAACAGGCAATGGGCGTCAACGAAAGGGTCGGCTGTATCTAGGCTGGCCACATAGCCGATAGCGACGCGATCCTGACCCATGGCATAAACAAAGCTACCGCCGTTTTCGCCGCCCGGCGACGGCCAGCCGGCGCTGTGCAACACAAACCCTGGCTTTAGCCGCCCCGTTGGGATTTCCCAGATTTCTTTGACGCCCGTTTCAAATACCTGGGGATTAACCGAACCCTTTTGAAGCCCCAGTAGTGAAATGATTTCCTGGGACAAGTGGCCCATAGGGCCGTCGGCAAAAACGGCGACCTTTGTCATTATGCGGTTGCCAGGCTCAAAATTGTTTCTTGGAGAGCCATTCGAATTTACGCCCTTATCGGCGGTTTGGACGCCTGCAACGCGACCATTATTATCCCAGATAACGTTCATGCCCGTAAAACCAGGCAATAGCACGACTTCCACACCCGGTATCTCCCTGGCGCCAATTTGTTCGGCCATCCAGCGAGTCAGGCGCGAAAGGCTCACGACATGGCAGCCGTGGCTTTTTAAAAAGGGCGGCAGTATCGGGAACTTAAAGCCGCTGCGGTCGCTTGTGAAATACCATAACTCTTCCCTGCTAACCTCTCCATCGGAAGGGAACCCCCTGTCCATGTAGTCCGGGCATAGCTCCGCGAGCGCCCTTGGGTCTAAGACAGCGCCGGAAAAGGCGTGGTCGCCTATAGCATCGCTCTTTTCTATCATGCCTATGGTCAGGCCCTCCAGCCTTTTCACGTCTTCCATGCGGTTATGGGCCTCAATCAAATCCAACAGCCGCCACAGAGCCGTCAAATTTGCAGGCCCCGCGCCGACAAAGAGAACGTCAAACTCAAGGGCTTCGCGGTTTACGCCGGGCCGTGCGGACTGGGTTGAATAATCAGGCATAAACACTCCCCAAGATACGAAAATAGTGTACCAGAAACTTAATGACTAGGGCATTTTCTATGCGATAATGATTCAACTTGAGAAGCGTCTTGTAGTAATAAAGTTACGTCTGCGCTTGGAACGCTTGCGATGCCGTATCCTTAGCTTCCCATTTCGCTCCCCGCCTTTGGCGGCTCGCAGAACGAACAGCGCAGTCTGTGCGCACGGTTCAACTTTTCAAAGTTGAACGACTATAAGAGCGGAAACGCTATAAATTCACCGCGCCAAATCCGAAGCCTTTATGAATATTGCTTCGTTCATTGCGGCAGGAACCGCCTTTTCGAGAAAAGCTATGGTTTCGGAGTGTATGTGACCAATTATCGCAACCTGCCCTTCCTGCCTGGCCAGGGCCAGCGCCCTTCCCCACTGTCGCGCCATCTCAATGGGGTCCAGACTGTCGTCCAGGAACACATTCCTCTCCAGAGCCGGAATGCCCAGTTCCCTTGCCACTTCAATGGCAACCGTGTCTTTTTCCGTGCGGCTGTCCAAAAAATACCATCCGGCTTTTTTTACTTCTCCCAAAATCCAGGCCATCCTCGTGCGATCCGGCGTAATGCGGCTACCCATGTGGTTATTTAAGCCGACGGCAAAGGGTATGTTCCCCATGGCCTGCTTTACTCTCTTTTTTACCTCGGCCTCAGACTGGTCAAACAGAACGGCGCCCTGCCCCGGGTTTTTGCCCTGCCCCGGATAGCCGACAGGCTCCATAGGCATGTGGAGAATTATCTCCATGCCCCTGGACCTGGCTATACGCACGCTGTCCCGGGAATGGGGCAAAAAGGGCAAAACGGCTACAGTAAGCGGGATATTCAGCGAACATAAGCGTTTTACAAGCGCCGGATCAACGTGACCCAAATCGTCAATAATAAGCGCAATGCGCGGTTTTAATGGTTGCGGCGTCAGTTTCGCGGTGGAATTTTTTGGCGCCGGAGCGGCAGAAGGAGCGGCGCCAGGCAGTTTTTTTTCAGGGACGGGCGAAACAGGGGCGGACGGCGTGACGCCTGAAGAGCGGACGTCATCCTGCTGTGTATCTTGCGGGATATTTTGAATCGGCGCAGTTACGGAAGCAGCATCGTTCCACTTTTTTTCACAGCTAGATTGAATAGCCGTGCCGACAAGCGCGCCTGAGATCAAAAGCCCGACTCCCCAAAGCAACAGCCACGGCGTGGATGGTTTTGAACCGCGCCTTCTCGCCACGTCAGCCTTAAATAAAAGCCGGATATAGAGATGGATTTAGCTTTAATCGCGCCACTTTATGGGTTTCTTCACCAGATTTGACAGAACGGCTTTCCAGAGCCTCCAATATCCTTGGCAGAATATCCTCAGTTGCGGGAATACCGCGCAGTGAATAATCCGGCGCTGGCCCTGTCTTGTCCAGACGCTCTCCATCGGCGCCCAGCCAACGCCTGGTCACCAGTTCGACGGCCCCGCCCTGTTTGAGGGGAAAGCGCCTGCGCTCGACAGCCAAACCGATGGTACGCTCCCCCAGTGAAATCACGGTTCTGGGCATCCTATGCATTTCATCCGCTCTGTCGCCAATACGCCTTATGGCAACTGCCAGGGCCTCAGCCGGACCAACGGTACCAACGCCCAGTAAAACTGCTATTTTTGGAAAAGCGTCTGATTCTGACAGCTGGACATTGAGAGGGCGATCAGGCTGCCCCGTTTCCTGCAATGTGGCGAATACGCCGCTGCATCCCAGCATTGACGCCACTACTGCGGCCTCTTCGTAACTGCCTCCTGTACAAGTCCTGAGGTCAATAATCAGGGGCAGTTTTGTACCGAATTTGCTAAAAATGTCACTCAACTCCTTCGCCCGCCCCTCTGTCAGGTCGGGCAACGCCACCATGATTGCCTTACCAGGCTCAACGCGACTTGCAATCCCTGGTCGCTGGGGTTTTTCTCTTTTCAAGACAGCCTTTTTTTGTTCTGTTGACCCTGCTGGCATCCGTACAAGCGCAATTTCACTGCCCACAGGCCCCCGCAACTTGCGTTCCATAGCCCAATGGCTCATTGACTCCAGGGACTCGCCATCTAGTTTGCGTACCCTGTCGCCCACCTGGAAACCGGCTGCGGCTGCCGGACTGCCTGGCGCAACCCCTATCACGATGGCAAAAATCTGAGTTTTTAACAACGTCAGACCGGTTTCGCCAACATCCGGCGCCGGCTGTTGGGTTTCTGTCGGCGTCAGGTAAGAATTCAGAAGATTTACGCGCTCCAGCGCGCCCTGGATACCGCCGGCCAGCGCCTTTTCCATATCCGGCACATCCACGTAGTTGGTTCTTATATGGGCAAGTACATCCTGGATATCGGCCAGCCCGGCCAGCGGGTCATTGGTGGAAACAGCGCCGGAGTCAGCCGTTACAGGCTTTGGCGCCTGCCTGTGAAACATGGGTACGGTGAACGCGACAACCAGGGGAAGCGTGAGCAGAGAGAGCCAGGTACGTTGATGCATCAGATAACCTTATGCAGCCATCCACGCGTATCCAGCACAAGCCCATGCTGGATATTCAGCAGCGTCTCGCGCAATTTTGCTGAAACCGGGCCTGTTTGACCATCCTTGATCACCCAGGCGCCGTGGACTGACTTTACGGTCCCAATAGGCGTGATAACAGCCGCCGTGCCGCAGGCAAAGGCCTCGGTCATGCGGCCTTCACGCAGGTCTTTTTCCCAATCCTCAATGGAAATTTTGCGCTCTTCGGCGCCAAACCCCAGCTCTTTGGCTATTTCAAGCAGGCTCAACCGCGTTATACCTGGCAACAGGGTACCTGTCAGGATGGGCGTTACAACAATGGTTTTGCCATTTTCCTCATAGACAAAAAAGATGTTCATCCCCCCCATTTCTTCAACGTATTTGCGGTGTATGGCGTCAATCCAGACCACCTGGTCGCAGCCCTTGTCCTTGGCCTGTTGCTGGGCAACCAGGCTGCCGGCGTAGTTTCCAGCACACTTGGCGGAGCCAGTGCCGCCAGGGGCGGCGCGCACGTAGTCTTCAGAAATCCAAACAGTGACCGGCTTAACGCCCTGGGGAAAGTACGCGCCTGCGGGGGAGGCTATCAGAATAAACAAATACTCTTTAGATGGCCTGACGCCAAGGGCGGCCTCTGTGCCTATCATAAACGGGCGCATGTAAAGGCTTTCGCCAACGGCTTTGGGAACCCAGACGCGGTCTTGTGTAATCAGCAATTCGGCCGCCTCAATAAATAACTCGACTGGCAACTCCGGCATCGCCAGACGCTTTGCGGAGGCGTTGAACCTGTGGGCGTTGGCCTCGGGCCTGAATGTCTTTATGCTGCCGTCAGGCTGATGATATGCTTTGAAGCCTTCAAAAATGGCCTGGCCGTAGTGCAGTACAGACCCGGCCGGGTCGATGGGAATCAAGCCGTATGGCTTGAGCGCGCCACGCCCCCAGCCTTCGCCCTCCTTGTAGGGAATTACGATCATGTTATCTGTGAAAAAACGCCCAAAGCCGGGGTTTTGCATCCTGGCCGCCCTGACTTCATCTGAAGCGGGCGGGGCAGGCTGTAATTCAAAACGGCCGCTGGCTGAAAGATTTGAAGTTGTTGACATAGACTACTCCCTGGCGTGCTGGTTCACGCAATACAACTATGTTACACCATTTTCGGAGCGATGGACGGCGCAGGCTCATCAAAGGCCAGTTGTCCGTTTTCCAGGCCGATGACGCGCTTCCTCATTTGATCCATCAGGCTTCTGTCGTGGGTGGCGATGAAAACCGTGGTGCCCTGGCGGTTGATTCTTTCAAACAAGGACATTATTTCCTGTGAGAGTTCAGGGTCCAGGTTGCCGGTAGGCTCATCAGCTAAAAGCACCAGAGGGTCATTTACCAATGCCCTCGCTATTGCCACGCGCTGCTGCTCGCCGCCGGAGAGCTGACGCGGAAAGCTGCTGAGTTTGTGATGCAGGCCGACCATTTTCAGCGTCCTCCAGGAACGCTGCCTTTGTTCAATGTGGCTTATCCCCAGAATTTTGAGGACGAAGGCGACGTTTTCAAACACAGTTAAGTCTTGTATAAGTTTGAAATCCTGAAATACTACGCCCAGTTTACGACGCAACACCGGCACTTCCCCAGGGGGCATTTCGTTCAGCTTGTGACCGGCTACTTTTACTTCGCCTGAAGTCGCTATTTCTTCCCTGAACAGCAGGCGCAACAGAGTAGTCTTTCCCGCGCCGCTCGGGCCGGTCAAAAAGACAAACTCACCCGGATAAATCTGAAATGAGACTTCATTCAGCCCATACTGAATGCGCCCGTATCGCTTAACAACATGCTTGAGAGAAATCATCGCTGTGCTACCGCTCTCCGTTCTTCACTTGTTTTCCGGAAGTTCTCCGACAGGGATCTGATCGTCCCAGCGGAGGTCGAAGTAGCGTACGTCGCTTAAATCCGGTTTTCTGGCGTATAGTTGCAGAAAAAGCGCCTGGAAGCTGGGAATGTTTTTTGTAGGCTCATCCTTTGCCAGGAAAATAGGCGCTTGCAGGCCCTCCATGAAAACAGTCGGCCCCCTGCTTGTCCAGCGCAACTCGGTCAGCCTGGTGTAAAAATCGGGCTGCCTCGCTTTGAGCACTCTGGCTACTTGTATTAACTTTATGAGAGTCTGTTCGTCCTGGCTGTCAGGACCGGCTACGACCGGTATGGTCGTCAGGTTGGCCTGGGTTACGCGATCCATGATAATGCCGTCATCGGACATCAGTAAGACGCCGTTTGCCGTTACCAGCATAAACAACGGCTGGCGTTCTTCTATAACAATACTCAAGCGATCCGGCGGTTCCCGTCTGATTAGCGAGGCCTTTACCCATCGCAGGGACTCTATCATTTCCTGAAGCTGGTCGGCGTCAAAAAAAAACAGCGGTTTCCCTTTTGCCAGCTCATCCGCGATTTTTTGAACCTCGGTCAATCTGTCCCACTGACAACCGGAAATGTTCACTTGCTCTATAACTAGTTTTTGGATGCCTAAATAGCGCTGGCCCACTTCCAGCGCCCCCCAGGCCGCCAATAAAACGAAAGTCAGGACAGCGCAAAACCGAACCATCGGCATCCATGGTTTTCGGCGGGTCTTTTGAACAGGCAAAAGCATGGAAGAACATTATAATCAATCAACGCAAGAACAGGGCAAGCAATGTCATATCAGGTATTTCCTTGAGGTAATTGCAAAACCTCCTGGAAACATTGCGCCGGTGTGGCAATTCCTGAAAAATGCGTGTCTGGCGCCCATGTTTCCGGCATGGGCCTGAGGTTTTGCAATTAGCTTCCTTTTGATCACATTTAGACACTATAGACTGCAAAAAGTTGAATTGCTATAACATGTGTTTTACATAACCGGTCATTGATTGTTATCCGCAAATTATTGTCCTGCCGTTATGAGATCTCAGAAATCAATTTATTGAGCCAGTCCATCACCTGGGGCCATTCAATCAAAAAGGAATCGTGTCCGTGCGTCGTCTGTATCCAGTCCAGGACAACCGGCACGCCGGCTTGTTTTGCCGAATCAATCGTTTCATACAACGAGTCATCTGAAACCAGGCGGTCTCCTTGCATGGCGAGCATGAACAGCGGGCACTTTATGCCGGACATGGCGGAAACCAGGCCGCCCCTGCTCCGCCCAAGGTCGTGAGAATCCATCGCGTCCAGCATGGCAATATAGCTCTTGCGCGTAAAGCGAGCCGCCAGGGCCATCCCGTGATATGCCAGCCAGCCCCGCATTTTTTCAGGCGTCTTAAATCGCTCGCCAAGGCTTAGAGGCGTGCGGAATGTCAGCATTGCCGCCCTGCGGGCCAAGGCTATGGCTTTTTCGTCGGATAATTCAGGACACTGCAGTATGGCCCGCTGTATTTCGTTTGTTCCCCACAACCACGCGTCAGACCTTGCGCTACAGCCGATGATGCCGATTGCGCGAAACCTGTCGGGCAACAGATAGGCTAGTTCAAGGCCAACCATTCCGCCCAGCGATGGGCCGATTAGCAGGTCAAAGCGCAAATCCAGCGACAGTATCCAATGCGCCAGCGCCTCGGCTTGCAGCCTGGTATTTATTGCAGGAAGCGGCTCAGTCTGGTCTGGACATGCTGCGGATACGGCATCGCAAGCGTTCCAGGCTGCGGATACGGCATCGTAAGCGTTCCAGGTGGTTCCGTAACAACTACCGAGCAGATTTGGCGTCCAAACCGTAGCGGAGGTTTCATCAAGGGGCGCTCCCTGCTTAAACACAGGCCCCCACCAGCCTTTTACG
>JAISSN010000129.1 GCA_031273105.1 Holophagales bacterium | reverse complement strand
TCAAAGCTGTAATAGATAAAGCCGTTGAAGGCTTACGTAGCCTGGAAGCCATGCCTCTTACTATCGCCAGCCTTACCAAAAGAGCTTGGATGTAAACCCTATTGATTGCAACTTGGTATAAGGACAAGCCGGAGGCGTGACAGGCGCTTTTCCTGGCGCGGCTTCGGCTCCGTTGCGCCTCAAAAGATGCCGTGGGGAAGTGGGGACGCCTCCCCACATAAAAAAGGCCCCATCCCCGTTCCTTTCCAGGCGGCCTGTCCGCCGTTAAGGAAAGGAATTGGGATGGGGCAAGTCGCGCTTTAACGCGTCAATGCAAATAGAGCCGTGTTCTGGCGCACACTAAGGGAATGGGGATGGCTGCCTGGTTATACCGCAGTGGGCGCGGGAACGCGGCGGGTATCGCGCTTTAGCGCGTCATCCAATATCTAAAAGCGCATTTAGGCAATCGGGGCCGCTTGCGGCCTGGTTTGCCGCTTTTAGATGTTGCCTTTTGGGTTGTGTTTGATTACAATTTCTGGTCGGCCGTCTCACAAGCAGGTCGGCCACAGCAAACGGTTTCCGCCCAGATAATACAGATGTTCAACCCCTCCCAAGCCCCAAACACAGAATCGGCCCAAAATGTTGCGCCCATTCAGGGCGTTTCATTAGCCCCTAATGGCTCTAGGTTACATAATGTGGGGGGGGGGGGTAAGTGTTGTAATATCAACACTTACGCTACAGTTAAATAGTAGGAACACAAGCAGCATAAATAATTCATTTACCGCGCTGCCCACTACACGAGTTGAAGACGGCGCGGGATTTTTGTACATGGCCTTTGCCAAAAACCAACCCACTTTTATGGAGGCTCAACTATGAGCAAGCGTTTCCCCGTCCTACTTGCCTCGGCCGTTCTAGCCCTGGCCCTGCCCTTCATCGGGTGCGGCAGCGGCGGGGGAGAATCCGCCGTCGCCGCCACGGGCGTTGCTGTCAACCCTTCAACGCTGGTGCTGCAAATTGACAAGACCCGCCAGCTATCCGCATCCGTGCAGCCAAACAACGCCACAAACAAGGGCGTGGCGTGGTCAAGCAGCGACACGGGCGTGGCGGATGTCTCAAGCAGCGGGCTGGTGACTGCCAAAGCCGTTGGCGAGGCCAGGATCACAGCCACCACCCAGGACGGCGGCAAAACGGCAAGCTGCGATGTCAGCGTGACGCTCTATGACCCTGTTGAGGAAGCTAAGAGGCAGGCGGAGTTTGAAAGGCTCAGTGTATGGCCGCCGAATGTACAGCGGGATATACATGAAGTTAAGGAAATGGCGGATTTTAACAATGTGCCGTCTAGCTTCGGTTTTTGGTACGTACCAGCTTTACACAGGGTGGATGGATTTGATTATGCGGTATCCCCGGCAGTAACGGACCCGCAATTAAAAGAACAACTGCAAAAGGAAGTGGAACGACAGAATTTAGCGGTTTCCCATACTTGGGAACATGAGTATCAACATGCACGAAATGCCAAATACACTAGAAATATTCGTTGGCAAAATACGCCGAGATCACAATGGAAAAGTGGGTTCTTGGACGAAACATCTGCATTTTTATCAAGCATGATGTTATTTCGCAAAAACATGCTGGATGAATATGCTAAACAGTTAGAGCAATTTGTAGTGGCGGGCGGAAACCCGCAACAATTTAAATTTAGCGCTGTGTCATATGGTGAAGCAATTGGTTATGTTTTAATCATCGAGAAAATGGCAATATGGTATGACACAAATAATAATTTTGCGGAATTAATGTCTGGAGTTTCGCAAGATGAAGCCGCAATGCTAATGCATAGTTATTTCGATTTCTTTTTTCATTATAACTTTGCTGCATATTATGATATTTCTAGGATGGACGAGATTTACCTGATTTTTAACAACCCACCTAATATCCAGACCAGTTTTGACACCGATGAATTCTTCCAAAAAACTTTGAACGCGATCTTTACTTACAAGATTGACGATAAAGACGTCAATCTGTTTGAAATCATGGGGCAAATAGCCAGGGAAGAGTTCCTGGCGAAGCTGAACGCCAAGATGGAAGAGGAATACGCGAGATGGCTGGCGGGGCAGTGACCTTGTAGAGCCGCTGACGCTGCCCTGACAAGAGCGTAATCGCGTCCGCCCATTTGACTTGTGGAGCGTTTTTTGCTCCACAAGTCAAACATAATCTCCGATGGATGGATGGCTGGACATGGTTCATCTCCTATAGGATAAGAATTGAGTTGAGCTTGAATATCCAGGCGGGAAAAGCCCCCGGAGAGGCTTC
This sequence comes from Holophagales bacterium, assembly GCA_031273105.1. Lineage (GTDB taxonomy): Bacteria > Acidobacteriota > Holophagae > Holophagales > Holophagaceae > WRHW01. Next base: position 540 of record JAISSN010000129.1, on the reverse strand, counting down.
TCCCGCTTTGGCTTGTATCAGAAGGGCAGTTCTTCCTCATTGCCCTGGTCCTGGGGGTCGGCTTTGGCGGCGCGGTCAAGTTTCAGGATGGTGTCCGCCTTGATGGAAACGCCCTGGTGTCTCTGGCCGTCCTTCTCAAATGCGGAGTAGCGAACAGGGCCGTCAACTGCCAGATGGGAGCCTTTCCTGATGTACTGCTCTGCGTAGTCCGCCAGCTTGCCCCAGGCTATTATTCTGTGCCAGTCTGTCCTTTCCTTCCTGGAACCGTCATCGTTCTTCCCGATGTATTCGTTGGTAGCCAGGCTGAACAGGGCGTATTTCTTCCCGCCCTCTGTTGTCCTGACAACGGGGTCTTTGCCAACGAAACCGATCAGGCTGATGGTGTTTTTATACATGGTAGTCTCCTTAAAAGGCCGCCCGTCATTGGGCTTTGGTCACAAAAAAGTGAGGCGCGTCGAACTCCCCAAGGGGCTTTTTTTGGAGACCGAAACGAAGTGGTTTTTACGAAGTAAAAATCGGAGGTTCCGAAAAAAGTCACGC
>JAISSN010000116.1 GCA_031273105.1 Holophagales bacterium | reverse complement strand
CGCGCGGTGCGCGCAGACTGCGCTGATAGTGTAGCGAGCCGCCGACAGGCGGGGAGAGAAACGGGAAGCGCAGACGTATCTTGAATACTGCAAGACGCTTCTCAAGTTGAATCACTATAATTGCAAAACCTCCTGAGAAGAATGTGCGCCAGCGTGGCAACTCCTGAAAAATTTACGTCTGTCGCCCACATTCTTGGCAATGTCTGAGGTTTTGCAATTAGCTCCACTGGCAGCCATTTAAACTAGTCGCTGCCTTCCACGCCTACGTAAATCGCGTCGTAGGGCGTGTTGTTGTTCATAACGTTTGTCCTGAAGCCGACATCCGCGATGCCGTAGCGTTGAAGCTCCATCTTAAGCCTGGCAAGGCGCTCAACCGTTATTTTTTCGAGAAGCATCTGATTATGCGGCACGGCCAAAAAGTAATTAAGCCCCGTTTTGCCCCATGCCTGTATCCAAGACTCCAGGTTTTCAAGCCCTTTTTGGGACACCTCGGCGCTGTCTTTGAAAAAGTAGATCGGGTTTTGCTCTAAAAATTTCGGACGATTGACAAAGTGGCGAATATAGCCATCGGCGCTTTGAGCGGCGATTATTTCTCTGAGCGGCCTAGGGCTGAACGGCGTTTGAACATCCTTTGCCTCGTTTATGTCTGTTACGGGAATACCCGGAATCGCCAGAGGGTTCAGCGGGAATGGAGGACTGTCTTTTATAGCGGCGCCGTCCGCGGGGATTTCGGGAAGCCCCATGCTGGACAACGGCAGGACAATGTCTCCTTTCAGAGGAAACGTCTCGCCTTTCACCTCCAGCGTGGCAAGGGCCGTAACGGCCTCACGAATCGAAATGACGCGCAGCAAGCCTAAATCTCTGTAATAGCCTGGGCGCTTGACAACCAGGAGCGCGCCCGGATTAACTCTTGATAACGCGTTTCCCTCCAGGCGATACACTCTGCCCTCTTCGGGTTTGTACGGCGGCTTTCCCCGCTGCTCAACGGCGACTATCCGCAATTCGTCCCCTTGCGGCGTTTGCTGCGTTTGTTGCGCTGGAGGCGGAGGTTGGAGGGCTTGCAGTAAAAAAAAGGCGGCGGATAGTAACATGGCTTTCTTCCCAAATAGCGCATAATCCCGAGCTTGAACACAAACGCGGCGGATTACACAGAAATGTTCAGTTCTTTCATCAAATGTCCCAAAAAATACAACGAACCTGTAACAAGGTATGTATCGGAAGTATTTTGTTTAAGTTTAGAGGTCAGTTCTTTTAGCGTGAGCGACGGCGTATCATTGTAACCGGCGTCAAGCCAGGCGCGCCGCATCGCATCAAGGGTAGCGCTGCGGGGGTCTTCTCCCGGTATAAGGGTAACGCTCAACGGGTTTGCGCCGGATAGCGCGCTGGTTATGCCGGGCAAGTCTTTATCGCCCATGGCGCTGAAAAATATGTGCGGCTGGACGCCGCAGTTTTTTATGTGATTTGCCAGCGCCTCAGCGCCGTTTGGATTGTGCGCGCCGTCAAAGACGACATTGGATAGTCCGGGCGCTCTCCAGAGCCGCCCAGGCCATTCGGCGTTTGACAGGCCGCAATAAACGAGTTCGGCATCCAGATTCCACCCCAAATCCCGCAGCGCATCTATAGCCTTTAAGGCTAAAGCCAGATTTTGTACTTGGTGCGCTCCGGCCATTTTGACTCGGCGGCCGTTGACATAGCTGTGATCCCAGTGAATTTCAGCGTCCGGGGCGTATGAGAGCATCATTTTGGGTTTTGATTCACAAAGAGGCGCCAGCCACTCCGGGTCCAGCGTGGGGCCAAGGGCCAGCGGACGGTAGTCCCGGGCGGTACATAGTTTTTCAGCCGCTATGGCCTCATGCGTGTTTCCCAGATGGGCTGTGTGATCCAGGGCGACATTGGTTAAAATCGTGACGATCGGGTTTAAAATATTAGTGCTGTCCCAGCGCCCGCCCATGCCGACTTCAACCAGGGCCAGATCAATGGAGGCGCGATTGAAAGCCAGTAAGGCAGCCGCGAGGATTAACTCGAAGTAGGTCGCTGCAATACCCCTGGCCGCTTCCACGATAAATACCTGCGCCAGCAGTTGTTCTAAATCGCTCTCGCGCAGACGCCGCCCGTTTATCCAGATTCTCTCTGCCGGGCTTACCAGGTGGGGCGATGTAGTCCAGCCAACCTTCAACCCTGCGGACACTAAGGCGTGAGCCAAAAAAGCTCCCGTGGAGCCTTTACCGTTTGTACCCGCGATGAGAACAGCAGGGTAAGAGTTTTCCGGGTTTCCCAGCCCTGCCAGCAATTCGCGTATATTGTCCAGACCCTTTTTAATGCCCCAATGCCCGCGGGATTCGAGGTTTTTAATAGGATGAGGGCTATAGTCGTTTGTAATGTTTTTCAAGTGCGCTGGCTTCAAGAGTTGTTTCATTTCTAACGCAATCACCTCTTGCGCGGCCCCAGCTTGAGGCTTTCAAACAATCTGTCCAACTCGGCTTCATCGGCAAAGTGAAATACCAGCGAGCCGCCCTTGCCTCTGGCCTTGATTTCGACCCTCGTCGCCCAGGTTTGGGTGAGTTCCTCGGAAGCCGCCTTGATAAAGAGCGCCTGGGGATGTCTTTTTTTGGCCCTGGCCTTTTGTTCCCGGACCATTTGATGTATGCTGCTCTCCAGGGCGCGGACGCTCAGTTGTTTTTTTATGACTTCCTGAGCAAGTTGACGCTGAAGTCTGGCGTCATCCAGACTAAGCAATACCTTGGCGTGTCCTGCGGAAAGTTGCTCCAGAGCTACCATGTCCTGCAAGTCTATTGGCAGGCGAAGCAACCGCAGCATGTTTGCGACCTGGGGACGACTCTTGCCGACGCGATCGGCAACTTGCTCCTGGGTCAGGCGCAGGTGTTCGCCCAGTTGGAAATAGGCCTTTGCCTCTTCAATGGGGTTTAGCTCCTGCCGCTGGATGTTTTCTACAAGGGCGAATTCCAGCAGGCGGTCATCGGGGATTTCCTTTATGACCACGGGTACTGTTGGAATGCCTGCATTTTTGGCGGCTCTCCAGCGGCGCTC
>JAISSN010000145.1 GCA_031273105.1 Holophagales bacterium | reverse complement strand
GCCTACAGGCATTGGCTCACGATGAAATACCCGGAATGGCCCCATGTAAAATACAACGCGCCTGACTTTCAGAAAATCGTCTATTATTCAGCGCCAAAATCAAAGCAATCCAAATATAATAGTCTGGACGAAGTTGACCCTGAATTATTAAGGACTTTTGACAAACTGGGCGTGCCTATAGAAGAACGCAAGGCCCTGGCGGGGGTGGCGGTTGACGTTGTGTTTGATTCCGTCAGCGTTACTACTACTTATAAAGACCGCCTTGCCGGCATAGGCGTCATTTTTTGTTCCCTGTCAGAAGCGATCAGGGAGCATCCTGACCTTGTAAAAAAATACCTCGGCAGCGTTGTTCCCTATACAGATAATTATTACGCGGCGCTTAATTCCGCCGTATTCACCGACGGGTCGTTTTGTTTTATACCAAAGGGCGTCAAGTGTCCCATGGATTTATCCACGTATTTCAGGATAAATAACAAAGAGTCAGGTCAGTTTGAGCGAACCCTCATAGTTGCCGAAGAAGGCGCCAGCGTGAGCTATCTGGAGGGCTGTACCGCGCCCCGTTTTGACACAAACCAGCTCCACGCGGCTGTTGTTGAGTTAATCGCCCTGGATGACGCAAGCATTAAATATTCAACGGTTCAAAACTGGTACGCGGGGGATAGTAGTGGAAAGGGCGGGATTTTCAACTTTGTCACCAAGCGCGGCCTGTGCAAGGGCGTCAGGTCCAAAATCAGTTGGACACAAGTTGAAACTGGCAGCTCCATCACCTGGAAATACCCGAGCTGCATACTCTTAGGCGAAAACAGCGTTGGCGAGTTTTACAGCGTCGCCCTCACCAACCACAGACAGCAGGCCGACACAGGCGCAAAGATGGTGCACGTGGGGCGTAACACAAGGTCAACCATCATTTCCAAAGGAATCAGCGCTGGATATAGCTCGAACAGTTACAGGGGGCTTGTTAGGGTGACGCCCGGCGCCACAGGCGCGCGCAACTACAGCCAGTGCGATTCTATGCTTATAGGCCAGACTTGCAGCGCGAATACGTTCCCATACATAGAAGCCCAAAATCCAACCGCCCGCGTTGAACATGAGGCAACGACGAGTAAAATCGGCGAAGAGCAATTGTTTTATTTTCAACAGCGCGGAATACCGGTTGAAGACGCCATCTCCATGATAATCAACGGGTTTTGTAAAGAGGTGTTCAGGGAGTTGCCTATGGAATTTGCCGTTGAAGCCACAAAGCTGCTTTCTCTTAAACTTGAGGGCAGCGTTGGATGATTAGAGGAATAAAACGATGCTGAAAATTAAAAACCTAATGGCGCAAATTGGCAATAATCAGGTCTTAAAAGGAATTGATCTCGGAGTGGCGCCCGGGGAAATTCACGCCGTCATGGGGCCTAACGGCTCTGGCAAATCTACTCTCGGAAAGGTGTTGGCCGGACATCCCTCCTTTGAAGTCACAGCCGGGGAAATATTCTTTGACGGCAAAAATCTGTTGGAGCTAACCGCCGACGAGAGAGCCAGAGCCGGTATTTTTATGGGCTTTCAGCACCCCATAGAAGTCCCGGGCGTCTCCAACAGCCAATTTTTGCGCCTTGCCTACAACAAAAAAGCCGAGGGCCTTGGGCAGGATGAACTAGACCCCCTCGAATTTGACGATTTTATCCGTGAAAAACTCAAACTAGTAAAAATGGACCCCGCCTTTTTAGACCGTAGCCTGAACGAAGGCTTTTCGGGCGGCGAGCGCAAGCGCAATGAAATACTGCAAATGAGCGTCCTTGAGCCAAAGCTGGCAATCCTGGATGAACTGGATTCTGGTCTGGACATTGACGCCCTAAAGGTATTGGGCGAGGCTGTGATGACCCTAATGCGCCCGGACAGGGCGTTGCTCATAATCACCCACTTCCCGCGAATACTGGAGACAATTAAGCCTGATTACATTCACGTTCTCTTTGACGGCAAATTTGTGGCCCGCGGCGGCGGAGAATTGGCTTTTGAACTTGAAGAAAAGGGCTACGACTGGATTCAGGCGAAAGCCAATCCAGGGGATATTGATGTTCATCCAGGGGGCCTTGATGGCTGAGATCGCCCGAGCCGCTTTACATCAAACAGCCTTATCACTCCCCTGCCCCGCATTTTGCGGCGCGTTGCGAAAACGCGCCGAAGAAGAAATCCACACAAAACCATTGCCGACAAGCGATCAAGAAGACTGGAAGTATTTAGACCTGAGCGATGTCTATTCCAAGACTTATGGTCAAGCCTCATGCGGCCCATCATCTTATCCAGCAACGGAGTGTCTGTCGCCCGAAACAGCCCGCAGCCGCCTGCACTTCGTGAATGGACGCTTAAATTCCGGCTTGTCTGATACCACCGCGCTGCCCAACAACATTCATTTTTCGTCACTGGCGCAAGCCGCGCCTGGCATTATTGAGCATCTTGGTAAATTGGCCTGGCCGGATTCCATTGATACTTTTGCCAACATAAACACGGCGCGTTTTTCAGACGGCGCGTTAGTATATATTTCCAGCGGACACTCTCTTGAAACCCCCTTGCACGTTGTATTTCACTCGGATGGCGCAGAGCGCGGCGAATGTCCCATCATGCTCCCCCGCATATTGGTGGTTCTGGAACAAGGCGCAAAAGCGTACCTTGTGGAAGAATACTCCGGCTCTGGAAAATACCTGACCAGTTCCGTGGTTGAAATAATACTGGGCGAAGGCGCAAGCCTGCGACACGACAGAATCCAGCGCGAGAGCTGCGACGCCTTTCACTTCTGTACCCTGCGGGCCAATGTCGCCAAGTCCTCTGCATATAGCTCCACTTTAATATCATTGGGCGCGGCCATATCAAGGCACAATCCCCAATTTACGCTTAAAGGAGAAATGTCGGAATTAGAATTAACCGGCTTGTCCATTATAAACGCTGCCCAAACAGCCGATATGCACAGCCTGATTGACCATGCCGCGCCGAACTGCGTTAGCGGGCAACTGCAAAAATACATAATAGGAGGTTCCGCCCACGGCATTTTCAACGGACAGATATTGGTACGCCAAGGGGCGCAGCAGACAAACGCCAACCAATCCAGCCGCAATTTACTGTTATCTGAAAGAGCCAGAATAGACGCCAAACCCCAGCTCGAAATACTAGCCGACGATGTGAAGTGCGGTCACGGCGCTACTATAGGTCAGTTGAACCAAGACGAATTGTTTTATCTGCAAAGCCGGGGCCTGGACATGAATTCAGCTAGAAACCTGCTATTGGCCGGATTCTCTGCCGAAGTCATAAACCGCGTCGCACTGCCCAGCCTGCGCCAGGCTTTGCTTCAGTGATGACATAATGAGGTAACTGTTTTATGAGAGAACGAAATGAACCGGGACTTAGCCATTTTAGACTCCAGCGAGGCATTAAGGCTCAACCCTGATGGCGCCAGCGCCTGTAAAAAACGGGGCAAAGCCTATTCTGAAAAAAAGGGCCTGCGACGCCATCATCGCTGATTACGACCGCTAAGTCTCAATGGAAGACACGAAAATGCCAAAAAAAGCAACTTTACCATCAATGACAAGGCACGAGCACGCGAAGCGCCAACTGTTGAACGCCGCGCTCAAAGACGCGGACACGTTGCTCATCCAATATGACAACGCAAGCGGATACGACGAGGATAAGGTTGAGGCAATGCGCTATCAATATGGCGCAAACCTTATCACGCGCAGCAAAAAAACGTCTGTGCCGCGACGGTTGTGGGATGCTTTCGTAAACCCGTTCACGATAGTGTTGTTCATATTATCTGTAATATCGCTTATCTCCCGCGACATCCCCGCCGTGACGATAGTTATGACGATGGTGCTTATAAGCGGATTCCTCCGCTTTATACAGGAAATGCGAAGCCATAACGCCGCCGAAAAGCTGAGCGAGATGGTTGAAACAACAGTTGCCGTCATACGCCGCGAAGAAGACGAGGAAATCGGCACAAAAAGAGAAATTCCGTTAGATGAAATCGTCGTCGGCGACGTGGTGCATCTTGCCGCCGGAGATATAATCCCCGCCGACCTGCGTATCCTGACGGCTAAAGACCTTTTCGTCCGCCAATCATCGTTGACCGGCGAGAGCGAACCCGTGGAAAAATTCTCCGCCGCAACCGTCGGAAAGCCCACGAATCCCCTGGACCTGAATAATCTGGCGTTCATGGGAAGCACGGTTATATCGGGCGCCGCCACTGCCCTTGTTCTTTCTGTCGGGGACGACACGGAGTTGGGTAAAATCGCAAGCCAGCTTCGGGAGAAAACCCCGCCGACGAGTTTTGAAAAAGGCGTGTCAGCCGTTTCATGGGTATTGATACGCTTCATGCTCGTCATGGCGCCTGTCGTGCTGTTCGTTAACGGCTTCACTAAGGGCGACTGGCTGGAAGCCTTTCTGTTCGCGCTGTCCATCGCTGTCGGACTAACGCCGGAAATGCTGCCCATGATAGTTTCCGCCAACCTCGCCAAAGGCGCGGCGTCCATGTCAAAAAAGAAGGTCATAGTCAAAGCGCTCAACTCAATTCAGAATTTCGGCGCGATGGACGTGCTTTGCACTGACAAGACAGGTACGCTGACGCAGGATAAGATCATCCTCGAATATCACCTAGACATAAACGGCAACGAGGACGTCCGCGTGTTGCGCCGCGCCTTTTTGAACAGCTACTACCAAACTGGTTTGAAAAACCTTATGGACATTTCCATAATTGAGCGCGCCCGCGAGGAAGGCGTCGCCGAATATGAGGACACATATCATAAAGTGGATGAAATACCGTTTGACTTTGTGCGGCGGCGCATGAGCGTCGTCGTAGCTGACAAAAACGGCAAGACGCAACTTATCACCAAAGGCGCGATTGAAGAAATGCTGGCTATTTCGGCGTTTGCCGAATATAACGGCAGTGTGGAACCCATGACGGATGCGTTGCGGCGTGGAATTTTGGAAAAATGCAACGACTACAACGCGGATGGTCTGCGCGTCCTCGGCGTGGCTCAGAAAACAAACCCATCCCCCCAAGGGGCGTTTTCGGTAGCGGACGAGAGCGATATGGTTTTGATAGGCTATCTGGCATTTCTTGATCCGCCCAAAGAGAGCGCGGCAAGAGCGATAGCGGCGCTTCACGAGCACGGCGTGACCGTAAAAGTGCTGACCGGCGACAACGACGCCGTGACGCATAGCGTGTGCAAGCAGGTGGGCCTCAGCGCGGGGAATATCCTGCTTGGCGCGGACGTTGAGGGCATGGACGACGGCGAGCTAAAAGAAGCCGCCGAAAAAAACACCGTGTTCGCTAAACTCTCGCCGCGGCAGAAAGCGCGCATAGTAGCCGCGCTGCGCGATAACGGCCATACAGTCGGCTACATGGGCGACGGCATAAACGACGCGGCGGCCATGAAAGCCTCTGACGTAGGCATTTCGGTGGATACAGCGGTTGACATAGCCAAGGAGGCCGCGAACATCATTTTGCTGGAAAAAGACCTGATGGTGCTGGAGCAGGGCGCTATAGAGGGGCGCAAAATCTACGCTAACATCATTAAATATATCAAGATGACGGCCAGCTCCAACTTTGGAAATATGTTTTCGGTTCTTGTAGCAAGCGCATTCCTGCCATTCATCCCGATGCTGCCCATCCAGCTGCTCTTGCTGAACCTGATTTACGACTTGTCATGCACGGCTGTGCCTTGGGACAACGTTGACAGGGAATATTTGCTCAAACCCCGCAAGTGGGACGCGTCCTCTATCAGTAATTTCATGTTATGGATCGGGCCTACAAGCTCTGTGTTTGACATAACGACGTATCTGCTGATGTATTTTATAATTTGTCCAATGGTCACGGGCGGCGCGCTGTTCCACCAACTGACAGACCCCACGCTCATGGCTCAGTACATCGACGTTTTTCATGCCGGATGGTTTGTAGAATCAATGTGGAGTCAGACTCTCGTGATCCACATGATCCGCACGCCTAAAATACCCTTTATCCAAAGCCGCGCGTCCGCGCCGGTCACGCTGCTGACGATGACGGGCATAGCCGTTCTGACGGTAATACCCTTCACGGAGCTTGGCGCAAAGATTGGGCTTGCGGCGCTACCGCCGGTGTATTTTGCCTGGCTGGCGGGTACGGTGTTGTTGTATATGCTGCTGGCAACGGCGTTTAAGCATGTCTTTATACTGAGACACGGGGAACTGTTGTGACTTCGCTCCCTAATTCCATTTCTACTTCAAAATTGCCTCCTGCATTTTTCAACCTAAAATCCCGCAGAAATATATCTATGCAGGGGGTTGGATACCGAGGGCGTCATAGAGTTTTCGTTGTTTTTGGGTGATTTCGCCATAATACGCAGCCTTGCCTGGCTGC
>JAISSN010000144.1 GCA_031273105.1 Holophagales bacterium | reverse complement strand
CCCTATTCACCAGAATTGAATCCTGCGGAAAACATATGGGACGAACTACGCGAAAAACACTTCAACAACGAAGTCTTTGCCAACATGGATGCCTTGGAAGATCAATTGTTTCACGGTCTCAGAGACCTGGAAAACCATCCCGAAATCACCAAATCCATTTCATCCTGGCCTTGGATAATTAATGCAATTTGTAATTAGAATTGGAATGAACGCTCATTTTCTAACTCCAGTATTAAGTTATTCAGGCGTTCCTGCAGCATGTCGGCCTGGCCGTCCTGTAGTTCGCTGGCGTCGGCGTTCCTTCCCATGCGAAGTAATTCCAAGGCTTTGGCCTTTCGCCCGGTGGCGGCCAGCGCACTGCCCAGTTGGAAATAGTTAATCAGCGTCGGTTCAAATTCTATTTTTGGGGCTATCAGGTCTATGACTTCCTGGGGGTGGTTGAAATCCAGTAGATATTGACCCAGCAGCGTCATCACCCTGGATTCCTGGCCGGGGAGCGGGTTGGCTTGCAGGCGCTTTACTTCAAGCAGGTCATATTCGGTGGCTTTCCCCGTCATTAAAAGGAACGCGTGACGTATCACGGCGCACTCCCATGCGCCGCTGCTCTTGGGATGCGCATTTAAAAAATTGTCCAACGCCTCTATGACAGCCGATTCATCGCTATCAGCCATTAAATAATCAACGGCAAGGCGCAGCGCGTTAAAGCAAAGGCGGGGGTGACGCGAGGACGCAGAGAAATTCAGGAGCTTGGGGACGGCCTTGGGCAAATTCTTTACCGCTTGGATTTGCAAGCCTATCCACTCGGCGCGGTCGCTGTTGGTTATTTTTCTGGCCTCTTGTAAATATTTATAGGCTTCATCAAGATTTTCCTCAAGCCACTCTTCGGCGAAATCCAGGCAAATTTGGGCGCGCTTGCAGCCGCCCCTGGCGCTGCGCAGTTGTTCCCGGCTCCTTGAATCCAGAAGTATGAGTAAATCGGCGTTGCCGGGGTTGTGCCTTAGTAGTTCCTGGAGAATGGCAAAGGCCTTTTGATGCTCTGAGGCCTGGAGGTAGCCCTCCGCCAACAACGCTCTGACGCCGATTTCACCCGGCTGATACCCTGAGGCTTCTTTTAAAAGCGCAATCGCCTTGGCGTGTTCTCCCCGCTCCAGGAGTATTTGGCCCAGCATTCGCAGAGTGTAGCCGTTGCGCTCTGTTTCAAGCGCGCTCACAGAGGCTTCAAAGGCGCCTTGCAGGTCGTCTTCATAAAACAGTAACTCCGCCAGAGCCATCTTTGGCTCCAACTCTTCCGGCCTAAGCCCTGCGGCTGTGTGGAGCGCCTCAATAGCGTTATCAGGCTGATTGAGGTGAACCTGGGCTATTTTGGCGAATAACATCCAGGCTTCGTAATGGCGCTGGCTCAACTGGACTACCTTGCGGACAAGGCGAAAGGCCCTGTCGTAATCGCCAATTATTTCTTTCAGGGCCGCTACGGTGAACATAAGTTCGTAGTTTTTCGGATCGATGGGCAGCGATTCTTCAAGCCTCTGGGCTGCTTCCACCAGTTGGGCGCTGTCCAGCAGGGCGGCTGTCTCCAGAAGCGCCCGCCTTAACTGGGACACGCTCTTTGTTCGGGCGATGGGCAGGATTCTTGCCCTATACCTTGTGAAAAGCTCCCGCGCGCCCAACAGTTGGAGGTTTTCTTCCACGGCGTTTTCCCATCGCTGTGAGAAAGCCTGGGCGTCCAGTTTGTTCTTTTGCTCCATCTCCTGAACCAAGCTCATCAAACCGTTGCGGAGCATAACCTCGCTGCGCTCCAGTTTGCCCAATTGTTCTGAAACGGTCTCCAGATATGTTTCAATTCGCCTCAGGTTTTCTTCAAGCCCCGTTATCCGCTCCAGCAGGTGTTCATCCAGGTCTTCTTCAGAGTCCAGGCCCACATCCGCTTCATCGTCATCCCAACTGTGATCCCCTGTAACAATCAGAAGGCGCGTGCCGCACTTCCGGCAGATCTCGCGATCCCCAGGGTTCCAGGTCAAACAATTTTGGCAATAAGTTCCAAGAGTTTCTTCGTTATTCATACTCTGTTATGGTCAACCAAGTCAAAAAGCAGAACAAGCCCCGTTTTTAATCAAAACTGAACCCCAGCCGAAACCAGTAAGTTTTTCAGTCTGGTTCTTTCAACATATTCTCCATAAACTCCATAGTCTTGTTTGCCCAATAATTTTCTGGCGTCCCAGGCGTATTCAATTTTTATGGGGAACCCGCCAAGTTTCAGCACCAGACCGATGCCAACGGAAGTTCTCCAACGGGGGAATGGCGGCAGTGATTCTTCAGATGTGCCTGTGCTTGTGTACTCCCTTATACGGCTATATATTTCTCCCGAATCAAGGAATACCTGGCCCCAAATCCACTGACCCCACACAGGCAGGGGAAATCTGTAATCCAGATTGACCAGGGCTATGCCTTGACCCCCTATGGGGATGTATTGTCTTGAGCTGAGGTCATCGTTTTTTATCAAATCGTAAATGTGTTTTGGCATTATTTTAAAAAGGTAACCGGCCCTGCGGTTATAAACAACGCCAAACGGCCCAAGTTGATCCGGCTCGACGCCTCGGTGAGTATTTGGACCGCCCGCTAAAAAACGCTCTGATAACGGTAATTCAAGAGATGAACTCGCCGTGGGACGCGCCGCTCCAAGCCTGAGAGCCAGGCTCGTGACGCCGAACCTGGCGTTCTCGCCCATTGGAAAATTCCACCCAAAACGAAAATCAACCTTAACAAAGCTACTATTAGTGCTTGTGCCAAGGGTTTGAACTGCTGTTTCTATTTGTAGCGAAAATATACTCCCCCTTTTGGGGTCAAAGGGATGATCCCTCGTATCTCTTATAAATTGGATAAACGGAACAGACAACAGCGAGCTGCCTGGCGACATAATTTCATTTTGCAAAGCCTCAGAGCCCAGCCCTTCTATTCTGACGTTTTCAAAGCGATAACCGAGGCGCACGACCCGAATGTCGCTTTTCTGGTCTCTTACACGCCATTCAAGGCTTGTTACAAATCTGTGCCTTACTATCAAGTACGAGTTTTGGCGCTCTTCAATATATGCAAGGTCGCTGCGCAACAAGGCCCTGTTGGCGAGCCACCTTGAAAGCGGCTGGGTGGAAAGCCACGGGTCTGAAAAACCAATGCTGTAAACGTCTAAGGATCGCTCCGGGTTTCCCGTGGGAAACAAGTCTCTCAAAAGGGAGTTGTTAATAGTTCCATCTCCTGCCCTTACGCTGAAATCCAGGGTTTTGGCCTTTCCGGCAATATTTATTCTCTGGGCGCCAAAGCCAAGCTGATAGCCCGTACTTCGGTCGTAACTGAACGAGTTGCTGAAATTCCACAACGGACGCTCTTTCAGTTGAAACAGCATGTCGCCCGGCATCCAGGCGCTCGGGCTTTCATCAGAAGTCCCAACTGCAACTTCCTGCATTGACCTGACGTCTATGCTGCTGAAAATTCCCAGTGTACCTAAACTCGCTCTGGCGCCCGTAATGGAAGACATGACCAGCGGCTGGCCAAAGCTAATGCCATCCTGATTTGGCGTAGGACGCATTTCAGAGCGTATAAATTCCGCTCTTGTGCGATCCGCCCCTTGAATAATCATTCTTCTCAAGCGTTGACCAATCTGTTCTGGAACATTAAACTGTACTACTATATCGTTGTTGTTATCCGATGTCACAGCTATATTGACGATGGGGTTACCTACGCCATTAGAGGCCATGGTTTGCTGTATTACAGAACGAATAGCGGCAATGTGAATTTTAATAAATGGTGTAGGCGCCAGCATTATTAGTTTATCAATATTATTGCCGTATGATTCCCAACGCATATTACTGGTAATCCCGTCTTTGCGGCGTGGCTTAAAATCTATACGCTCAGCGCCTTCTGTATAAGAAGCGCTGGCCTCAAAATAATTAAACAGGCCATTTCTGATTTTTTCGATGTCCGCTTGCGCGGATGTCTCAAAATCAAAAGTTATTTCTTTAAGTTTCTGACGTTCACCTTCTTCAACAGTAATTAATAATGCCGATTGTTTATTTTCTGTAATCCATTCATGCCTGACCGTGGCGTCTGCGTATCCCAACGAAAGGCAATGACTTAAAGTATGGGCCAGGCTGTTCTCTATAATTTCAGGGGTTCCCTTTGGCCTTTTTGAAAAAAAACCGCCGTAGCCTGATTTAGCGGCTCTAAGCAAATCTGCTTCATTCAATTCATTATTTCCCTGAATTTTAATATACGAAACGCGCATTATCTCTGCATCGCTGGCTGAACATTCAAGCTGTATTGCTCTTTCGGGCGCTTTTCCGCTAATTGGAGTTTCTTTCAGATTAATTTTTATGCGAGGGCGGCCTTCCGCTTGAAATTTGTTTGTCAACCTTCGTTCGGCTTCTCCCAAAAAATCTGCCCCGTACCTGTCAATGCTCGGCAAACCTAAATATTCCTTTAACAGGCCGGTTCTCAGCCTGACGCCGCTGACTTTCAGGCTCACCGCAGGCCCCGTATTAATGTCAACCGCCAGGTTACCGCTGTCCGGGTTCCAGAAAAAATTCGCTTTTGCAAATAAGTAGCTATATCTGGCAAAGCGACGGTTAAGGCGCTGTATGGCTCTGCGCTGAACGTCGCTGGTCCAGATCGTCTGTCCGGGTTTACAGCCAAGGTCACTCAATATTGATTCCCGTGAAACTACGCCGATGCTGCCCGTGATCTCAAGATGGCGCAACAGGGTTGGCGTACCGGAGTCAATAGAAATGGCAATAGAATCTCCTTTGTACGATCGCGCCACATTTACTTTTGCGCTCGGATACCCCCAGACGGCAAGCCATTCTTCAGCTTTTTTTTTCCACGCCTCTATCGCAAGGGAACCTGGCCTGGTTCCTTTTCTGATGTCTTGAAGCCAAGGTTTTACAAGTTTCATCAGTTCAGGGGGAATATCCGTGTGAACCGATTTCAGCGTAGGCCAGGGATCAAGGCGGAGTTTTACTATTTTGCCGCCAGGCGCGTCCTCGAAATGTCCGCCTACACTTTTAAACCTGTCCGTTGCGCGGACGGCTTCCAAGCCAATCCGCAACCGCTCAGGGTCAACATCTTGTCCTGCCCTGAAACCAAGGGCCAGTCTGGCAAATCGTTCGTCATCATAGCTTCCGCCTTCGACTTTTGGGGCATCAACTAACTTCCAGGTCTCCTGGGCTGCTGCTGAACCAGCTAGGAACAGTAAAGCCAGGGGTAAAGATATCATGGCAGACCCTCGCGGCATGGGCGTGAGCCTTAAAGAAACAGAGCCAAGCCGAGTAAGGGCTTTTGGCTTGATTCAATAGTTGAAACAGGTTCGTAAGCTATAAAATCAAAAATCAGCGAGAGCCTCTGCTTCAGTATCTCTGACTTCAAAAACGGAATGCAGACTGGTCATCTTCATCAGGCCAAAGATTTTGGAGTTCATTCCGCAAATCCGCAATTCGCCGTTTTTGTTTTTAATTGACGTGTAACAACCAACCAGTTCGCCGATACCGGAAGAATCCAAATAGCTGACCTTGGAAAAATCAATGATCATCTTGCGGGCGCCTTTGTCAAGCTCTGTGCGGACAGCTTCGCCAAGCGCCTGATCGCCGTCTCCAAGGGTTATTTTTCCCTCTGGACAAAGAATTATGATGTCATTGTGAGTTTTGTTTGTCATTTTCATGGGCAAACCTCCATTACGCCATGAAGTATAGCAGAACCGTTAAAGAATTTGCAACAAAAGCGTCTAAAAATTGCCGCTTCATTTTCGGCACGGGCCGTGCATAGAGATGACTGACGAAGTACTAACTGGGCGATTTTTGCACGGATCTTTATTATGTTTGATTTGCTTTCCAAAACCGACATGGTCACCACGATGGACAAGACCATGACCGTGGCTTCCCGCCGCATGGGCCTGGTTGCGTCCAACATGGCGAACATTGATACGCCGGATTACCGAACAAGGGATTTTCCATTTCATGAAGTCCTGAAAGATGTGTTAGACAACAAGCCTGGGCAATCTTTGCCTATAGTCCGTACCCACCCCATGCACATGTGCGGCGAAGATACCAGAACATTGCCGTACGCGCTGGACAGAGCCATTACTACCTACGAACGCAACGACGGAAACGACGTGAACCTTGACAAAGAAAACATGAAGGTAATGCAAACCCAGGGGACGTTTAATCAAGCGGCGCTTTTTACCCAAACCGCCATCAGAAGAGTATTAAACGCGATTCGTGAAGGAGGCAGGTCATGAAGGGGGTAGCTTATGTCATTCAATAAAATATACGATGTCGCGGCTTCTGGAATGTCAGCCCAGCGTCTTCGCGTACAGCTGATATCCGCTAACGTCGCCAACAGCGAAACAACGAGGACGCCGGAAGGCGGGCCGTTCATAAAAAAAGACGCCGTCTTTCAGGTTCACACCATGGGCAAGACGGTTGACGGGATGCCCCTGGCCGGTGTGCGCATCGCTGACATTCACAGGTCAAACGATCCGTTTGTTTACAAGTATGACCCCGGCCATCCCGACGCTAACGAAGAAGGGATTGTGGTGTACCCAAATGTTAATCCCATTGAGGAAATGGTAAACCTTACAGAAGCGGCCCGCTCCTACGACGCCAATGTTAACGTAGTCCGCGCTGTGCGAGCGATGGGGCAGTCCGCGTTGGACATCTTGAGAACGCAATAAACGCAGAATGACAATTTTCTGACTGGTAAATAACCCAAAACGACAATACTCTAAACCAATAGAACGAGACGCAACCATGGACCCACTACTCAACCTCACCCAACTGATTCCAACCAAGACATTGTGTCCAAACGAGGCCCCAGGCTCTCCTGGCAGCCAGGACGGCCCTAGTTTCAGAGATTTATTTCAAAGGGCGCTGCAGGAAGTGGATAATGATGAACGGGCGGCAGCGCAAGAGGCACGAAACTTGATGACAGGACAAGGTACTGACATGCATTCGGCTATTTTGGCTGTCCAAAAGGCCGAAGTTAGTTTCAATACTATGATGGCCGTCCGTTCCAAGCTCGTCGACGCCTACCGTGAAGTCATGCGGATGCAGATGTAGCGACAATTAGTCAAAGAACGTCGGCTATTTCGAGGAAAAAATGGCCGACGGCAGCTTTGACATAAGAAGCATCTTACAGCAGATCAAGAAGGCTTTCCTGAGCCTGACGACCATACAGAAAAGTATGGTCGTCGCCATAACGCTCGTCTTGTTCATATTTCTTGCCGGCCTGAGCGTCTGGGCCAGCCGGGAACCCATGGGCGTCTTGATGTCCGAGCTAAACCCCATTGACGCGAATGCTGTAATAGAGAGCCTGAAAAAGCAGAGCGTCAAGTATGAGCTGAGTTCGGACCAACGCACCATTTATGTACCGGCAAAACAAGTGAGTCAACTGAGGCTGAGCATTGCCGGCGAAGAAATTCTCTCAGGGGAAAAGGTCGGCTTTGAAAAGCTCGAATCTCCGGGGCTGACTACAACTGAGTTCACTCAAAAAACAACCTATAAGCTGGCTCAGGAAAAACACCTGGCAAAAACGCTTCGAGAGGGGTTGCCCCACATCATCAAAGACGCCAAAGTAATCATCACGCCTGCAAAGGATTCAGTTTTTGTAAGCGACAAAGAAGAGGCCAAGGCGTCGGTTCTGTTGCGCCTGATGAACAACCGCACGCTTCCAGAAGAAAACGTACAGGCCATTACAAATCTGGTGTCTCACAGCGTTGAGGGCTTAAAACCCGAAAACGTCGTCATTTCGGACCATAACGCAAGGATTTTGAACAAGAGGGATACACAGGCCAAAATCACGGACACTCAGCGAAAGATGCAGCGCGAGGAAGAGTACTATCTGGTTGAAAAGGTCACGGAGCAGTTAGAGCCTGCCGTGGGCAGGGGAAAAGTCATGGCCTCGGCAAAGGTCGAACTGGATTTTGACAAAGTTCAAATCACGGAGCAAACCTTTGATCCCCAGGGGCAGGTTGAACGGTCTGTTCAGACGGAAGAAGAAAAAAGCACCAAGCGCCAGCCGCCCCTCGGAATTCCTGGTACCCCGACAAACGTCGCTCCTGCCGACGCCGAGGCGTTTGGGGCCAATATTTTTGAAACCATGGATAAAAAAAAGTCAACGACCAATTTTGAAATAAGTAATACGGTGCGCGCCGTGGACAAATCCCCCGGGAGTATAAGGCGGATTTCAATATCTGTGTTGTTGGACGAAAAAATCACCTGGGAGAGAAACAGCAGAGGTCACTATGAACAGAAACCGCTGCCCTGGACGCCTGCAGAACTTGAAAAATTCCGAAACCTCGTAGCCGGCGCCACCGGCATAGACAACTCCAGGGGCGACATCGTAACCGTTGACAGCATAAGCTTTGCGGCCACCGCAGACCCAAGGGAAGAGGAGGCCGCAACGAGGCAATATTGGATTGACCTGGCTAAAATCTTAGCCCCATTTGCTATTATTCTTATTGGGTTTATCGGTTGGCTGATTTACAAATTTATCACCAGAGAAAAAGAGGTCCCCGAGGAAGAGCCAACACTCATAGAAGTTGTTGAAGAAGAAGCAGAAGCAAAAGCAGCAGTAGTAGCGGAAGGAGAGGAAATGGCCGAAGCGCCCCCGCCCCCCAAAACGCTGGCAGAACTCAGAGCTGAAATTGAACAGGAAATCAATGCCGACACAGCCTCCCAGGCGCCGGAAGCGCAAAGACGTGAGGTCATCAAACAGAGAGTTACGGAAGTTATTACGGCCGACCCTGAAAACGCTGCTTCCTTGGTGCGTTCGTGGCTGGCTGATGACGATGGAGGAAGCAAATGAGTAAGTTTACAGGCGCTCAAAAAGCAGCGGTACTAATGGTCACGCTTGGCGACGAGGTGGCTGCCAGCATATTCAAGTACTTGGAAGAAGACGAAATTCAAACAATTTCAAAGGAAATTGCCCTTACAAAAAACGTATTGCCTGAAATCGCCGATGACGTGATGGAAGAATTCCACACGATGACATTGGCCAAGAGCTATATAACCCAAGGCGGCATTGAGTTTGCAAAAAAACTGCTGATCAAGTCCATTGGGCCCGAGGCCGCCAGAAAAATCATTGACCGCCTGACAAAAGCACTGGAGTCCAGCGCCGGGTTTACATCCCTTGAACGCGCCAACCCGCAGCAATTATCAAAATTCATTCAAAGCGAACACCCACAGACTATAGCCCTGATCCTTGCCCACTTAAACGCCACTCAGGCCGGCGAATTGATAGCCAGCCTTCCCGAAGACCTGCGCGCCGAGGTGTGCATGAGGATGGCCAACCTGCAGGAAATCAGCCCGGAAGTCGTGCGGCGCATTTCATTGATATTAGAACAAAAACTGGAAGCACTGGGCACATTTGCCACAGAGGCCTACGGCGGTGTGCGCGCTGTAGCGGAACTCTTTAACCGCATGGATAGAACCACAGGCAGGACTGTCCTTGAAAAAATTGAAGTTGACAACCCCCAGTTGGCCGGCAGCATCAGGGATTTAATGTTTGTGTTCGACGATATCCTGCTGATTGACGACATCGGTGTCTTAGAGATACTGAAGCGCGCCGACAAGAAGGTTTTGACCATCGCGCTGAAAGGTACGAGCGATGAACTGCGCAGCCAATTTTTCAGAAATATGTCTTCCCGCGCCGTTGAAATGATGAAAGAGGAAATGGACTTCATGGGTCCTATCAAACTGCGGGACGTTGAAAAAGCGCAGCACGAGATCGTTGAAATCGTCAGGCAACTGGAAGAAGAAGGCGTGGTAACAATTGGCGGCGGCGGCGGCGACGACTATGTCTCTTGACGCCAGGATCATACCTGCTAAAAAGATAGACGCGCATAGAGTCGAGTTGTACGCGTATAAAGTCACGGATACCCTGTCGAATTTAGACGCGATACTGCCCTCAGCGGACACAGATGAGGACGAGCCGCTTGGGGCGGCGTTTTCAGAGACACCGGAAGAAATACAAGAGCGTTTTAAGTCCACGGAACAAATAATAGAGAAAAAACTTGCCCAAACAGAAAAAGAGAGCGCGGAAAAAATAGCTCAGGCTGAAAAGCAGGCTGCGTCAATAATAGCTCAGGCTGAACAAAAGATGGCTGAGGCTGAACAAAAGATGGTTGAGGCTGAACAAAAGGTGGTTGAGGCTGAACAACAAGTTGTTGAAATCGGCCAGCGGGCCTATGAAGAAGGTTATGCCCTGGGAGAAAAAGAAGGCAACGAGTCAGCGGAAAACCAATTCAAGGTTCATATAGGCCGCCTGGAAGACAGCCTGAAAGCCCTTTCAGACGCCGTTAGCCTGCATAAAAGCGCAGCCGGCGAAGAAGTGCTAGCTCTGATTACCGTTATGGCTGAATACCTGGCCGCCCAACATCTGGAGTCCGCAGAGGACGCCGTCGGCCCGTTGCTGAATTCCATTTTGGAAGCGCACCCCTTTCCACTGTCCGAATCCGCAGCCCCATCTGAACCGGCGCTAGTGGTTTTCTTACACCCAAAAGATTTAGAACACGCCCAGTCCAATTTCACTAAGAGATATCCAGGTACGCGCCTGTTGGCCGACGCCGAATTGAGCAGGGGGAGTTTCAGGCTTGAGACGGCCGACACCGTCATTGACGCCACCTTTGAAAGACGGCGGGAGCGCCTGTTGAGCCTTGTAAACCGCCTCAGGGAGGAGGGGCAAATCTGATGCGCCTGCTGCCCCTCTTAGAGCAAGTCCCAAAGCTCCCGACTGAAACATATTTAGGCCGCGTCTCAAAGCTGGTCGGCCTTCTCGTTGAATCCGCCGGCCCCGAGGGCGCCATTGGCGAAGAAATGATGATACACGGCGATGGCGGCAGATTGATTTCATCCGAAGTGGTGGGCTTCAATGGCAATCAGGTGCTTTTGATGCCCGTCGAAAACACAGACGGCGTAAAGCAGGGCATGTGGGTGGAAGCAACGGGGAACATGCCCCTCCTGCCCGTATCAGAGACCATGCTGGGAAGGGTGATAGACCCTCTGGGCAACCCCATTGACGATGGCCCGCCGATAAATATTAACGCCAGAGTTCCGGTTCACAACGCGCCGCCGAATCCTATGAAACGAAAGCGCATTCGGGATGTGCTGTCAACGGGCGTCCGCGCCATTGACGGAATGTTGACGCTTGGGAAAGGCCAGCGCGTAGGGATTTTCGCGGGTTCGGGCGTTGGCAAGTCAACGCTTTTGGGAATGATCGCCAGAAACACCAGCGCGGATGTAAACGTCATCGTTCTGGTCGGAGAGCGGGGCCGCGAATTAAAAGAGTTCATCGAAAACGATTTAGGCGAAGAGGGGCTGCGCAGAAGCGTCGTCGTAGTGGCGACCTCAGATCAGACGCCCCTCCTTCGCCTGCGCTGCGCCCTTGCCGGAACCGCCGTCGCGGAGTATTTCATGCACCAGGGCAAAGACGTGCTGATGATGATGGACTCCGTGACACGCTTTGCCATGGCCCAAAGGGAAGTTGGACTTTCGGCGGGTGAACCCCCCTCAAGCCGCGGCTATACGCCTTCGGTGTTTGCCCTGCTTCCGAGGTTGATGGAGCGGGCGGGCAACTTTGAAGACAAAGGCTCTATTACGGGCATCTATACCGTGCTGGTCGAGGGCGACGACATGAACGAGCCTATAGCCGATACAGTGCGGGGTATTTTAGACGGCCACATAGTACTTTCCAGAAAACTCGCGGGCAGAAACCACTATCCCGCCATAGATGTACTGGCAAGCATCTCCAGACTTTTTTCCACACTGGCCATATCAGAGCAAAAACAGCTCTGCGCCAAAATGCGGGACCTGATGGCCACCTATAACGACGCTGAGGACCTGATTCAAATTGGCGCGTACACGCGCGGCTCCAGTCCCCAAATCGACCAGGCCATACAGTTCAACCCGCCGATACTGGCCTTTTTGCGCCAGGCCGTAGCGGAGGAATCCAGTTATAAACAAACTCTATTGGACATGGGCAAGGTTTTTGGTATAGACTTGAGCCAGTATCTGGCCGAGGCGCTGTAATATGGCAAGACGATTCAGATTTCGTTTGGCTCCGCTTCTGAAACTCAGGGAGGCCAGGAAAAAAGACGCCCAGCGTCTGCTTGGCAAGGTCATGGGAGAATTGCAAATCCTGCGCAATCACTTAGACGACATAAAACAACTTCAAAATTCAACATTCCAACAGCGTAGCGTAGGCCGGGGCCAGGCCGTAAACCTGGACTTGTGGCGCTCCATCGAAAGATTTTTGGTCTCGCTTGAGCGTAAAATAGATGAAACCAACGTAGAAATCGCAAGGGTTCAATTACTGGCGGATGAAGCAAGACGGGCGCTGACAAAGGCCCACCGTGAACACCTGACGCTCCTGCGCCTGAAAGAACGCAGACAAGAGCAATATGACTTTGAAGTTTCTAAAGAAGAACAGCAACAAGCCGATGAGTTAGCTGTGTTGCGCTACCAGTATAAATCCCCAAGAGCGTCTTAAATGAATGCAGGAGTATGAACATGTCCCCCCGAAACTTGCTCTGGATCATTGTCCCCGTAGCCTTGTCCGCAGGCGTCCTC
>JAISSN010000143.1 GCA_031273105.1 Holophagales bacterium | reverse complement strand
TTAAAGAGCATCACCAAATCGCCATCGTCAACAATGCCGTTGTTGTTCAGGTCGTACTTGTTCAAGTCAGCTTGCGACCTGGAGCCAAACGCGTTGGCAATGCCCAGAAGCTGGGGAGTTTTAGATGTGTTTCCGTCAAAGTTGGCCATGGCTGGGCTGTTAATCCTTATCTCAACGCTGGCGCTGACCGAAGGCTCCTGAACGCTTGCGGCAGTAATTGTCGCCGTTTGAGCTGAACTCGGGGCCGTGTATCTTCCCTGCTGGTCAATCGTGCCCGCAGAAGCCGTCCAGGTTACGGCTGTGTCGTCCAGACCCGTGACGCTGGCCTGAAGCGTAACCGTATCGCCCGTGAACATAGCGTCCGGGGCGTTGAGAATGACGGCACTGCCTGTTACAACAGGAGCGTTCACGATCACTGTCGCCGTGTCGCTCTTGGTATTGTCCTCAACGCTTGTTGCCGTCACAGTGTAGGTTCCGGGCGCGTTTGGGGCTGTATAGAGGCCGCTCTGCGTGATTGTTCCGCCAGTGGCTGACCAGACGACGGCTGTGTTGCCCGTGCCGCCTGTAACTGTGGCGTTAAATGTCTGCGCGCCGCCCACTGTCAGCGTTGCTGTTTTGGGCGAGACGCTTACAGAAATAGCGTTGACAACCGTCACTGTCGCCGTGTCGCTTTTTGTATTATCCTCAACGCTTGTTGCCGTGATTGCGTATATGCCTGGAGTGGCGGGGGCCGTGTATGTACCCGTCTGGGTGATAGACCCGTGCCCTGACGGAACTGACCATGTCACCGCCGTATTGGCCGAACCTGCGACTGAGGCCGTGAATGTCTGCTCGCCGCCTGTCGGCATAATGTGCGTTTTGGGGAAAATGGCAATGGAAACCGGGGATTTGGCCGGCGCGTCTGAGTGTACAAATATGGACTCGGCAACATTGGTATTATAAAAGCTATCAGACAGCTGTTGTGCCACGCTATTTTTCCAGAGAACGGAATATGCATAATTAAAATCAGGACGATACATCTGCCCTGCCGCAAATATGTCATTCCCAGATACATAAACAGCCCGGGCAGACGACCACTCGGTCTGATTTACCAGCTTGCCCAGATCATGCCTGACGCCGTTCTTCCATAATTTGGCAGTGGCTCCTTCAGTGATTATAAAATCTGGTGATAAATGATCCTGTACAGCACCTAACCAAACCATATTTTGATTACCATTTTCTCCAGCCACATACACATCCTCGCCCGACACAAAAACAGAATAAGCTGTGCTGTGATTTCCCCCGTCAAGGATATAAGTAATGGCAGGTGTTAACTCAGTAGTTGTTTTCCATAGCGCGGCGAACTGATAATCTCCCTGGTTATAGCCTGGCGGTATCAAAATCCCACATATATACACATCGTTGCCGGATACAAAAAAGGACCTGGCGCGAGAATCCTTACCAAGAGTCAGGGATTCGCCGTTTTTCCAAAGAAAGGCGCTCCCGTTAGCATCAAACGGATTTTCATAATTATTTCCAACTACATATACATCATCGCATGATACAAAAACGGAGTATGGATTGGTCCAGGATGAATTGCCAAAGGTCTGGATAATCCTGCCGTTCTTCCAGAGAGCGCCACACCCGATATCGCCTGATTGGTCGGGTTGTTGACCTGTTACATACACGTCGCCGCTGTCAGAAACATGTACAGAAAAAGGTAAAATGCAATTGTCTAACTCCTGTTCCACGCCATTTTTCCAAAGTTTACCCACAAATTCATGATGTCCATCTTCGAATAATGTAGCTATTTGACCAACAGCATAGACATCGTTGCCCGATACAAAAATAGAAGTAACCGATGTCGCTTGTGTGCAAAAATACCCACCCCATAATAAATGATAATTACAATCGGCGATGTCATACCTTACGCCGTTTTTCCAATAACAGAGAATATTAGTCGAAGTATGTTCAATTGATAAGAATCCATAGCACCCCCCCACATACACATCAGGCGCGCCATGCACGGTCACTATCGCCGTAGCGGCTTTTGTGTCGTCCTCAACACTCCTCGCCGTAATGGTCACTATCTGGGGGCTGGCAGGGGCCGTGAACTGGCCAGAGGGACTTATATCCCCTGCCGAGGCGGACCAGACAATGCCCTTGTTTCCGCTGTCCCCCGTTACCGTCGCCGTAAATGTCTGAGAGGTATTGGCCGTCATGGTCGGGTTGCGCGGCGAAATGTCAATGGAGAGGCCGCTGACTACAGTTATGACCGCGGAGGCGCTCTTTGCGCTGTCCTCCAGGCTTGTGGCCGTGACAGTATATACACTTGGCGCCTCAGGCGCCTCATAGGCGCATGATTGGCCTGATTGGGAGATGGTTCCCCCTGTCGCCGTCCAGGCGATGGCGCCGTTCCCCAGGCCTTCCTTCGCAAAGGCTGTGAATGTCATGCCGCCACCCGTGGAAAGCGTCGCTGTCTCAGGCGAAATGGAAACAGATACCGGAGGCGCCACTGTTACCGTCGCAGAATCACTCTTTCTGGAGTCGTCAGCGCTGGTCGCCGTGATTTCATAGGTACCCATAACCGACGCTGTGAATAGGCCGTCCGGCGTGATTTGGTTCCCTGGCGCGCTCCATAGGACGTCTCTGTTGCCCGAGCCGCCCTCTACAGAGGCTGTGAATTGCTGCTGGGCGCCATGCAATAATTTCGCGGTATTGGGCGAAACGGCAACTGAAACGACGGGGTACACCATGAGCAGTGCGGGGCCGCTTGTAACGCTGCCCAGGGAATTTGCTGCTTTCATGCGGAACAGCTTTTGGTGGTCGGAAAGATTAAAAATACCCGTGTAGCTCGTGTCTGTGGCGCCGGTAATGTCCGACCATGTGAGGCCGCTATCCACGGAAACCTGCCATTGGTACGTCATGGCGCCGCCGCCGAGGGCTACCGCTCTGAAAGTGTGCGTGTCGCCAGGCTCTAGCCTCGCGGCCACCGGGTGGACGAAAATCTTTGGCGCAAGGGCATTGATATTGAGCCTCATGGCCTGATTAGCATCCAGTATGCCGTACGCAGCAACCCACCAGCTATTAATGCCATTAGGCTGGCGGCTCGAATACAATAACGCTGTGCGCAAATCATCTACCGTATAGCCGGGACGGGCCGACATGAGCAGCGCGGCGGCGCCCGCCACGTATGGCGTGGCCATTGACGTGCCGGACAATTCTACATATCCGCCATTAGGAAATGTGCTCAATATGTCGCTGCCAGGCGCCGCGAGATGCACGCTGTACCAGCCGTAGTTTGAAAAATCTGACTTGTAGGAATTCTGGTCTATAGAGGCCACGGCGATGATATTGGGAAGGTCGTAACTCGCCGGATAGTGCGGCGTATCCAAGTTATCGTTACTCAGGGAATTATTTCCCGCCGCAGCCACGAACAGGCCCCTGTAGTTGGCTATGGCCTGCCTCTCTATTTCAGAATATCTGTAGCCGCCATAGCTGTTGTTTGTGATCATGATGTTATGTGTGTTAGCGTAGCTCAGCGCCTCAATGACGGCGTCGTCTGATATCCAGTCGCCGCCGGCGCTTACCCCCAGCCAGGCCAGGCTCACATCCCAGTTTACGCCGGAGACGCCTGTGCCATTGTCGCCCTTAGCGCCGATTATGCCGGCCACGTGCGTGCCATGGCCATTTTCGTCCGTCGGCGCGCCGCCAACGCGGGCTGTAAAGTTGTAGCCATGTATGTCATTGACGTATCCATTCTGGTTTGGATTGGGGTTTATCCAAAGGTTGGCGGACAGGTCGGGGTGGGCGCCATCAATGCCGCTATCAATCACGCCAACTACCACACCCTTGATGCCTGTAGAGATGTCCCACGCCCCTTCGGCGCTGATGTTTTCCAATGCCCATTGGGAAGCGTACATCGGGTCGTTGGGCGATTTGCTGAGTTTGCGGAAATAGACGGGTTCGGCTATTTCGACGGCGGGGTTGGCTTGAAGGGTTTTGAGGGCGCTTTCAACAGCGCCAGCTCCAGTTTGGGCCAGTTGAAGGACAAATACGTTGTTTTGCCAATCTGGTGTGTTCTGGGTGTTTGTTCTGAACATGCCCGCGCCGGTATATTGAGGGCTGGCTGTTTCACTGACGGGGTTGAGCAGGCGCATTTCTGAATACGCCACGCCTAAGCTGAGCGACCTGAGATACGCTATACCACTGTCCGCCGTCATGAAGCGTAAGTTTGGGACGTTGGGGGCATTGGGAACATTGGCCGCTGAGGGCGCGTTTGGGCCGGACGCCAGTTTTACCAGCACGCGGTCATGGGCGAATGGGGGAATTTCCTGTTTTGGAGTGACGCCAAAGAGCGTCGTGGGTAACGTCGGCCCTGTCAACAGGCTGGAAGCAACGCGCCCGGCTGTTTTATTCTGCCCCGCCCGCCGCTGAACAGACTGTGTGGACTGTATAGACTGGGCAGACTGTATAGTGGCTGGAGTGGTCTGGAGATGCCCTGTTTCAAGATTTTTTGCGGGGTTCCTGGGGTTCTGGGGCCTCCGCGCCCCGCCCATAAATGGCAAAAGCGCGATGGCAACCAGAGCTACAAAGAGCCTGGATGACACATGTGAGGCCAATGCCATAAAAACGCTTGTAAGTGCTTTATTTACAGCATTTACGTGGGGGGGGGGGTGAGATGTGTCGCATGAAGGTCCCCTGTTTTTTTTTTTTAGTTTTTGTGTCCATACCCATGCAACACTATACCTCATTTTCAAAGCCCTGTCCAGATGCAGGGTAAGGCTTGTCTTTCCGCAGCCGCTTCTGATATTTGTAATGATTGAGATAATTGCAAAACCTCCGAAAACATCGCATGCCAGCATAGCAGTTACTGAAAGATGAGGGTCTGGCGCCTGCGTCCCTGGCAAAATTCGGAGGTTTTGCAATCAGCTTGATTGTTTATAGCGTTTCCGGTTCAAAACCGCGTTCCGAAGCCAGAAATGCTTGTAATACTTTAGACGCGGTTTTGACCGGAAAGTAGCGCTGGACGCCTGTGCTTAGCTTTTTCCACTAGACATAATTGAATCATGTAACAGCGGCGCTAATATTTAGGGGAAGCGCTATACATAAAGGAATCAACCATGACGCTATCTCCCGCCAATGTCGTCAGGCTCCGCGTTCCCATAGGGGAAAAAATTGCCATCGGCCCCGGAAAAGCGGCGCTGCTTGACGCTATTGCTGAAACCGGCTCTATTTCCGCTGCCGGGCGCAGGCTGAGCATGAGCTACAGAAAGGCCTGGCTGGTGGTGAAAGACATGAACAGATTTTTCAAAGAGCCGCTGGTCTATGCCTCCAAAGGCGGTCCAAGCGGCGGCGGCGCGCGTCTGACGGATATGGGCCGCTTGGTGCTCAAAAAATATCGCCGACTTGAAACCATTGCCTGGGAGTCAATTTCGGAGGGCGTCAACGATTTTGAGCGGTTACTTAATGAGCCGGACGCGATATGATCTGAAACCAACGATCAACAGCCGAAACCCTAAATTACTGTTAGTGCTTCGGCAATCAATTTCGGCACAGTTAAGCCTTTGTGCTCTGCCTTTTCAGAGGCTTCTAAATAGAGGCTTGTCGGTAGAAGCACTACAATTGCGCTTGGGCGTTCAGGCTCTGTTCCCTCTTCTGCACATGTATCCAGATAAAAATCTATCATTTCAATGAAGGCCGAATGTGTTTCTTCAATAGTGTTTCCATGAAACGCAATTCTGTGACGATCCATCCCCATTACATGACCTACATAACAAGCGTCTTCATCTGAGTACTCAATGGAAGCCGTATAACCCTTGTACTGTACCGTATGATTCATGGCGTTTCTCCTAATTGAATAAGAAAGCTCCTAACCTCTTTCAGCGCGTAGATTTTAAGCGTGTTTTCAGGGTGTGGCCTGTGAAGAATTTGCTTGTCGTTACCTCTGGTGAATAATATTGATGAACCACCACGTTGCGTTAATACACAGCCTACCGCTTTTAGCAATGAAACCACTTCGTCCCACGTTATGTTGTTTGGTATGGGTTGTGAGAATATCGCATATTTGGTTTTGGTCTGTTTGCTGTTCAAAGCAACTCACTTTCAGACAACAAGCATCGTCACTTTACCACCTTTTCTGTGTGTCTGTGAGTGGTAGCGTTAATCCCTGACGTTGTGTGATTTCCATCCGTCTGGCTTTAAGTCAGGGCTGCCAAAAACTATTGCCCTGCTTCAACTCTTTGCGCTGTTACTCAATGAGCCGGACGCGATATAATTTAGAAGAGCTAACGCTCTGGAGTGGTTTAGCTTTGAAAAAAAGGAGTCTCGCATGGCAAAAATGTTCTTTGGTAATTTTCTTCTGGCTTGTTATCTGCTGCTCGGCTTTACGCCCCTTGGCGCCCAGGCGCAGCAGAGCGTAATACTGGCCACCACAACCAGCACACAGGATTCGGGCCTGTTAGACGCGCTGATACCCGTTTTTGAAAAGCAGTCCGGCTATTTTGTCAAAACCATAGCCGTAGGCTCAGGCCAGGCCATGGCGATGGGAAGGCGCGGCGAGGCCGACGCGCTCTTGGTTCACAGCCCCGACGCCGAAATACAGTTTGTCAATGAGGGTTTTGGCGTAAATCGCCGCATCGTCATGCACAACGACTTTGTGGTTCTTGGCCCCAAAAATGACCCCGCGAGCGTCAAGAGCGCCAAGGACGCGCTGGACGCCTTTACCCGCATCGCCAAGTCTGAGTCGCTGTTTTTTTCCCGGGCCGACGAGAGCGGCACCCACGCCTTAGAGAAAAAGCTATGGAAAAGCGCCTTGATTAACCCTGGCGGCGGTTGGTATCAGGAAACCGGCCTGGGCATGGGGCAAACCCTGGCCGTCGCCGCCGAAAAGAGGGGTTACACCCTTTCAGATCGGGGAACCTATCTGGCGCTGCAAAAAAACCTGGGCTTAGAAATAATTTCCCAGGGCGACCCGATATTGATGAACATTTATCACGTCATTGAAGTCAATCCCGAAAAATTCCCGAAGGTCAACGCGAAGGCGGCAAGACAATTCGCTGATTTCTGCGTGTCGGAAGCAGCGCAAAAGATCATCGCCGATTTCGGAAAAGACAAATACGGCTCGCCGCTGTTTTTCCCGGACGCCATTAAAGCCAGCGCGCCTGAAAAGTAGAACGAAGCGAGGCCCCTTGTTAAACACAAATTGCCTCTGTGATTCTGATTTAGAAACGGCAGTGAGATAACTGTGGACTTGATTTGGGAAGGCGTCAAAAAGGCCGTTGAACTGCTCTTGAAGCTGGATCGTGAAGTTTTAGGCATAACCTGGCTGACGCTGAAGATTTCAGGCGTCGCAACCTTGGTCAGTCTGGCGCTCGGCGTCGGCGCGGGCGTCGGCCTTGCGCTAAAGACCTTCCCGGGGCGGCGACTCATCATCGCCCTGATAAATACAGGCATGGGGCTACCCCCGGTGGTCGTCGGCCTATGGGTGACCATGTTTCTTTGGCGCAACGGCCCCTTTGGGTCTTTTGGATTGCTCTACACGCCCTCCGCCATAGTAATAGCCCAAATCGTAATAGCCACGCCGATAATCGCGGGTTTGAGCCTGACGGCGATACAGCATTTGCCGCCAAACCTGAAGCTGCAAATCCTCAGCCTGGGAGCTAACAAACTACAAATGGTGTGGCTATTGGCAAAAGAAGCCAGACTGCCCCTGATGGCTGCTGTGATGGCCGGTTTCGGGGGTATAGTTTCAGAAATAGGCGCGTCAATCATGGTTGGCGGAAACCTAAAGGGGTACACCAGGGTCTTAACGACGGCCACGGTAATGGAAACCGGGCGCGGGAACTTTGACATAGCCCTGGCGCTGGGCTTTATATTGCTTTTGCTCTCCTTTGTAATAAACGCCCTGCTCACCCACCTGCAACAGCGGGAACGTCCGAGATGATTTTTATTTCCGCGTCAAAATTGCGCTATAGGAAACGCACTTGAAAATCAGAACAAAAATGCGAGTTTACGACTGCGGATACGGCATCGCAAGCGTTCACGGCGCATCTGCGCATTTGACTTGTGGAGCGAAACTTATGTACGTTTACTAAACCATGGGAAAAGTGTTCCGCTCCACAAGCCAAACGACCATAGCTTGAATCATGCTGACGCCAATATGAATACTTTGCTCCAGTGGAAACTCGATAATGATTATCCTTCAAGTTGAAAACCTGACAGCCGCCCAGGGCGGAGTCCAGGCGCTGTGCGTGTCCGAATTGGCTCTTACCCAGGGTCAGATAATGGCCGTGGTCGGCCCAAACGGCTCCGGCAAGTCAACGCTGTTGCTCTGCCTTGCCGGGCTGATGGAAATTACGGGCGGAAGGCTTTTGTTCCAAGGGTGGGAGATACGCGGCAATTCCCGAAGGGCCGAATTGCGGCGGCGCGTCACAATGGTTTTTCAGGAGCCGCTCTTATTTAATTCATCGGTTAAAGCCAATATTGAATCCGGCCCAAGGCTCCACGGCCTGCCGGCCGCGGAGAGGCGGCGCAGGGCGGAAGAAGCCAGCGATCTATTTGGCATTTCCCACTTGCTGAATCGCTCCGCCAGCAAATTATCCGGCGGCGAGTCACAGCGCGTCAGCCTGGCGAGGGCTTTTGCCATCAAACCGGACGTACTGCTGCTGGACGAGCCATTTTCAGCCCTGGACGCGCCCACCAAACAATCGCTGCTGAATGATTTGGCACAAATACTGAAAGAAACCAACTCGTCGGTCATTTTTTCCACCCACGACCTGTTTGAAGCCATACACCTGGCGAACCACATAGCCGTGCTGAACAACGGACATCTTGTTCAACAGGGGGCGGTACAAGACGTGCTGCGTCATCCTGCGGATCAGTTCGTGGCGGCCTTCGCAGGCATGAAAACCCTGCTGGAAGCCAGCGTTGGTTACCTGAACCACTGACTCCCGCTCTTAAAGCCAACCTGCTTGCCCGCTGTTTGCCTTTGTCTGTCAACGGCAAGACCTATGAGCGTCGTGAGCTGGTCTTTGTACGGTACGCCTGCGGCTTCGATTAGTTTAGGGAACATGCTGATGCTCGTGAAACCAGGAATGGTGTTGATTTCATTTAAATAAATGTGATTTGTGTTCCGCTCAACAAAAAAGTCAACCCGGGCAAGGCCATAGCCGTCAAGGCTCAAAAAGGCCTGAAGCGCCATATTTCTTATGGATTGAGCCATATCGTCCTGCAAGTCCGCCGGGATCTGCGTCTGGCTTTTGCCGTCCAGGTATTTATCCGCGAAGTCATAAAATTCGCCCGCCACCAACACTTCGCCGGGCATACTCACGATGGGGTCGGCGCCGCCAAGCACGGCCACTTCTATCTCCCTGACATCCAGCCCTTTTTCCACCAAAACCCGCCTGTCGTAGCGAAAGGCGTTGTCAACGGCGCTTTTGAGGTCTTCGGCGAGGGTTACTTTCTCAATGCCGATGCTGGAGCCTGAATTGGCCGGTTTTACAAAGACAGGCGTCCCAAGGGTCAGGCACTGGTCAATGAAGCCCTGGGGGTTCAACTTCCAGCGATCTTCTGTAATACCCAAATAGGGCGTCACGGGCAGGCCCTCGGATTCCCAGACGCGCTTGGCCATCCATTTATCCATCGCCGCCCCTTGACACAAACGGCCCGCTCCCGTACACGGAATTTTTAACATTTCCAAATATCCCTGAATTTGGCCATCCTCCCCGCCGGCGCCGTGAATCACGTTAAAAATCACATCCGGCGCGCTGGTTTGCTCCGCGCCCTTTTCCAGCGGCAGAAAGGGGTATTCGCCCCTTTCCGGCATTTCTCCATTGGCTAACCTGGCAAATGGGTCGCCCAACACGACCCAGACGCCATTTCGCGCAACCCCTATTGGGACGGCGCGAAAGGCGCTTGAATCCAGATGCTTCGCTATCGCCCTTGCCGAAACGATTGAAACTTCGTGTTCCGCGCTCTCACCGCCAAACAAAAGCCCCACAGACAATAATTCTTTTCCCATGGATATAAGGATGAAACACTATCATCCCTCAGCGCAAGGCAGTTCCGTGAAATTTAAAAAATAGAATGAGGTAATTGCAAAACCTCACTGTGGAACGCAGTTTTGAACCGGAAACGCTATACTCATAAAGTATGAACCAGTCACGCCGCTTAGCCATTATCCACCATAACGCCTCCGATTGGGTTTCCAAGCTACAGGCTGCGGAGCCAGGGTTGGACTTAAGGGGATGGCATCCCAGAGAAGCCATGCAGGCTGACGCCGATTGGCTTTCTGAGGCCGAGGCGCTGTTTACCTGGCGATTCCCTATGGGCTTTTTGCCTCGGATGCCAAAATTAAAGTGGCTTCAAAACGCGGGCGCTGGTGTTGACCACTTAGTAAATCACCCCGAATTGCCCCAGAACGTTTTGATAACAAGGGCCGACGGGCGCTTTGGGCTATGGATCGCCAGATACGTGTGCGGACATCTTCTGTATGAGGCGCAGCAAATTGAAGCATGCCGCCAGGCGCAGGCATTTAATCAATGGCAGGGAAAACTGTTGCCTGAGAGATTACATGACAAACTCGCGCTTGTAGTGGGCTTTGGACGCATTGGACGCCAGGTGGGCCTTGCGCTGAAAACCCTTGGCATGACTGTGTGTGGATTTGCCACACAGGATCGCCATGATACGGAATTTCAAATTAACAGCGTCAGCCGCCTGCCCGAACACATGCCCAGGACCCGCGTATTAGTAATTTGCGCCCCGGGTACTGAAAACACAAAGGGCATGATTAACGCCAACCTGCTTGCCTCCGGAAATCCTGACCTGACCCTGATCAACGTGGGGCGGGGCAGCCAGGTTGTCTTGCCCGACTTGCTGAAAGCGCTGGATAATGGCCTTTTGGGAAGGGCCGTGCTGGACGTTTTTCCAGATGAGCCGCTGAAGCCGGACGACCCCGTCTGGAAGCACCCCCGGATAACAATAACCCCCCACCACAGCGGCCCAACGGTACCGGAAGACCTGATTGACGACATACTCCCCAACCTTCGCGCCTACGCAGACGGGAGAGCGATTGTGGGCGCTGTTGACAGGGGCAGGGGGTATTAGGGCGCTTTTGCGACTTCGCAATTTTTTTGGAATCTGAATTGGATTTTTGACTATAATGTTTTTTCTTGACAGGGCGTTTTGGAGGCCCATGAAATTTTTTGGCGTAACAACTTCCAGCCCCAACCGGTTCTTTCATATCCACTTCAGTGGCATTGAGATTCAGCTGGGAGCGGAATTCAGGCCCGCACTGTCAGGGTTGTCCGGCGGTTTTTTGCGCGTTGTGCGCAGACTCGTCCCGGCCTCCGCCCTGTTTGTAGCCTCTGTTTTTTGTCTCCACTGCGCCAAACCAAACGTCGCCCACAGGATTGAAGCAAGCCGACAGGGGGGCGAAGATGAATTGGCCGGAGAGGAGGGGCAACCGCATCAGATTGGTTACGCAAGCTGGTACGGCAGCCGCCTGGACGGATTTCAATACAAAAAGACCGCCAATGGCGAAACCATGATACCGGAAGCCTGGACCTGCGCCCATCCCTCCCTGCCATTTGGCGCTATCGTCAGGGTTGAAAATTTATCCAACAATCGCTCAGTGCTGTTGCGCGTCAATGACCGCGGCCCGTACATAAATGGGCGCGTTATTGACGTCTCCCAGCGCGGCGCCAGGGAAATCGGCATTTTGAAGAGCGGAATAGCGAAAGTCAGGGTTCATGTCATCAAAAACATCCTACAGACAAATACCGTGGAAGCCCCGGGCATAACCCAGCCCCCTGATTCTGGTTCTGACCCTGTATATCCGCCGCCGGTTTTCAAGAGTACAGATATTTCAGCGGCATTCGTTCCTCTTGCGGATACCCTCTTAAAAGCCGGAGAAAAACTGCGGCAGAAACGTCCCCAGCCATCGGGCGAGTTAATTCAGAATCTCCAGGAAATTCTTAAACGCATAAAAAACCGCCGTTTCGAGCCTTTCATCCGTCAGGGGTGAGCAATGCTCTTTCTCGTTGTCCCCGCCGGCGGGAGCGGCAGGCGAATGGGCTTCGAGGCGCCCAAGCAGTTTTTGGACTGGGGCGGCGAGCCACTGCTCAAGGCGACCATAAAGGCTTTTTTTGCCCCTGGCATGCCCAAAATTGACGGCGTAGCCATTGCCCTGCCCCCTGACAGGCTTGAAGAGGTCTCCCGCTGGAAATTTCCCGCGCCCCACTGGTGCGCGGAGGGCGGTGAAACGCGTCAGGAGAGCGTGATAGCCGCGATGAAGCTATTGCCCAATGACGCCGGCGCCACTGTAATGATACACGACGCGGTGAGGCCCTTTCCGCCAGGAGGACCTATCCTAGAAGCCATTGAGGCCCTGGAAGCCTGGGACGGGGCCGTCCTTGCCGAGGCTTCAACGGATACCCTCAAGCGCGTGGACGCCAATTTTCAAATAATCGCCACAGAGCCAAGGGATAGGATTTATCGCGCCCAGACGCCGCAAATGGCAAAAATGGCGACATGGCGGAATGCTTTCGCCTGGGCGGGGGAAACCGGCTTCAGCGCCACAGACGACGTGTCCATCCTGGAGGCGCTGGGCCTCAGAGTGCGCCTGATTCCCTCTCCGCCCTCAAATCAAAAGCTAACCGTAAAAGAAGATTGGGAGAGGCTAAAAATTTTTGAGCGTCATTATTTCTGATAGTGTCAAAAAGCGCCATTCGCCGGGCTTCATGGCCGAATCGCTCAATGGCCCGAACTGCACGCGCTTGAGTTTATGGACAGGATGCCCGATGGCGGCGAACATTTTTCTGATTTGCTGGTTTTTGCCTTCTGTCAGCGTGACCTCAAACCAGGGGTTGTCCTGCCTGTCGGCTAATTCGATGTGACAGGGCCTGAGTCGTCTCCCGTCCAGCCGGAAGCCAGACCTCAGTTCATTGAGAGCGTCAAGGCCAGGCATTTTGTGAACTTTTACCAAGTATATCTTTGGAACGTGGGCGTCAGGGGAAAGCAGACGCTGGGCCAGCTCCCCGTCATTGGTGAGGAGCAGCAGCCCCTCAGAATTGAAGTCGAGGCGGCCCACAGGATAAACCCTTGCGGTAACGCCGTTCAGCAATGCCATCACCGTGGGTCTCCCCTCGCTGTCTTTGACCGTGGCGACATAGCCCCTGGGCTTGTTCAGCAGAATATAAACGGGCTTTTCCCTTTGAACCGGGTTGAAGTCAACGGTGATTTCATCGCGCTCCAGATTTGCACGGACGCCTAGCTGGGCGATAGTCACTCCATTTACCTGTACCCTGCCTTCCAGTATGATTTGCTCGCAGGCGCGGCGCGAAGCTATCCCAGCGCCCGCAAGGATTTTTTGCAGCCTCTCGCCTTCCGCAACACATTTTGCATGCGAAGCTTGCTTTATGGCAGGCGCCGAAG
>JAISSN010000111.1 GCA_031273105.1 Holophagales bacterium | reverse complement strand
CCCGCGTTTAGCAACCTGTCTCTGACGGTTTTCAGTTCCTGAATCGCCCCATCCGCGCTTTTTGGCGAGGGGTCTGAATAATCCGGCATAAAAATTTGCCCGTCAATCAAGCGTATCCGCATGGCTATCAGGCCGCGGTTTGAGCTGGAAGCCAGGTTTAGCATTTCAGCGTCTTGAAACCCCGTTACGTCATTGATGATATCCGCTCCGGCCCTCAGGGCCAGATAGGCGACTTCAGCCCGGCGCGTGTCTATGCTGACTATGCAATTAGGACATTCGCGGCGCAGGCCTGTTATCACCGGGGAAATGCGCTCCCATTCTTCTTGCGGCTTTACGGGCAGTGAACCCGGCCTTGTGCTTTCGGCGCCAATATCAATAATCCTCGCGCCCTGGGCCAATAGTTCCATTCCGTGGGCGATTGCCTTTTCCGGCTCAATAAAAGCGCCGCCATCGCTAAAGCTGTCCGGCGTCAGGTTGAGAATCGCCAAATAACAAACGCTCCCCAGATGGACTTGATTTCGGGGGAGATTCCAATACATTGCGATTATCAGGCTGGCAACAAGCCCAAAACAGGCCCTGCGCCTGTGCCTGTATTTGACGTATCTAGCTGGGCTTCCAGCTTGGGTGGAAGAGGCGGGAGTGTTTCACCATCCATGATCGCCTTGACATCGGGGCTGTCGAGGGTTTCGCGCTCTAGCAACGCCTCGGCGATCGCCACAAGGCGGTCTTTCCTGGCTTCAATTATGTCCTTTGCCCGTTGATAGTTGCGCCAAACAACGTCCCTGATTTCGCTGTCAATCAGCCTGGCCGTTTCTTCGCTTATGTCCCGTTGCTGCGTAAAGTCCCTGCCGAGAAATATCTCATGCTGCCCGTCGCCATAGTTTAAGGGGCCTACCTTTTCGGACATGCCGTATTCAGTGACCATTGACCTGGCCATATTCGTGGCCTGCTTGATATCATTGCTGGCGCCCGTGGATAGCTGACCGAAGAATATCTCTTCGGCCAGGCGCCCGCCCATGGCGAATGAAATCTGGGCTTCCATGTATTCCTTGGTGGTGTTATAGCGATCCCGCTCGGGCAGCAGCCAGGTGACGCCCAGGGCGCGCCCACGGGGGATAATGGTAACTTTATGCACCACGTCCAAAACGGGCAGGCTGGCGCCCACGACCGTGTGACCGGCCTCATGGTATGCGGTGATTTTTTTGTCTTCTTCCGTCATTACCATGGAGCGGCGCTCGCTGCCCATGTAAACTTTATCCTTGGCGGATTCAAAGTCAATCATTTCTACTGCCTTTTTATCCGCCCTGGCCGCGCCGAGCGCGGCTTCGTTGCATAGATTGGCCAGGTCGGCGCCGGAAAAGCCGGGCGTACCCCTGGCAATTACTTCCAGGTCAACGTCAGGCCCAAGGGGAATTTTTTCGTTTGTATGCACCTTCAAAATTTCGTGCCTGCCCTTGACGTCGGGGCGGTCAACCACCACGCGGCGGTCGAACCTGCCAGGGCGCAGCAGGGCGGGGTCTAATACGTCGGGCCTGTTTGTGGCGGCGATGAGTATTACGCCTTCGTTGCCCTCGAAGCCGTCCATTTCAACCAATAGTTGATTAAGCGTCTGTTCGCGCTCGTCATGGCCGCCGCCCAGACCTGCGCCGCGATGGCGCCCGACGGCGTCTATTTCATCAATAAAAATGATGCACGGCGCGTTCTTTTTGCCTTGTTCAAATAAATCCCGTACGCGGCTGGCGCCAACGCCGACAAACATTTCCACAAAGTCTGAGCCGGAGATGGTGAAAAATTGAACCTTAGCCTCACCCGCGATGGCCCGGGCCAACAAGGTTTTTCCGGTTCCGGGAGGCCCCATCAGGAGCAACCCCCTTGGAATTTTGCCCCCCAGCTTAATGAACTTGGACGGGTCTTTGAGGAAGTCAACCACCTCTTCCAATTCGGCCTTGGCCTCGTCGCATCCGGCCACGTCTGCGAATGTGACGCGCTTGGCGGATGTCGAAAGCCCCCGCGCCTTTGCCTTTCCAAAACTGAGGGCTTTGTTTCCGCCCATCTGGGCCTGCCTCATAAAGACAAACCAGAGCAGTACAAAAATGAGCATGGGCGCCCAGAAGAACAGCATCATGTAAAAATTGTTTTCGCTTGGCTTGGCGGCTTTAAAAACTTCCAGCTTTTTGCCGGAATCCGGGTCGCCCTCGGTCACGTATTCCCTGGTCCAGTCGTTGATAGCCTGGCCCAGTTGGGGCCAGGGAGGAGCAATGGTTTTGAACTCTTTGAACACCTCGTTTTTGTTTGAGCCAGCCACGGGTTCTTTATAGACGCCCTCAATATCCTGTCCGGTGAGAGTGACGCTCAGGTATCTGCCGGTCTGACCCTCGGCAAAAAAGATTGAAAAGGGAATCTCTCTGATCTTGGCCCCTTTGTTCACAAAGTTGAGGGCAAGCAATACAACGACAAAAATGCCGCCCCACACAAGGAGCGTTTTCATGACTGAGTTCAAAAATCCTCCGGGTGCCGAGCAATCTGTCGGAAAGTAACGCTCAGCATCTCTATCTTATCCAATTCCAATTAAATGTGCTATTCAATAGAAACCTATCAATAATGAAAGCGGCCTTAACCTTTGCCATTGACAGGAGATTGACCGACGCGCCAGAACGGCCCTTGCAATTATAGCGCTTCCCCTAAATATTAGCGTTATTACGTAATTCAATTATGTCTAGCGGAAAAAGATGAAGTTCAGCGCCAGCGCTACTTTCCGGTTCAAAGCCGCAGTTATAGCGTCACAAGCATTCCTGACTGCTGAACACGGATTTGAACCGGAAATGCTATAATAATTCCAGCAACGCGCCTTGGGGCTGTGGGCGAAGCGACCAGCTTCCCCATTTCCATTGCCTTTTGAGTGGGCGCGCCAGCACTTTTGAGGCCCATGTCGCAAGGTCAAAAAGATGCGCGGATTCTCTTTTCAGGTTTAATTCGCGGAAGGCCGCTTCCAGCGCCCATACTAAATCCCTTGCTTCCCAACCAACATCCAGCCAAACGCTTCCGCCTTCCAAAATATCCCACCGCGTTCCCCTCCAGTAGGATACAAGTGCATTTCTAAGCTCCAATAGGTCTGCGGCCTGCCTGTGGGTTTCCCACAGATGCCCGTCAATGTTGGGCGATTCTTCCCTGAAAGCAACTAAATGCTTGCGCCATCTGTTGCGGGGCGTAAAACCTATATCGTTGGTGTGGTCTTCCCGCCACTCAATGCCCAGCCCCCGCAAGTAGGCTCTGAGTTCTTCCCGCCGGCATTCTATCAGGGGAGACCAGCGCGGCGGCTGAATGGCGGGCAGCCCCGACAGGCAGCCGAGGCCGCTGCCCCTGGCCAGGCGCAAAAATATGGTTTCGGTATGGTCTTCTATGGTGTGGCCCGTGGCAATCCAGGCGGCGCCACAGTTGGCGGCTTCTTGTCTCAGCCATGACCATCGCAGCTCCCGGGCGGCCATTTCTAAACCCTGGCCCGTAATGGACGCGTGGCCGGCGATGTCCAGCGAGCAGGAAACCAAGTCTAAATCAAGGTTTTTACATAAGGATTTTACGTAATCGGCTTCTTCCTTTGACTCCTGCCTAAGGCCGTGGTCAACGTGGGCGATGGCTATATCCAGCTTTAAGTTTGCGCGCAGCCCATATAAGCAGGCCAGGAGGGCAACACTGTCGCCTCCGCCTGAACAAGCAATCAACACGGGGCAATTTTTAACGCCGTCCCCGCGTCGGCGGATTTGGCGCAGGACGTTGGTTTCAAAACGGCGCATTATATTGCTGACGATGTTTTTCGGCCAGGGCTTCTTGCAGCAGTTGAGAATAGTTGATGTGCTGAGATTCTGCAAAGGCGTTTAAATAGGCTGGAATTTCTATGGCGTATCCTTCAGAACCTTCTTCGTCTTTGTAAAAGCAAGCGGGGTAAGTTAATTTCATATACCCTCCTTATTCAATAAACTCCACAGCCTCAGCAGCCCCTCGGGTATCGGCTTTTCGCACCACAGGCCCTCGGCGTGGGACTTGAGTATTAAACTTCCCCAGTGCATGGCTCTTCCTTCAATGCCCGCCCTGAAAGCAGGGTGGGCTATGCGGGTTTTGGGTTTATCCGGCTCGCTGGCGAATTGACTGCCAAAGGCGTCAAAGGCCGCCATGCGCTGCTGCCACACCTCGCTTACGTCTATTACTATATCCGGCGGCGCGGCGGGATTTATGCCTCCAACCCAGGCCACAGTCGGCGGACGCCATGGCTCAAGAGGGCAGGGGTAGTTCTTTAAGCCAGAATAATAAGCGGCCTCGCGCCCAAGGCGATGCGCCTTGCGGTGGTCGGGGTGGTGGTCTTCAAAGGCCGGCAAGACTACCACCAGCGGTCTGAGACTGCGAAACGCCTTCATCAGGGCGATGCGTTCGTCTTCCCCTTCTGTAAATCTCGCGTCCGGCAAGTCCAAAAAATGCCTTTCGACGCCCAGTATCTTTGCCGCTTCCAGGGCTTCAGCCTGACGCAGCTCAGCCGTGCCGCGCGTACCCAGGCCGCCGACGGTCAAGTCGAGAATGGCGGCCCTCAGCCCTCTTTTGACTGCTTTTGCCAAAATCCCTCCCACGTGTACTTCAACGTCATCGGGATGGGCGCCAACAGCCAAAATGTCTAATGAGTCGAGGTTGGACATGTCGCACATGGTACATAATCCAGTATTCTAAATTAAAATTTCTTTTCGCCTCATGCCCAAAATGCGGTAGAATTTAAGCTTAGGGGGTTCGATGTTCTCAAACTTGAATTCTCTGAGTCAGGATTTGAAAGCAAACCCTGGCGAGCTTGCGGGTGGACAAAGTCTGCCCGCAAGCTAGCTAGTAAACAGGAAGGTTGGCCGAGTGGTTTAAGGCGCTCGTCTTGAAAACGAGTGTGGGTCAGAAGCTCACCGGGGGTTCGAATCCCTCACCTTCCGCCAGTCAAATGATACATGGCGCTTGTTGGCGCCAGCTTACGCCAGCCTCACTTGATAATCGTCCACTTGCCTATAACGGGCAGTGGTATCGTTTTTCCATTGGCGGCGTTGATGATGCCCAGGACGCAGAGTATCAGGGTCGCAAGGGGGAACAGGATGCCCACAAGGCTCAAAAAGCAGCCGATGAAAGGTACATGTAACCTGGCTAGAATTATGGATAGAATTGTGGAGAGAATCCACCACGCGATGTTCGCTGTTATAGCTACCAGAAACAAGACTGTCCCCTGATTCGTGTGGAACTTCACGAAAGGGGACTTTTGGTGGTCGCCCGTCAGCAGGGGTATAAAAAACAGGATATAGGCTATTATAGCCATCAGCTTGTTCTGCTCGGCGTCGTTCGGGTCTGGTTGAGCCTGCGCGCCTGTTGTTTGCTGTGTTTGCTTCGCTTCGCCTAAGGCGCTCGCGCCGCAGGACGGGCAGAACTTCACATCGTCGGGGATGCTCGTTCCGCAGTTTGGACAAAATGCCATGGTTGTTTCTCCTTGAAAAATCAGTGAAGGTTGGTTTAGTTCCTTGGCGGTCTGGGCAAACTGCCAGCCGCCTTTTTAATCTCTTCAATTTGCTTCATGTATGGCTCGGCTGAGCTTTTTATATAGCCCATTGCCAAAGGCCATATGAGAACTGCAAAGACAATGCTCAGGGCGATTGCTATTACTGAGAGAATCAGACAGGCTCTGGCAAAATTGCGCCTGTTGAGGTTGCCGCCGCCAAATGCCCACAGGATGCACAGGACAAATCCAACGATGGGTATGGAGAACAGGATTAAGATTCCAAGCCAGCCAAATGTACCGATGACGGTGTTTACTGCGGCCTGTGGCGCGGGCTGTTGGTTATTAGCGGCCGGGGGGGGGGGCGGCGGTGTTTGCGCGGGCGTCTGTTGTTGCGCGCCGCCTGGCTGGCTATGGGCCTGTTGGAACGTTTGCGAAGCCGTAGGTTCTAAGCGACTTGGCGCATTTTCCGCAGATTGGAGGTCAGGCCCATCATCCACATTGGACGACTGGGCCGCGCCGCATGAGGTGCAGAATTTCACGCCTTGGGCCATGTCAGCCCCGCATTTGGTACAAATGGACATAATTTCACCTCTCAATGCAAGGCGGCACGGTTACATCGCTGTTTGCGGTAAGCGCCGCCTGTCGGCTTTTCTGTTGCCTGTCTGCTGAAAACACTGGACACACTTGTTCGGTATGCGACATTTTGGATAAAGCCGCAAGAGATATTTTGCAACAAGAATCCAAACACCGCAACAACAAATTTGCTCCAGATACTATTTACTGCAAGCCCTTAAGAAAATGGTATAATTGCTAAGGTTACACTCATTTCTGATTCTCCCCTATACTAGTATCCAGTATGCGAATCCCTCCCCTGATTGCCCCGTCGCTGCTCTCTGCCGACTTTATGAGATTGGCGGAAGAGTTGGATTTTTTGAAGAACGCCGGGGCGGACGCCGTGCACGTAGATGTGATGGACGGGCGCTTTACACCTAATATCACCATTGGGCTGCCCGTTGTCGAGGCTCTGCGGCGCGAAACCAGGCTCGTCATTGACTGCCATCTGATGATAGCGGAGCCGCTAAAATACGCCGTTGATTTTGTCAAAGCAGGCGCCGACTGGGTTTCTGTTCACCAGGAGGCCGACATGCACCTTCATCGCACCGTTACGGCCATAAAAAACGCCGGAGCTAAGGTCGGCGTCGCGTTGAACCCCTCAACACCCATAGAAGTCCTTACGGATATATTGGACGACCTGGACTTTGTCCTTTTGATGAGCGTCAACCCGGGTTTTAGCGGTCAGGCGTTTATCGAAAGAACATTAGACAAGGCGCGCCGCCTGGACGCCCTGCGCCAGGAGCGCGGCGCTTCATTTTTTATACAGGTTGACGGCGGCATAAATTCCGCAAACGCCCAATCTCTCATTAATGCCGGAGCGGACTGTCTGGTGGCGGGGAACGCCATCTTTAAAGCGCCAAACCCAACGGACGCCCTTCGTGAAATTAAGGCGCGTATGGTTGGCTAGTTGAACCTATCGCAAAAATTCCAGGTCTTGACAAAAAAGAAAAAAAAAAAAAAATAATATTTTAACTAATAGCAACACCAGCGATTGGAGTTGCTGCTACACTGGCCACCCTGCAAAACGAGTAATCGAGAGGCGCTAAATGACACACAG
Source organism: Holophagales bacterium (assembly GCA_031273105.1). GTDB lineage: Bacteria > Acidobacteriota > Holophagae > Holophagales > Holophagaceae > WRHW01. Next base: position 8,103 of record JAISSN010000111.1, on the reverse strand, counting down.
AAACCTTGCCGCCCAGAGCCTGGTCACGATAGTTTGCGCGATGGTCTGCTCCTCGCCGCTCTTTTCACAAACAGACTTTGAACATAACTTAACCAAAACCAAAGGAAACAAGATAGTCCTCCTGGGAAACCAGAGGGCGGGGGATGTCAGTAAGTGGAAAGACGTCATAGATTCAGAAGGCATTTACGAACACGGCTTTGCCTTGCTGAACCGCGCGAGCTTTATAGATGGCGCTACGTTTAGCCTCAAAAACAGCGATATTGACGCCTTTGAGCGCTGGATACGCCAAAAATATGAATTAAGCCTCAGCGCTACATGGATTGCTCTGGATATGGAAAATAAATTGATTGTTTCCGGGGCCGTAGCGCCAAGTCACGGCGAATTTGACGCAATGCTGGAGCAAAAGGGGATTAGAACTCCCCTTAAAATTGTCCGTGCCTTTTTGCGTGAAAATCCTGAACACCTGGACGCAAAGACCGATTTATTAAGAGAAGTCCGTCGCCGCGCCCTCACTCGCCCGCCCGCCGATTTATCTGAAGACCTTGACGCAAAAGCCGATTTGAAAATATGGGGCGTTTTGGCCGCTGAAACAGATGATATATTCAAAGGCGACTGGATGGGGATTGACATAGACTTTTTCAGGCCGGATCAAGACCAGCCGGAAAAATACAGCAAGCTGATGAGGGCCGTCTTTCGCAAGCGCATAAATTCAGTGGAATCGGCCATCAGGGAACAGCCCGGCGACAGCGGCTTATGGAATATTTGGGCGTGGATGGCGCGGAGCACACCAGATTATAAGTGGAAAACCTTTATCAATACAATTGAGCCATTTGTCTTTCCTGATCAAAATTCAATTATTTCTTCGCCGTCTCCCGAAGTGTGCGTGTGGCTCGTTGAAGAATCAAGACAAAAAAAGGATTGGGATACGGTAATTAAATTTGCGAGGACAGCAAGAGCCTTTTTTCGAGAGCCTTCATCAGCATCTAAAAAAGACGAGTGGACGCCAACCAGAGGCGGGTTTACGTTTATGGAATGGGGTAAACGAATTGAAGGTTTCCCTGTAAAATCCGCGTACGCGCCTCATCTGGAAGCGTTGCTGAGACTTGGCAGATTGGATGAAGCCAATGACGTTTATGATGAAATGATACGCATTGAAGGCAAAACAACAAAAGAGCGGGGCGCATCTAAGACAGACAACGCGCGCCTTGCCGCCAGCGTCGCCAGGGCGGTCGGCATGGAAGAATTAGCAAAAATTTGGGAGCAAGGCGAGCCAATTAACAAAGCGCCTTACGCGGAATTAATTAACTTTGATGGCTTTCCCGTTTTTTATACATTTGCCGGAATTGAAGGCAACTTTCAATATCAAACGAATTTTAGTAAAATAATTAACAAACTTTCTGCCAGATTGAGGGTCTATCATAGCACGTGGTCAAAAAATGATACGAATGATACGATTAATACAACGATAAATTGGAAAAAAGAAGATGGCGAACGCTGGGCCTTAATCGGCAGCGACGCAAGCGTATTGGAGCAAGGCGTCGGTATGCCCGAAACGGAAAAATTGCAGGATGTTCTTAATCGTTATAATATCAAAGACACTTCCGATTACTATCGCAACTATATGTCAGAATATGGAACTCAGCCCGGACTGGAGCTTGGTTTGGCTTTTGAGATCATAGACAGAAAACTCGATGAGTTAAGTGATAATAAGCAGTCTGCTCCAGGTAATTCCAATTCGGACGACGCGCTATGGACAGAAGCCGGCAACTATCTTAAAAAAATATTAGCCTATCACGCCGGCATCCTGGTGAACATGCCTTCTGTTTCGAGTGATGACGATGTTTCATTACAAAATTTACCAATAAAACCGTTATCTAAACCACTTTTGACAACAATAGAATCACTGTTAAAAAGAAAGCCATCCTCAAGTTTACTATGGAACCAATGGCTTTTTTGGAGAGAGGTGGAAGGCGTTCAGCGTTCCTTAGAGTCTTTAATAGAAGCCATAAAGCCAAGTCCCCTTTCCGCGCCAGGAACAGTGCCGCCAGTTGATGTATTCGATGTGTACTATAAAGAATGTAAAGAAAATGAAAGATGGTCAAAGGTAATAGAATTATTAAGAAACGTTTGGGATCGTGAATTTGACAGGATTACCAGTCACCAAAAAAAGCGCGACAGCGATTTATCCGGTAACGCTCAGGATAAAACGGTTGATTTCAGCGCCTTATTTGCCCGGCTGTACAGCGATAGACTGGGCGACGAGGTTGGCATTCCACTGATGGAAGCCTATCTTAGGGATAATAAGCCCAGCGAGGCAAGGGAAATATTTAACGCGTGGCTGAATCGCGGCGGTAAATTTAAGGATATTACAAAAATAACCGAACTGGCAAGAGAAAAGGGCTATGAGGGGTTGGCAAGGGAGTTGGACGGGACATAATCATTTGTGCAAAACCAAAGTTTTACTTCCGCCCGCAGGGCCTTAGCGGAAAAGCTATCCCTATTTTTGAACCATAATGAAGCCAATGCCGAATCCTGGCGCTGGTTCGAGGAAGGCTTGGGGTGGGGCAGGGCGAGGATCATCGCCCACGGAGAAGAACTTGTAACCGAAGACATCGAAAATCAACTGGCCGTCTGGCTTGACAGAAGGGCGCGGGGCGAGCCATGGGCATATATCCTGGGCTGGACTACCTGGAGAGGGCGGCGTTTTAATGTGACTCCCGCGACCTTGATTCCAAGGCCGGAGACGGAATTTGTATTGGAATCGGCCATTGAATTAGCGGTGCAAATCGGCGCGAGGCGTGTTGTGGATGTAGGCGCGGGGGCGGGCATTTTGGCCGTCACGCTCGCTCTTGAGACAAACCTTGATGTAACGGCCACGGACATAAGCCCGAAAGCCCTGGCAGCGGCAAAGCAAAACGCCCGGGAACATGGCGTCAACATAACCTGGCTCAGCGGCGACTTGCTGGCGAGTGTTCCCGACCCAGTTGATTTAGTGGTGTCCAACCCGCCGTACGTTGACCCGAAAGATAAAGCAACCCTTCAACGCGAATTGTTTTTTGAGCCAGCCGAGGCGCTCTTCGCGCCCGACAGGGGATTAGAAGTAATCACAAGGCTTTTAGAGCAATGCTTTGAAAGAAAGGCAAGGGGCCTGGTCATCGAAATTGGCTCCGGTCAGGGCGATGAGCTTAGTTTAAGAGCTTCTAAGATTGGTTGGCAAGTTATTGAAATTAAACAAGATACAGCAAAGCATGATAGAGTGCTGGTGGCCAGGGCAATTCAATAGCAGATAAGGTTCTTTAATAGCGGCACGATAGGCAATATTTACCTGTTGACAGAAAAAAAAATACGCTTAAACTTACTTGCACTCCAATGGTGGGGTTTTGCAAGTTGCTTGAGTTTGTTTGTTTTTTTCCTGGAGGGCGTGTGGTAATCTTACAGTTATTGGTGATTATAGGGCTAAACGTCTATTTACCCTGGAGATTAGGCGGGCTGTTGGGCCTGCAAAGCAAAATGTTGCTCTATATACTGTTTTCTGCTGGGCTTGTTTCAGGTATTGCTTCATTGTTTCTTGTAACAAGGTTCGATAATATTCTGATAAACACATATTGTAATTTGACTTGGATATGGCTTGGAATACTGTTATACCTCACTTGTTTCATGGTGATTTTTGAACTTGCAAATTTAATACATAAATTGCCCCCCGTAACAACTGGATGGGCGATCATCGCTCTCACAACGGCAATATCAATATATGCTATATTTAACGCCTTTTTCTTTAAAGTGACCAACGTTACAATACCTATAAAAAACCTGAAGCGCGAAATAAAGATAGTACAGATTTCCGATGTTCACCTGGGTATTGCAAGGAGTCAAAGCTATTTGGCTAAAATAGTTAAGGCGGCAAACGAACTAAAGCCGGACTTTGTCGTGATAACCGGAGACATAGCCGACAGCAAGGCGGCGCTGGACAGGGATATGTTTGCGCCTCTTAAAGAACTGCAGCGCCCCGCGTTTTTTGTTTACGGCAATCACGACGCCCATGTCGGGCTTGATGAAGTCATAAAAAAAATGAGGGAAAATAATGTAACGGTGATGCAAGACGATGTGTTGATCGTCAATGGTATAAAACTTGTGGGAATCAATTATATGAAGGCTGACGACAGCGAGTACGACCCCCATCAAGTGACGGACAAAACCATAAAAGACATACTCCCAACCCTGGATTTAAGCGGGGATAACCCAATAGTAGTTTTGCATCACGGCCCCTGGGGTGTTGAATACATGAACGAACACGGCGTGGATTTAGTAATAGCCGGACATACCCACGGGGGACAGCTATTTCCCTTCAGTTTCATGGCAAAAATGCGCTTCCCTTACATGAGCGGGTTGGCTGAATACAAGGGGACTTACATATATGTTTCCCAGGGCGCGGGAACATTTCTGGCCAGGATGCGTCTTGGGACGAGTAATGAAATAAACTTCATAACATTAGCGCCTGCACAGTGATTGCATCAGTGTCCATTCGGCGTTTTCCCTTCATTGTTTGAATCCGAAACGGATTCAGATTGTTTATAGCAATTCCATCCGACATCAGCGAGATGACCGTTTTTCCAAAGTATTGCGTAATGCCACATTCTAAATGAATGTGCGTTAGACTGCTAATCACAAGCGGAACCACTATAGCGCTTCCCCTAAATATTTAGCGTTGTTACATGAGATAATTGCAAAACCTCCAGCTTTGTCGGAAACACGGAGGCCAGACCCGCATTTTTCAGGAATTGCGCATTGGCTTGCGATGTTTTCAGGAGGTTTTGCAATTACCTCGCATGCTAATATCTAAAATGCCTGACGCCCAGCATGACCCTCTGTTGCTCGAATTATTTAAAGAAGCTCTTCTGCGTCAGCTTCAGGGCAGCCGGAACCTTGCTCTGATCGCCTATAAGCGCATTCAGGAGCAGTTCCCTGGTTTTGTTGATGGCTGGACAAACGCCTCCGTCGTGCTGTGGGAGATGGGGCGCTATCCAGAAGCTCTGGATATGGCCCTGCGGGCTGCGGAGACTGGCCCTGAGAACCCCAGCGCGTACTGCGCGCTGGCAAACGCCCGCCAAAGCCTGGGTGATTTTGATGATGCTGTTGTAAATTTTCAAAAAGCCCTTGAATACGACCCCGCACATTTTCCGGCCCTGACTAATCTCGCGGGGATTTATGTCCGCGACGGCAATTTCGCGGCTGCGCTGGAACTGGACACCAGGGCCATTCAAGCGAAGCCTTCCCAATCCGCGCTTTGGGTGAACAGGGGCTACACAAAGCTCTGGGCGCTGGATATGGCCGGTGCGGAAGCGGACTTAAAACACGCGCTGGAATTGAGCGCGGATAATGCCCTCGCGCGCTGGAACCTGGCCTATGTCCACATGCTTCAAAACCGCTATCGGGAAGCATGGCCTAACTTTAAGGCGCGGGAAGAGCTGCCTGAATGGTCGGGCAACAGGGACAGGCTGGGCTTTGAAAAACCCCGCTGGAATGGCGAAGAGCTAAATGGCCGCGCGCTGTTGATTTATTCAGAACAGGGCTTTGGCGACACGATTCAATTTGCCCGCTTTATTCCTCGCCTGCGCCAATATGGAGGCCGCGTTCTGCTTTTGACATACGAGCCCCTCAAGCGGTTTTTGACCGCTTACTTGCCCGATATTGACGGCTTGATAATGGCGGGGGCGCCTTTGCCGCCTTTTGACGCGGTTATCCCCCTGATGGATTTGCCTATGATCCTCAAGGCCGACGCGCCGGAATTGGCTCCCCTCCCGCCGCCGATCCTGCCTGAATGTGAGCCGCTGCCAGAACTTGATCGCCCTGGCCTCAAGGCAGGTCTGGTTTGGGCCGGAAACCCCACGCACTTAAACGACGCGCAGCGCAGTATAAATCCGCGCCATTTGGACGCTTTAGCGGACATAAAGGGCATAGCATGGTATGGCCTGCAAAAGCCGCCGTCCGATGAACCGCCCGGATTACCAGGTTTTATTGACATGTCCCCACGCATGGGCGATTTCATGGACACAGCCCAGATTGCCAGACAACTGGATTTAATTATTACTGTTGATACCTCGGTAGCGCATCTGGCTGGCTCATTGGGACTGCCAACCTTTGTATTACTGCCATACCTGCCTGATTGGCGCTGGAGCCTTAACTCTCAACAAACGCCCTGGTACCCGACGCTGACACTGCTAAGACAACCCACGCACGGCGATTGGCAGTCTGTGATCAGCACGCTGAAGAAGTTGATTCAGCGGCATGCGTTATACTGAAAAACAACAAAAATCACCGGGGGAGCAGCTGTCCGCTCAACCTGTCATCAGGAGGTAATTGAAATGCCCTTTTGCACCAACTGCGGAGCTAACGCTCAGGGTATGAAATTCTGCGCCTCATGCGGCGCGGCCGTAGTTGATGGGCCTGGCCTCCAACAGACACGCCAGACAGGCGGCATTCAACACCAGACCGCCGCCCAGTCAGCGCCCCGGCCCGACCAACAACACATACAAACGCCGTCGCCGTTCCAAACGCCTGGCTACAATCAGCCCATACCACAAGCTGGAGAAAACGCCGCGATTAACACATGCCCCTCTTGCGGCTCATCCATCCAACCTGGGATCAGGTTCTGTCTGGTCTGCGGACATGCATTCCAATTGAGCCAGCCAGTTCAACCGCCAATGACCGCCCCTCAATCCTCAAACTACGGGCCAAATGCACAACCACAAAACAATGTAGCCCCTCCGGGGAAAGTATCATCTATTATTTCCAGGAACAAACTTTTAATTGGAATTTTGTCTGGAATCGCTGTGGCGTTGCTTCTGGCATATGGCTGGATTTTATGGAAAAAGGAAAGCATCGAAAGCATATATGAGCGTGCTGAACGCTATTGGTATCGCCTGGCCGCTAACCAGGGGAATGCGGAAGCGCAGAACAACTTAGGTGAATACTATGCCAGTGGTCAAGGCGTTGTGCAGGATTATGAGGAAGCTGTAAAGTGGTACCGTCTGGCTGCCGAACAGCGGTACGCGAAGGCGCAGAACAACTTAGGTGAATGCTATGCCAGTGGTCAAGGCGTTGTGCAGGATTATGAGGAAGCTGTAAAGTGGTACCGCCTGGCTGCCAAACAGCGGTACGCGAAGGCGCAGAACAATCTGGGTTTTTGCTATGCCAGCGGTCAAGGCGTTGTGCAGGATTATGAAGAAGCTGTAAAGTGGCACCGCCTGGCCGCTGACCAGGGGAATGCGGACGCGCAATGCCAGCTGGGCCTTTTCTATGCTGACGGTCAAGGCGTATCGCAAAATCCTTCAGAGGCTATCAGGTGGATGCGCCTGGCCGCTGACCAGGGGAATGAAAACGCCAAACGCTGGTTGAGCGACAATCAATGATTGGCGCATATAGTTATTCGAGAGTGTTAAGCAAAGAATGATGGTATCAATTCTGGAGTGCCATTTATACGGAACTTAATAGTGTCACCTCCATAGGCAACACTGTATCACTTAATCATTCTTTTGTAAACACTCTCAAAGATTTGAAGAGATTGAAAACAAAAGCCATCAAGTAATTGTGATGGGCGAAGGCGTTTTTAATTTCTATGTGACTTTTATAGAAGGTAAATGGTATTTGATTGTAATTGACCGGTTTGACTATTGTTCAGGCTCCTGACGCAAAAACAACGGAATGGATAACAACATCGTTTTTTACAAGCTGGCCCACGCTTCATCCCCTTCCAACGACGCCTGCTTATCTCAGGAATAGCCCAGGCCCAGGTAACGCCCCCAGGCTATCATAGGGCAGCGTCCGTCCCTTCCCACACCCAGGCAGTGGGTTGCGGACAACACGAAAGTCTTAACATATTGCAGCTTTGTAGTGACTTTGTTGAAACTTTGTGGTTAGTTTGTGGTGACTCATCATCGCATAAACAACGGCTTCCGCGCCTTTGATTCCCTCTGTGTGATTGTGCGTTACGCTTGCTGGTACGCGCTATCCGCACTCGTACCGTATTAACGGTTTTCCTACTGTTTTCTGAAGTGCGAAGCGGCAATAACTATCAGCACAAATACGCCAAAAACAATGCTCACC
>JAISSN010000135.1 GCA_031273105.1 Holophagales bacterium | reverse complement strand
AAACTTCCCTCTTCACTCTACAAACTTCACTCTTCACTCTCCAATGAACAGCCCCCGCTGGCCCTACCCTGTCCTGCGGCTGAGGCCGGGTAAGGAGACGTTGCTCTCTAAGCGCCACCCGTGGATTTTCTCAGGGGCGCTGGCTGAGCCTGTTCCCGGGCCGGTTGTTCGTATAGCTGACGCCTGGGGCAACGTCTTGGCCTGCGGCGCGGCTTCATCTATAAATCCACTGGCGGCGCGGATATTCAGGTTTGAGGACGAGCCGCTGGACGAGCAGTTTTTTAAGGCGCGCCTTGAATCAGCCCTAACTTTGCGACGCGCTCTGGGCCTGGATGGCGACGACCTTGGCTGTCGGTGGGTCTTCGGCGAAGGGGACGGTCTGCCCGGCCTCGTCATAGACCGCTACGGCCCGGCGCTTTGCGTACAGGTAGGAACAGCCGGATTGGAAGCCCTGCGCGACACATGGTTTCCCGTACTGCAAAATATAGCAAAGCAAAACGGAATACTCACACTTGTCGAGCGCAGCCAGGCCGGGCGCAAAGATGAAGGCTTAGAACCAGTCAACCGCATACTAAAAGGCAGTTTGTCCGGCCCCATAATTATCAGCGAAGGGCGGGTCAAGCTCAGCGTTGACCTGTTAAAAGGCCAAAAAACAGGATTTTTCTTAGACCAAAGGGAACTCAGGCTTATCCTGGGCCGTATATCAAACGGCAAGCGCGTGTTGAACGCCTTTGGCTACACAGGAGGCGCTTCGATACACGCAGGGTTGGGCGGGGCCGTTGAAGTTACAACGCTGGATATATCGGCGGCGGCGCTGGACGTGTGCGAGAGGGACTGGATTACGAATGGCCTTGACCCAGGTCGTCACATACGCCTTCAGGGCGACGCCTTTGAGCTTATGCGCCGGTTGACGCCTGGGTACTTCGACTGCGTTGTGGTTGACCCACCAGCCTTCGCCAAACAGCGCAAGGACATCCCCAGCGCATTCAAGGCGTACAAAGACGTATTCCGCCTGGGAGCGCGGGCCACGGCCCCGGGCGGAACGCTGTTTTGCTTTTCATGCAGCCAGCACATGGACAAACCGCGCTTTCAGGAAGCCGTATGGACGGCCTGCCTGGAAGCAGGGCGCGAAGCGCAGGTTATAGCCCACCTGCACCAGCCGTCGGATCACCCCTACGGCCTGAACTACCCGGAGGGGCTGTACTTAAAGGGCGTGTGGTTGAGGATGTTGGAATGTTAAATTCACGTTTTTTCTACTATCTAAACGTGTGTCAATCATGGTATTTTTATCGCTGATTTTAATGGAGGCGGCATGCTTCGCTTTGCAGTGTTACTACTTACAATCCCATTGGCCGCACAGTCGCCGACGGGAAAGTGGTCTGTTGGCATCCATGGCGGCACGCCGGAATTGACTGGAAACTACAGCGATTCAGGCAGCCTGACAAATTTCAACATCAAGGACGACTTCAATTTAGAAAAAGACAGTATGGGTTTGGGCCTCCGCCTGGACTACTTGGGCGTCAGGTTCGGCTTTTCGCTGGATTATGGGGTTTATGACTACGCCGGACAGAGCAGGATCAACAGGACATTTGAAATTGCCGGTCAAAAATTTGAGGCGGGAATGAATGTCACGAGCAGCCTGAAGAACACCGCATTTGATTTTAGCGGGACGGTCAAGGTTTTGCGTGCGGATAAAGCGTGGCTTGGCGTTGATTTGGGCGTACAGGTGTGGTCTCTGGACGTAAAAGCAGATGGCGTTGCTTCCGTTTCAGGGATTGATATCACCGAAAAAGTGAATGTCAACGAATCATACACCGTGCCTATACCCCAGATAGGCGTCTCCTGCGGTTATCAATGCCTTAACGACCGCCTTGTCCTGGGCGCCAGGGCGCGGTTTTTAGCCTACAGCGGCGCCAGCTACACTCGCTTTATTGGCGATGTCAGGTATTACGTAACTCCCTGGCTGGGACTGAGGGTTTTTGCGGATATCCAGAGCCTGGACGCTCCAGATAGCTCAATAATCAGCGACGTGGAAGCAAAGCTGGACCGCAATGCGTTAGGCTTCGGCGTCGTCGCCAGGTGGTAGTGCGGACAAATAAAAGTATTGCTTATTACAACTTTTTCAGCGCCTCCCAGGTTTTAAGCCTGACCACCCATCTCTGATAGGGCGTGCTGGGGCCGTGTCCCGCGCCTGGCAGTATTACTACTTCAAAGTCTTTTCCGGCTTCTATCAGGGCGTCAACTAACTGAATGGTATTTTGCGGGTGGACGTTTTCGTCCATCAGGCCGTGGAATATAAGCAGGCTGCCCTTGAGGTCCGCTATGGATTTCATAATAGAAGTACTGTCATACCCATCGGGGTTGTCATTAGGGTGTCCCATGAAGCGCTCTGTGTAAATGCTGTCGTACAGACGATAGTCGGTGACGGGCGCTCCCGCCAGCCCCAGCTTGTACGCTCCGCCGCCCTTTGCCATCGCGTACGCCGCCATGTAGCCGCCGTAACTCCAGCCGTCAATGGCAACTCTGGACATGTCCGCGAAGCCTTGCGCCCCAAGCCACCTGAGGCCGTCCAGGTAGTCTTGCAACTCCAACTCTCCCAGGCGCCCGTACACCTTTTCTGTGTGAACCTGACCCTTGTCAGAAGCGCTCCTGGGGTCGCACATCCAGACGATAAAGTCCTGGTTTGCCAGGAAGTGATGCCAGGCGTTGTCGTTCCAGGCGTCCCGCACGGTGGGCGAATCGGGGCCGCCGTAGCCCGTTTGAAAAACCGGATATTTTTTGCCGGGTTCCATTTCAGGGGGCAGTATCAGCATGGATTCCATCTGAAAGCCGTCCGAGGTTGTAATCAACTGGTGACGCGCTTGCCCTCGCGGAAACGGAAACGGCGCGGCCGCGTTCCTGCGGTCGTTCAAAACCCTTAACACATTGCCCCTGTGGTCTTTTAGTTGCTGTCGCCCCTGGTCTGCGTGATTGTTCCAGCTATCCACAAATAGCGTAAATGTCGGGTTCCAGGAGACCCGGTGGCGTCCCGATTCACTTGTATATCTTATAACGCCATCGTTTGGAGCCTTGCCGCCAAACTTGACAGAATAAGCGTCCGCGCCCGCATAGCTGTCTTTATTGGCCGTAAAGTAAATGCGCTTATTTTTTTCATCAATCCCCTGGATTGAGTAAACCATCCAATCGCCGGCGGTTATGGCCCCAAGCGCACGCCCGTCGGCGTCATGGTGATATATGTGGTGGTATCCACTGCGGTTTGATTCCAAAATAAAAGTACCGTCCTTCAAGTACCTCGGCAGCGGCATACGGTCGCGGTCAATCCAGGATGTTGAAATATCCTTCACGAGCGTTATGCCCTTTTCTCCCTCATAGCGGCGCAGGTCGTACCAGGATTGAATCCTGTCCTGCCAGGCCGCCAGTACCCTGCCTTCCGGGTCAAAGCCCACCCTGGATATCAAGGTTTCATGGTCGGGGTATGGGTTTTCGAGCCATTGCACATTCCCTTTTAGGTCAACCACGCCCAAAGCGGCTACCGGGTTAGGCTCGCCCGCCTTTGGATAGCAGAGGTCTTCAACGCCCTGGGGATGGGTTTTATCATCGGTCATCCTAAAGAGGGGAACCTTAGACGTATCAAGGCTCAAAAAGGCCAGACGGCTGCTGTCGGGACTCCACCAAAAGGCCCGCCAGTTACCGCGCCCATATAGTTCTTCCTGGTACACCCAGTCAAGCTCGCCATTTAGCAGCGCAGGCGTACCGCCCGTGGTTAATTGGGTAATTTCGCCGGAATCGTATGCGATCAAATGAATATCGTTGTCTTTAGAAAAGGCCCCATGGCGTTGGTCAGGGCTGGAGAGCAGGTTCCTAAATTCATTCAACTCACCGATGCGTCTGGCGCTCGACGCAGCAACGTCAGCAAAGTACAGGGTTCCCGCAATGGTCACCGTGAATCGCTTTTTGTCTTCCGACCAATTAAAAGCCTTGTCTCCGGCGGCATTTCTGACAGCGTCTTCAGGAGCGCCCGCCTGCGCTAGTCTAGCGATGTAGCGAATATTTTGTTCAGTCTGCGCGTCCGTTGCGGGGATGGGTTTCCATTTTGTTGGCTCAAGGGCCTGGCGCTGGAATTTGCCATCCACCATGCGCTGTTCAAGCAGAGCGCCGGTGGGAAGCCAGCTATACAACCCATCCCCCGCGCCCATACCCCCACCGCGCCTCTGTGTCTGGTATTGGCCCGTTGACGGATGAAATAATTTTTCCAGCAGACGGTCGGCGTCTTCCTGCGCCGTGGCGTACACCACGCTGATCGCGGGCAGTAGAAACAGGGAGAGAATGTTTGGACGCATGACAGCTCCGCAATAATTGTTTCTATAAACTATATCAAAGCAGTTTTCGCTTGTGACCTTCCGTAGTAATTTAAGAAGTTGGAGCTAATTGCAAAACCTCTGGCTTTGCCAGGAACGTAGGCGCCAGACCCATATTTTTCAGTAACTGCCACGCTGGCTTGCAACATTTCCAGAGGTTTTGCAAGTGGCTCGTTGGCTACACAGTTACAATTCATCACATTTTCTTCATTAACATTTGTAGAGGACAAAACATGCATAATTTAACTATTGTAATCATTCGGCTTATTCCAATTCTAAATAGAAATTGCTTTAATTTCTGTTTAGAATTGGAATGCGCGACACGGATGTCGCGCCGAAATGCATAGCATTTCGAGAGGCAAGGCGAGACCACGCTCTCGCCGCAGCCGACCACTTCAAAATTGCAGGACGCAATTTTGAAGTAGAAATGGAATTAGAGGTTGTGGACATGAGTTAAGCAATTAGTTTTGTCCATCGTAGTATTGAGCTTATGCAGACAGCGGCGAGGAAAGAATCAGTGTTTTTGTCATATCTGGTAGCAATTCCACGCCACTGTTTAAGCATCAAAAAAGTGTTTTCAACCAAATGACGATTTTTGTACAAATCCTTGTCGTAGTCTCTTTGCTCTATCCGATTTTTCTTTGGCGGAATTACTACCTCCATTCCCATTGACTGCGCCTTCTCAATGATTTTGTTTACATCATAGCCCCGGTCTGCCAATAGCGCTTTGGCGTCAATCCCTTGTATTAAGTCTTCTCCAAGTGTGGGCCTGCCTGTCCTGGCAAATGAGGGGACAGCACTTTCCAAACATCGTCTGAAATATCATGACGCATGTATGCTTCTTCCGTAGAGAAAACTCCTTTCCATGCTTTCTCTTATATCACTTTTTCAATCTCATGTCCACAGCATCTAAACAGAACATGTCATTGAATTTAGCAGACGAGGTCTGGCGCCGGCGCTGCTTTCCTGTTCAAAACCGCGGTTATGGCATTGTAAGCACTCCCGACCGCTGAACGCGGTTTTGAAGCGGAAACGCTATACTATAAAATACATCAAGAGGGTCTGAATGTTTATCGCTAAAACGCTGGAAAACGAAAAGGTTACGCTTGCGCTTGAGGGCAGGCTGGACACGGCGACTTCGCAGCAGCTTCAGGACGCGCTGCTCCC
>JAISSN010000067.1 GCA_031273105.1 Holophagales bacterium | reverse complement strand
TTGCCTCGGGCAGCCTTGTCAGCGCCAGCGGTATCACTTCATCCATTTGGCCGACCAGGTGGATTGTCAGGCTGTCCCTCACTTCTTCGGGGATGTCTTCTAAATGCCGTGCGTTTTCGCGGGGTATCAGTATGATCTTTCTTCCCAGACGGTGCGCCGCCAAGAGTTTTTCCTTTAGGCCCCCGATGGGCAGAACCATTCCGCGCAGCGTTAATTCACCCGTCATGGCTACTTCCAATTTAGCGGGAATGCCCGTCAGGGCGGACAATATGGCCGTTGCCATGGTTATTCCCGCGCTGGGGCCGTCCTTTGGTATGGCCCCTTCGGGAACGTGAAGGTGTATGTCGGCTTTTTCAAAAAACTCCGGCGCCAGGCCGAATCTTTCGGCTCTGGCGCGAACGTAGCTCAGGGCTATCTGGGCGCTCTCCTGCATCACTTCGCCAAGTTTTCCAGTCAGTTTTAATTCGCCCTTGCCGGGCAGCCTGGTTGCCTCAATGGTCAACAGATCGCCGCCGGTGGCAGTCCAGGCCAGGCCATTCACTACGCCGGGAATCACGTCGTCCCCCGGGGGGGTCTCCAGGTGTTTTTCCGGTCCCAGCAGCCGCGTTATGCGCTCATTTGTAACTATCGGGTCGAAAATCTCCCCCTTTTCGGGTTGCAGGCTGTGGCGCGCCAGCTTGCGCAGGACGGCGGCGATTTCGCGCTCCAACTGCCTTACGCCGGCTTCTTTTGTGTACGCCTGGATGATTCGTCCGATGGCCTTATCTTCAAAGCGGATTTCCAGGTTTTTAAGGCCGTGGCTCTCCAGAGATTTAGGCACGAGGTGGCCCTGGGCTATGGCGTTTTTTTCCTGGGGGGTGTAGCCGGATAGCTCAATGACTTCTAATCTATCCTCCAGCGGCGCAGGGATATTGTGCCGCACGTTGGCGGTGCAGAGAAAAAGCACCTGGCCGAGGTCAAAGCCAACGTCCAGGTAGTGATCCTGGAAAGACGCGTTTTGCTCAGGATCCAAAACTTCCAGCAGCGCCGAGGCCGGGTCTCCCCGCCAGTCTGAAGCCATCTTGTCCAGCTCATCCAGCAGCATGAGGGGGTTTTTGACGCCGGCTTTTTTGATGAGACTAATGATGCGGCCCGGCATAGAGCCTATGTAAGTTCTGCGATGGCCGCGAATTTCGGCCTCGTCGCGTATTCCGCCCAGGCTGAAGCGTACGAAGGGCCTGTTCATTGCCCTGGCAATGCTGCGGGCCAGGCTGGTTTTGCCAACGCCAGGCGGGCCTACTAAACAGAGTATCGGTCCGCGCAGAGCGGGCGGGTCTGTGTTTTTGGCGTAGTTGGCGGGCTTTTTAGAATCCTGCTCAGTCACATTATCATGTATATTTTCTTTGTCCGCCTTTCCCGCCGTATCTGCGTTTTCGTCTCCCTGTTCTGTAGTTTTTTCACTATTTCCCGCTCCTGCAGCGTCTGGCGCCGGGTCTGTCGGATGACTCGCATGGCTGTCCCGCAGGCGGCGCATCACGGCCAGGTACTCCAGTATGCGCGCCTTTACCTTGTCCAGCCCGGCGTGGTCTTCGTTGAGGACTATCTCCGCTTCGTCCAGGTCCAAACGCTCATCGGCGAACTTGGTCCAGGGCAGCGCGAGCAACCAGTCAATATAAGTCCTGCTCACAGTCGCCTCGGCGCTTTGAGGGGGCATTAACTCTAAACGCTCAAGCTCTTCCAGGGCCTTTGCCTGGGCTTCTTCGCTCATTCCGGCGTCCAGTATCCTTTGGCGCAGTATCTTAAATTCGCCTTTGTCGTCTTTTCTGCCAAGCTCCTCTTGTATGACGCGCATCTTTTCATTAAGGACATAGTTCTTATGACCGTCTTCCAGGCGCTGGCGCGTCTTCATGTCGAGGTCGCGGTCAACGTTAAAGCGATCCGCGTCCATTTGCAATAATTCCATCAACGCGGCAAGGCGCGGCTGGAGGGCGACCTGCTCCAGAACGCGCTGTTTTTCATGCAATTCCGCGTTTAAAAGCCCCGCGACGGCGTCTATGGCCTGGTTGAGGGGCAGCCCCTTTAGTTGCTCTATGGAAAGAGACCTGGCGGCGTCGGGGTTGCGCCCAAAGAATTCAGCCGCAGCCTGATAAAAGTCGTCCTTTGCTCCAAATTTTGAGTCGTCGTCCCAGTCGTCAGGGTCAGGCTCGTCCAGTATCTCCACTTGCGCCCTCAGGCAATCTTCTTCGCCGAGCAACCGGAGCAGGCGAACCCTTGAAACGCCGCGGACGCCAATTTTGAAGTAGCGGTTTGGCAGCGCGATCAACGACTCTACCCGGGCAAG
This sequence comes from Holophagales bacterium, assembly GCA_031273105.1. GTDB lineage: Bacteria > Acidobacteriota > Holophagae > Holophagales > Holophagaceae > WRHW01. Next base: position 1,279 of record JAISSN010000067.1, on the reverse strand, counting down.
GCATCCTATAGAAAAAAGTTGTTCCTGATCAGGCTCGTCAATTTTCGGGTCCTTTTGGGTCAGCAATGCAATTTGATCCCCGATTTTGACCGACCTCTCCAATGTCAGGACCGAAGCGCGCCTGCCCACAACAAAAGGCACTCGCCCGCCCGGGAAAAGCGCCATCTCGCGGATGGGAAGCGTGGGAAGCGTGACGACCCTGGGGCTGTTTGGAGAATTACTCATAGATAAATGTTATCGTTTGCTTGTGGAGCAGAACACTTTTTCTTTGAAAAAGTGTTCTGCTCCACAGACACTAGCCTTGGGCTTTTTTTTCCAGCAGTAATCGTGGGCTTGTCCCCGGACCGCGCCCTATGGTTCTGCCTAATGATTTAATCTGACATTCTATTTTTTCACGTGTGATATCCGCTGTCTCGTGCAGGCCGGCCTTTTCTGGATAAATCTGATACAACACACGGTATTCAGGGGGCGTGAGGTTGGGCATCACCACGTTTGCGCCCCGTTGCAAAGCGCCGGAGCGCCCGCCCCTCGGGTTAATCGTCGCCAGTGCGGTTGTGGCGGGTATGTTTGTAAGGGGGCAAATCAGGCGGGTTAAGGCCACTGCTTTTAACGTGGTCAGGTCGTTGTTGGGTACTTGGCTTGCGCCCGCGGCGCTTTTTAGGGATGCCCCCAAGGCCCCTGCCAATGGGGTTCCGGGGGATTCGACATAAGGGCCGATGCCAATCATGTCCATGTCGTACTTGCGGAATAGCCAAATATCGTTAGCCAGCGTATCCCATGTCTGCCCAGGGATGCCCACCATCACGCCCGTGCCAATTTCATAGCCCATGTCGCGCATACGCTCCAACTGGCCAAAGCGGTTGGATTGCTCTCCCAGGTTTGGGTGAATTTGCCTGTACAGTTCTGGATCAGATGTTTCAAAGCGCAGCAGGTATCGATCTGCTCCGGCCTCGCGCCAGGCCAGGAGGTCTGCGTCTGGACGCTCGCCTAAACTCAGAGTGATCGCCAAACCTGTCTCTGATTTTATAGAGCGAACCAAATCCGCTATCCAGGGACCGGTCAGTCCGGGGTCTTCCCCACCCTGGAGTACAACCGTGCCAAAGCCATAGTCAACGGCCTTTCTGGCCGAGGACAGGATAACGTCGCGGCCCATACGGTACCTTTCCACGCTTGGGGCGCATTCGGAAATACCGCAGTAGGCGCAGCTCCTGGCGCAGTTGTTGGATACTTCTATTAAACCTCTGAGCCAGACGTCATCGCCCACGCGCTGGCGGCGAAC
>JAISSN010000160.1 GCA_031273105.1 Holophagales bacterium | reverse complement strand
CAATTAGCTGAAATAGACGCCGCCACGCTTGAACAGCTTTGCAGAGTAGCCGGAGAAATACTTGTGCCGGAACTAGCCGGAGTCTCCGCCCTGGGCACAAAAAGGGGGTGTGAGATAAGGTTGCTTGATTTACAGGGTTAGTATAAAAAAATGAAAAGCGGCTCAAGGAGGGTTTTGTTCCTTGCTTTATCGAAGACCTCTAAATCTTCGTTAGCCAGACATATCTTGCACCCAACGCCGCCAGCGCGTCACCCAGGCGAACACGCGTTTCCGGCTTGACCGCGACCGCCTGAATCTCACGAACTTCGGCCTCGGCGCTACGCCCATAAAGTCAGGCTTCTACCGGTATGCGCTCCGCTTTTGGCTCGGTTTTCTTGGCGGCGCGTTCTGCTTCCTTAGCAATTTCACAAATGGTAGTCCATACCAGTAATCTCTATACCAATCATTAACACCTCACTCTTGGACTACGAAAGTCAAAATACTATGTAGGCAAAAACTGCCGATTGAAAAAAAAAAAAATGAATATTGTAAGAATTTGGGGAGGGGTAAATGACGCCTTTTTGCTCAGGTTTTTACATTGGCGGCTTTTCTGAAGAAGTTTGTACTCTTTTTTCAACTCCCCCCCTTGCTTTTTCTGTGTTTTTTGAATGTTCCCGTTGTACCTGTACAACCTGTACATCGCCGGAATCTTTATCCCAGGCCGCGTTGACTTCAGCGCGGCCTTTTTTGTTGACGCGCCTTGAGACAAATCTGTTTGTCGGTACAAGGCGCATACCCTCCTTTGACATGCGGAGTAATCAGGCTCTACCCCGCATGTCAAAGGACTTTAACCCCATATTCCTAAGGAGGAATGTCTAATGAGGAAATCTATCCTCTTACTCACATCAGCCGCTGTCTCGCTGATGCTGGCCTTTAGCGCCTGCAGCAGCAGTGACGGCAAGCCCGTTGAGGCCCCCCCTGTCGTCGCTTCGGTGACGCTAAACAAGTCTGAACTGAAACTCGCGCTAGGCCGCACAGAAACACTTACGCCCACGGTATCGCCGGCTGAGGCGCCCGACAGAGCCGTCGCCTGGCAAAGCAGCGACACAGACGTCGCCGAAGTATCATTTAGCGGCGCAATAACAGCCAAATCAACGGGCAAGGCAACAGTAACCGTGACGACGCTCGTTGGCAACAGAACGGCAAGCTGCGAAGTGACGGTGATACCTGTACCCGTAAGCAGCGTGGTGCTGAACGAAACAGCAATAACCCTCTTCCCTGGCGGCAGGCATTTGCTCACCGCAACTGTGCTTCCCCAAGACGCTGCCAATAAAAACGTGACATGGTACAGCAGCAACACAGCCGTAACCGTATCAAACGGCCTGGTGACGGCGTATTCGGATTGGTGGAGCAGCGCTGTAATTACGGTGACGACAGAAGACGGCGGCAAAACAGACACATGTTTTGTAACATTGACAAGCGCGCCGCCGCCATCAACCACAATTACAGACGTAATGCTTAACAAAAACGCCATATATCTCATACCAGGCGCAACCAGCGCGCTATCTGCGACAGTGTTGCCGGCGGCAGCCCCAAACAAGGCGGTCGTCTGGTCCAGCAGCGACAATAACATAGCGACGGTAACCCAGGACGGCCTGGTGACGGCCATAGCGCCAGGCGCGGCAAACATAACCGCAAGCAGCGCTGAGGGCAACAAAACAGCCACTTGCGCAGTGACGGTACAACCAAAGCCCGTTGCGGGCGACGTATTTGTGGCGGGGTTTGTATATAATGAATTTGGAATTCCCAATGCCACGCTCTGGAGAAACGGCGAAATATATCATCAAATTGTCGAAAATGACTCGGTGTTTAATTCCGTATATGTATTTGAAGGCGACCTATACGTGTGCGGACATGAAAGCTATGACCCTAAACTCTGGAAAAACTGCGAGGGATTGATCCTTGAAACAGCAAGCAACAAAGTATTGACCTCAGTATTTGTGTATGAAGGAGACGTATATTGTTCAGGAAATACATGGAACGAAAATGGAAATCAAGTAGCCACTGTTTGGAAAAATGGACGCGCCGCAAGTCTTAGTGATGGGCTTAGCGAATCTCGTGCTTTTTCCGTATTTGTGTCTGACGGCGACGTCTATGTGGCGGGATACGAAAACAGAATACCCTTTGGAACTGGAGCTGACGCGATAATCTGGAAAAATGGCGAACCCATAATCCTTAGCGAAGAATTAATAGAAGCACACTCCATGTCGGTATTTGTGTCAGGCGGCGATGTATATGCCGCTGGAGAGGGATGGGTGGATTATTACGACGACGATTATGGTCCCGTGGTAGTACTCACGGCAATGTATTGGAAAAATGGCGAAACCATAATACTGAAAGAAGTAAAAGATCCTAACTATATTGCTGCAAGGGGCGGTTTTGTCTTTGTACAGGGCGACGATGTGTATGTGGCGGGAACAGATAAAGGCTATATGGATGATGAAGATGGATATCAATATAATGCCGCTATTGTAACAGTCTGGAAAAACGGCGAAACCATAAGACTTAGCGATGATTTTATAGTTGATACTAATGTTGAATCTCTATTCGTGACGGCGGACGGCGACGTCTATGTGGCGGGAACACAGAAAAAAACCAATTATGTGGTTGACAACACCTGCGCCACACTCTGGAAAAACGGCGAAACCATAAGACTTAGCGATGGAAGTACCGATGCGGCGGCTTATTCCGTTTTTGTAGTGGAGTAGCCCCTTGAACTCCCTTTTTGAAATACTCTCAAACTCTGCGCCTGAATTTTTCTTTAACCTTATAAAAAGGAGTTATTACATGCAGTACTTACGAATTTTGCCAGGGCGGCTCATATCCCTGGCTTATCTCTGTCTGTTTATCGTCTTGCCCTTAACGCTGGGCTGCGGGAGCGATAACAACTCCGGCCAAAGCGGCGTCGCGGCCATAAAGAGCATAGCCCTTTCAAAGGGCGCGCTAAGCCCCGCCTTTAGCCCTTCCGTAAAGAATTACACCGTTGACCTGGCTGGCACGGATACGCCCGGCGTCAGCTTAGCGGTCACGCTTGAGAATACAGCGGCAAAGCTGACCATTAACGGAAATGAGCGCTCCAGCGGCCAGTCTGTTCCCGTTGCGCTGGTTGACGGCCCCAACACAATAAAAATCGGTACAGAATCCGAAAACGGCAAAAACACTGACGCCGTTACCATTACGATCAATAAACCGGCGCTCAATACAAGAGTCTGGGTATTAGACGGGCTTGGGGGCGTTCACGCGGAAGGCGCGACGCTCACGCTGAAAGACGCCGATGACGGCCTGCTGGAGGATAACATCAGTATTCCGCCCGAAAAAAACGGCTCAATGATATTGGCCCTTGATACCACAAAGAAGTACAATATCTATGCAAAGGGAACCAACACGGCCCAGGCCAGCTTTATAAACTTTGACCCGTCAAGGGAAAACGCGCTGACACTGTACTGCCTGCCCAAGTGGTCGCCCGAATACGCCGCTGAAGCGCCGATGATCATTGATGTTTCCTTTGGTGGTGGTGAATATGATCCTTATGATCCGTCGTTTGACCCTAACGTCATCACGTGGAAAACTCTGGCGCCGGGAGCAAACACGATAACAGACGCAAGGGAAAACCTATATTGGACAAAAATCACGGCCGTATCAAAAAATCCGATCACCAGCGTGGTGGGGCCGCCCATCCCGATTCTTGTGACAGTGGACGAAATAGCCTCAGCCTCTCTGCTGGACAGCTTATTAGATTCGTTTTTACTTGAACACGCTGCACCCCACACCCTGAATGGCCAACTGTATTGGCGCACCACGTTCCTGACTACGTTGGGATATTACTGGAACCAAAATATAACAGATAATCACTGGCTCAACATAGTTGTATATGACATGGCCAATAACAGAACAGAGCAACGCGTCTTTGTGACATTAACGGATTACGGCCCCGACGTTTCCGGCGACGCCGATATCTCCACCATGTCGCCCGTACTGACAACGGCCCAGGCCCAGACCTACGGCATTTCGGCCAATATACCTATAATCAACCCCGTGGATATTCCGGCTATAAACCCTGTGGATAGTTTTGGCGGCTATTGCTACGCGGTTTTAGACTTCAACATGGTTGGCGCTGGAGTAAGAGGGTACGAAGTCTGGCGTTCCACGGATAACGCCTTATTCGAGAAAGTGGGCAACAAATATTGGTATTATGGCGAACTAACTATTTACTCACGGCCGAGTCATATAGACATAACGCCCGATCTCACAGAAAATACCGCGTACTACTACAAGGTCAGGTTTTTTAACGGTAATCCGGCAAACGGCGGCTACTCTCAGTTTTCCAACACCTTGAGCGTAAAACCCCTGCCTGTATTTACAACCAGGCTGACAGAGCCTGCCCACGGCAGCGTAAGCCGGAAGCTATGGCCCGCGTTCAGGTTTAAGTCAACCAACCCGGCTCTGTTTGATTCTCAGCTATCAGACAGGATGGTCTTCACGCTATATCTCAAGGACATCAACGCCAACTACCCGATCTTTAATATACAGTTTCAGATTGACTTCACGCGCCTTGATGAAGAGGGCAACCCGCGGGTATATTTCAGGGATTATGCAAATAATGTATCCTCGCCCTGGGCCTGGGCGGAGGCCGCGTATTATTCAGAGGAATACGGCAGAAATTTACCCTTCGTGCGGCTTGAAGACGACGGCGCGGTTGCCATAGAGACAGACAATGAAGGCTTTGAATACGCCGCCAGAATATCAAGTGGCGCCGACCCTTCGTCCAACGCTTGGTACATGTTGCCCGGGGCGTCGTACGAATGGAGCATTTTTGGCGTTATGGGGGGCATAATAAACCAACCAGGTTTCGGTAGCAACCCTATCAACGCCGCTTACTTTTATAAATCATGGCCAGTCCCGCCTGGCGCTCCCAGCGACGCTCAGAACAACGCCTTCAGTTTTGGAAGCATTTTGGATTACGGTTTGGGCGCGCCAAACGGCTTCTTTACACTAACCATAGCCCCGGACGCAAGATAAGGAGGAATATAATGAATCTATACAGCTTAAAAAAATTCGCCGCTGCTTTTGTCGCGCTTTTTACACTTGGCATAATGGGCTGCAGTACAGCCAACCCTCAAGGCGACGCCAATGGCCAGAGCGCAAAAGACATGCCCGCCATCAGCGCTCCCGTAGTCAAGTACAGCTTCTATGAGCCAAAAGACGAGGAGTCGCTGAAAAAAGACACGAGGTACGGCTACCTGATAGCTAAAACAAAGCCCGGTATCAATATCGCCCTGTTTGAAAAGCTGGGGCTGTATGTCGTGGGGCGCATATCGGCCAACGGCGCCAATTACTATTACCTTTACAGGGAGGACGATGTACTGGGCGCGCTGAAAAACCTGAAAAAGGCGAGCGGCGTTATATACGCCGAGCCTGACGGTCTGCAGCAGCTTCACACAGTGGACGCAAACCCGATAGAATTTGACGACCCTGATCCCTATGTGTCGCACAGGCTACAGTGGGGCGCTTACGTGTCTAAGGCGTATGACGCCTGGGTTCAGTACGGCTTCGGCCCCCATAAGCCCGTTGTGGCGGCCGTTGACACAGGGGTTCAGTACAATCACGAAGATTTATCCGCCGTCGTCAAGCACGCCTGGTCATGGTTTGAGGAATGGGGATGGGATTATCATTGGGACGTTGACCAAAGTGATTTATACAATAATGTCAGCTTACCCGACATAAAAGAAATATACCCCGATAACATGGGTGATGATTTTCAGGGACACGGCACGCACGTAGCGGGAACCATAGCCGCCTCGGGCAATAACGGCCTGGGCGTCGCCGGGATGTGCTGGAATGTTGACTTCATCAGCTATCAGGGCTTCGGAGCTAACATCGCCTCAGACTGGGCGCTCTATGGCTCCTTCTGGCACCTGTCTGAGTGGAAAAAGGCGCGTGGCTATAGCGGCGTCATACCCGTCAACGCCTCCTGGGGCAGTTTATACGCCAACCATTTTGGCATTGACATGATTGAGTACGCCCTGCAAAACAACGTGATGGTCATAGCGTCAAGCGGCAATGACTCCCAGAGGCTGCACGCTTATCCGGCGTCTTATCAGGGCGTTATGGCCGTTGGCGCGTCAGACGGATATGACAAGAGAGCTTTCTTTTCAAACTGGGGAAACCATCTTTCTGTTGTCGCGCCGGGACACAATATTGTTTCAACTTATGGCATGGCCTGGTCTTTCTTTACTACCGCCGAGGATATATATGACTATCAAACAGGCTATGCCAGCATGTCAGGCACATCCATGGCAGCCCCCCACGTAACCGGCCTGGCGGCTTATACGCTCTCCTTTAATCCAGACTTAAAGCCCGACCAGATAAAGACGTACATTGAAACCTGCGCTGATTACATTGACGGCCAAACTGGTTTTTCTGAAGAAACGGGCTGGGGGCGTATAAACGTGCTTAAAACCATTGAGGCTGTTATTAACGACGCTGAAACCGGCAGCGCGCCGCCGTCTAACTATGTCCATGCGCCTGTTGTGGTACGGGTTTTCAATGACGACGGCACAAATAAAACGCCCATGGACGGCTGGCCCGTATATCTCTACAACTGCGACGCGTCAGGAAAAATCGTCAACTACGCGGCAAGCGGCATTACAGGGCCTTCTGACCTGCTGCGGGACAAGGACGGCAATTTACTGGAGGGCGCGGCGTACTTCAACCTGCTGAGGCCGGGATACTACGTGGCCGCTGTGCCAACGGATATAGCAAGCTTTTTTGGGAATGAGACAGAAACAAATGTCACGCCTGTATTTCAGGTTATTAAGGGCAGTACCGTTGAAACGATGGATATTGCCTTTAACAAGAAAGTCTTTAGCATACAGACCTATCCCACATCTGAGGCTTCGCGCCCCCTTGAGTACAGGCCCGATTTAGTGGTCACGCTTTACGACAGCGCTACGGGCGAGCCGGTATTCATTCAGGATACGGGCGGCTTTGAAACACTAAGCGGCCTCATGCCCCCGCCAGGCGCGTACTGGATACAAGTGCAGCCCTATCGCTGGGATTTGTTTGGCGATATCAGTTATGACGGCGGCGATTACGCCCTTTGCGTAACAAGCGGCGGCGCGTTACAGCCAGCTCCCGCCCCAGGCTCCTGGCTGAACCGGCCAGCAGGCGTGACGGAGGGCAGCCTGACGCAAACCCGAAGCGATAATTCTCAGTTAATCAGCTTTGACGAGGTGATTTATGGATACGCTGATCCAGCGCCATTACACGTTATCAAGGGAAACGCCGCCACGGGCGACTTTTATAGGATTGTGATCACAAATTAGAGACGCATATAGCATTTCCTGTTCAAAACCGCGTTTCGTAGTTATGAATACCTGCAACGCCATAACCGCGGTTTTGAGCCGGAAAGCAGCGCAGCGCGCCTTAGCTTGCTTTTTCACACCAGACATAATTGATAACAAGTTTCGAAATATAGGGATTATTACTTGACATGCTGATTAACTGAAGCACAGTTGCGCCAAAACATACACATACACTATCTTGAAGGCAACTTGGTATGATTTTCAAGTGCGTTGCCTATAATATCGAGCCGTCTCAGGCGGCAAAATAATCGGGCTTGACTCAGGGTCAAAAGCCTGTCAATCTTTGGTTTATTGCTTTGCCCGCGTGGTGAAATTGGTAGACACGCCATCTTGAGGGGGTGGTGGCCACAAGCCGTAGCAGTTCGAGTCTGCTCGCGGGCACCAAAAAAAGAAACGCTATAGAAACGGAATCACAGCCTCAGCCAATCCAGCTTATCTGGCCTGTCTCTCCAGCCGCTATCTGCCTTTACAAATAACTCCAGCCTCGTGGGGCGTTGCAGTAGTTTTTTTAGCTCGCGCTGGGCGCTCTGGCGTATGTCGCGTATTTTTTCGCCCTCTTTGCCTAATAGTATCCTGCGGTGGTTTTTGTTGTCGCAAAGGATATCCGCCCTGACAAATACACCGCCCGGCGGCATGTCTTCGGGGTAGTCGTCGCCCCCTTCAATCCAGTCTGTGATCATCACGGCCACGCCGTGGGGGATTTCTTCTCTGGTCTTGCGCAAAATCTTTTCGCGTATAAATTCCGCCGCAAGGCCCCGCTCTGTTTGGTCCGTAAATTCGTCTTCCAGGTAATGCCAGTCGCCTGCTGGAGCGTCCCGCTGTAGTATTTCCCACAACGGCGTCAGGTTCTGCTCTGACCTTGCGCTTATCGGCACTATCTCCCGAAAAGATAATAAATCCTTATAGGCGACAACCTTTTCAAGGAGTTTTGCCTTGCTCACCAGGTCAACCTTGTTTATCAGCAGGTACACGGGCTGGGCCGCCTGACTTAGCCTTTTTGCCAGTTCGCGCTCCTTGGGGCCGTAAAAGCCATCGGCCTCCACCATCCAGAGAATCAAGTCCGCCCCGTCAATGGCGGCCTCCACGCGCGCCATCATGCGCTTGTTCAGGGAATAATTGGCGCGGTGAATACCCGGCGTGTCCAAAAAGGCCAGTTGAACGCCGTCGCGATTAACTACTCCAAGTATCTTTGTGCGGGTGGTCTGGGGCGTTTGGCTGACCGCGGCTATTTTTTCGCCTGTCAAGGCGTTGAGTAAGGTTGACTTACCCACGTTGGGAAGGCCAATGATGGCTACAGTGGCGAATTTGCGCCTGACGCTCCGCCCCGCGTCGGGTTCCACGTTTAGCCCCTGATGATACCGCGCTTGGACTTGCGGATAAAATCCAGAAGATACGCCACTTCGGGGATATTTCCCAATTCAGAATCCACCCTTTTCATGGCTTCATCCCGCAGCAATTTCATGCCAAAGAGAATCCTGTGCGCCCGTTGCAGCGCCTTGATGGTCTCCTCAGAAAAGCCTTTGCGGCGTAGTCCGATGGTGTTTACTCCGTAGCTCCTGGCTTCCCGGGTACCGGCTGTTTTCATATATGGCAACACGTCCATGCTGGCCGTGGTGAAGCCGCCCATGAAGGCGTGGTCGCCAATCCTTGCGAACTGATGGACTCCTGAAAAACCGCCAACATTTGCGCCGTCGCCAACCTCGACGTGTCCGGCCAGCGTGGCGCAATTCGCCATGATGATCTTGCTGCCAACCATACAGTCGTGGGCGATATGAACGCCCGTCATTATGAAGTTATCGTCGCCAACCTTAGTGACGCCGCCGCCCTTTGCCGTGCCCCGGTGAAACGTGCAGGATTCTCGTATTATATTGCGGCTTCCGACGATAAGGCGCGTCAGCTCGCCCTTGTAGCCTATGTCCTGGCACTGCATGCCTAGGGTGGCGTGGGGAAAAATATCATTATCCTCGCCGATTTCGGTGTTTGGCCCCACGACGACGTGGCTCCTGAGCACTGTCCCGTCGCCAATCCTGGAATTGCCTTCCACGACGCAAAAAGGGCCTATCACTACGTTTTCGCCAATTTCGGCGTCAGAACTCACAACAGACATTGGGTGAATATTGGCGTTCATCTTGCCCTTTCTACATCTACTACCATGCTCATAAATTCGGCCTCGGCTACTTTAACGCCATCAACAAACGCCTCGCCCCTCATCTTGGCAATATTGCGCTTGAAGGCGTTGATTTTTACTTTCATCACCAACTGGTCGCCGGGTACTACGGGCTTACGGAATTTAACGTTGTCAATGCTCATGAAATACATGATTTTTTCTTCAGGGTTGGGTATGTCCAGCGTCACCAGACAACCGGCAGTCTGGGCCATGGCCTCGACTATCAGCACGCCCGGAAACACGGGCTGCCTGGGAAAATGCCCCTGAAAAACCTGCTCGCCCATGGAGATATTTTTTATTCCCTCTATCCAACTGCCCCTCTCAAAATCCAGAATCCTGTCAACCAACAGTATAGGATAGCGGTGTGGCAATAGCTTTTGAATACCCTGGATGTCAATGGTTTTAGAAGATGCGTCAGGTATTTCGCTCATGCTGATTCTTTCCCCCCTTGTATCCGCTCCGGCGAATTATGAAAAAATTAAGGAGTGGTGCACCGGTTTCTGAAATATGTCTTTATATTGTATGCCTTGAATACATGCCTGAAGCCGCCTCCGCCTAAGTAGTCTTTTCCAGGGTAGTTATTGATAGAGCCACTTGCAGGACCTCAACCATTGGGGTGCAAGTTAATCTAGTCTAAGTGTATTTTTTTTTTTTTT
>JAISSN010000184.1 GCA_031273105.1 Holophagales bacterium | reverse complement strand
ATGGCTTCTATTTGAGTGGCCGTCCCCTTGAACTCTGGCAATTGGAATGATGGCGGTATGTAGCCAAATCGCTTGTCAACGGGTTCGACAGGCAGACCCTGAGCCTGGCGCTCGGCCCTTTCTTTTTGTTTGGCCTCCCACTCAACGTAGGCGGGATTCAGGGGCGCGCGCCTCAGTTCAGGTTCTTGGGCGTTTAAGCCGCTGCCAATAAAAATGCCGCTGAACAACACAGCGGCAAGCAACAATAAACGTGAGGTCACTTTTTGAAAAACGCTCATAAGTGTCCTATTTGCAACATTTACGTGGGGGGGGGGGGTGAGATGTGTCGCATGAAGGTTCCCTTCTTTTTTTGTTTGACTTGCGCGGCAGTTATGCTTGCCGCAGAATTTTATAGTACTCTCTTTTTTATTAGTCCGTCAACCTTGGGTTCCGCCCCTCTGAAGGACTTGTACATCTCCATGGCGGGTCTGCTGCCTCCGGCTTCTAAAATATTGGAACGGAAAGAGTTGGCCGTGGCGGGGTCAAAGAGATTGCCTTTTTCTTTAAATGCCTGGAAGGCGTCGCTGTCCAGCACTTCAGACCAGATGTAACTGTAATAGCCGGCGCTGTACTCCGCCGCTATGTGCAGGAAATATGTAGAGCGATAGCGGCTGAGGATTTCGGGTATGAGGCCCATTTTTTCGAGAGACCGCTTTTCAAAAACCGCCGCGTCAACTTCCCTTGCCTCAGTCATCGTATGCCAATCCATGTCTAACAGGGCTGCGGCCAAGTACTCGGTTGTGGCAAAGCCCTGATTGAAGGTCTGCGCCCTGACGATTTTATCCATCAGGGCCTGGGGCATAATTTCGCCGGTTTTCCAATGGCGGGCATAGAGTTTCAGGACTTCAGGCTCGAAGGCCCAATTTTCCATGATTTGGCTTGGAAGCTCCACAAAGTCTATAGGCACGTTTGTACCGGATGTAGGGCGGTAAGTACACTGTGACAACAGGCCGTGAAGCGCGTGACCGAGTTCATGGAACAGTGTTTCCACCTCGTCCATGGTCAGCAGAGCGGGAGCGTCCCCCGCAGGGCGGGAAAAGTTGCCCACGTTCACTACTATGGGGCGAATGTTGTTCTTTCCCTCTTTCCACTGATCCCTATAGTTGCTCATCCAGGCGCCGCTGCGTTTTCCCTGCCTGGGGTGATAGTCAACATAGAACAGACCGACTAAAGCGCCTTTGGCGTCTTTGACCTCAAAGGCTTTTACTTCGCTGTGATATAGGGGAATATTTTTGACTTCTTTAAATGTGACGCCGTATAGTCTGCGGCAGACTTCAAAGGCTCCTTCCCGCACGTTGTCCAGGCTGAAGTATGGGCGCAGTTCTTCTTCGTCCAGGTCATATTTGGCCTTTTTGACTTTTTCAGCGTAGTAGCGCCAATCCCAGGCTTGCAGTTTTTCTCTGTGATGATCCCTTTCAAGCATTTTTTGCAATTCCGCCCTTTCTTCCTTCGCCTTATTCAAGGCCGCGGGCCAGAGTTCGTTCAGCAGCCTATACACGCCGTCGGGGTTTTTTGCCATGGCTATTTCCTGCTGATAGTGCGCCCAGGTCTTATAACCAAGCAGGTTGGCCTTTTCGACCCTCAACCTGGCTATGCGGCTCATCACGGCTTTGTTATCAGTTTCGCCGCCGTGGTTGCACCTTTCCTCGTACGCGGTGAGTAGTTTCCGGCGGAGTTCACGGTTTTGGCAGTGCTGGAGAAACGGCCAGATACTGGGGCCTTTCAGCGTAAATACCCACTTGCCGGTCAATCCCCTGGCAGCAGCTTCGTCCGCGGCGGCGGCTATGACGCCGTTCGGCAGGCCCTTCAGGTCGTCTTTTTTGTCAACTATCAACCCAAACGCGTTGGTCTCTTTCAACACATTATCGCTGAATTTCAGGCTGAGCAGGCTCAGTTCGGTATTAAGCTCGCTCAGGCGCGCTTTGCCTGTTTTGCCTAAAAGCGCCCCGCCGCGCGTAAATTTGCGATAGGTATCCTCCAGAAGCATTAATTCTTCTGGTTTTAATTTCAGCTTGGTCCTTTTGCCATAAACAGACCTGACCCTTTGGAACAGGGCGTCATATTGATAAATGCTATCCTCGTGGGCGCTCAATGCGGGCGCCGCTACTTCTGCCAGCTTCTGCATGGAGGGGCTGCCTTCAGCGTCCAGTAGGTTAAAGAAGACATTTCGCACTTTGCTGAGCAACTCGCCGCTTTTACCAAAGGGGACGATGGTGTTGGCAAATGTAGGCACTGTTGGTTTTTTTGTGATGTCGGCTATTTCGCAAATATGAATATCCATGGCGTTCCGAAACGCTTGCAAATAATCCGTCTCTTTAATTTCGCCGAACGGGGGCGCGCCAAACGGTGTATTCCATTGTCGCGTTAAGGGATTTGAGTTCATGTCTTCCTGAAGCTTGGGATCAATTTGAACCTGAGACTGAGAGGGCCTTGGGGATTCCGGCCTGAGAAATTCCCTTAATTGGCTGTACCCGGGGATTGAACCGGCCACATAGATTACCAGTGCAGTGAAAAGTCGTGTGAAGCGCATCGGGAACCTCGCGGAAAAAGGGCAACGATTATGTTATTATAGGCGTGTGACTTGTGGAGCGGAACGCTTTTTCCATCTGCAACTCAATAACTTTTTCCGCCAGCAGACGTAATGTCCATTGGCCGCGCCCCGTTGGAGCCTTTGAACACGCTAATGCGCGGCGCTGTTTTTGACGGCGTTTTCATAATCTATCCTCTCCATCCTCTTTCGCTTTGTCACTGCCCTTGGGGTTCGCCGGAAACCACCCTTTTTTCACCCGCGCTTCCTGTTCAAAAAGCTCCCTGATACTCCAAAAGAGCGCAAATCCGGTAACGGCAAACAGCGAAGAAAAAATAGCGTTGCCAATAAACACAGAAGCCGCGCACAAGACAACGCCTAGCGCCAAAAAAACAGGCCATATTTTTTTACCAAAATGATACTCGGATTTAATTACTATTGGATGAAACACGCCAATGATAATAAACGACGCCAGCCCAATGACTATTCCCGTATAGTTCATTCAAGCCCCATCTTCAATATTTTAAAGCCTCTCAATCCTGATTTCCACGCGCTGCGCCGACGGCTTGCTCTTTGGGGCGGCGTCCTCTGTGGTTTTAGTGGGCTGGGCAGGCTGGAGATGGTTTTGTTTTTTAGGGGGTAATTCTTCTGAAGTTTCAGGTTTCGGCCTGAAAGCATCCGATTCTATCGGCGTTTTTAAAGAGTGCTGCGGCGTGGGCGCTGCGGGCGCGACTTGGAATTTGGCCCCCCAGGCGAGGCCGGCTTGCCTGAGACGCTCAGCGAGCCTGGCAGGCTCTATGACCTGGATGCCGTCGCCAAACTGCATACACCACCTGGCAACGGCCCTGAAGTCTGTGGCCGCAAAGCTAACCTGCACCCTGCCATCATCAGCGTCTTTAATCGTGAACTCGGGAAATGGCGCCGGGGCTTGTCTGACATAGTGCGCCCATTGCTTTGAGAGCATGACCTTTACGTTTATAGTATCGCCCCCCAGCCAGCCGCCAATGTGATTTGGGGGGGCGTCAACGGGATACGGCCCCTGGGCGGCCCTGCCGACGCCATCCACCATGCTGACTTCCGCCAGCGCGTCAAGGCGATGATGGCGATCCGCGTTATACCTGCGATCCCACCCCCATACGTACCAAGTCTGCTCCAGCGACTCAAAGGAAAGGCTGCGAGGCTCAAAATTGCGCGGCGCGTTGGCGTCGGCGTCTAAAAAAACAAGCTCCACAACTTTTTTTTCGGAAATGGCTTGAAGAATTTTCAGGGCATTTGGCGGGAGATGCGCTGATTCGGCAACGCTCTCCTTTTTCTTAGCCGCCCTGGTTCGCGCTCTCTTAGGCGCGGCGCTCTCGGCCGGCTCAACCGCAGTAGCGGTTTTTGTGTTTTTTTTAGACGCGGCTGTTGTTTTTCGGGTAGTCATGCTCTTTACCGTGAGAGTATTTTACACTGTTCATGGCGTTTCACTTTGATACTGAATCACTCATCTTTTCCCACCCTGCTTTTAGGTATGGAATATCCTCGTTTTTTGCAATCGTTTAGTTTGTTGCGGACTGTTCGCAGGGCGATGTCCAGCTCTTCGGCGCAGCGAGTGCGGTTGCCGCCCACAGCCGACAAGGTGGAAAGCAGCCAGA
>JAISSN010000168.1 GCA_031273105.1 Holophagales bacterium | reverse complement strand
AAGGATATTTTTATATATTTTTTGGCACACACACTTTATTTACTGTGTACCATCAGTGTACCATTGAGCCTCTTTGATGGCTGTCTCAATCTTTCACTTCCAGAGAGACCTGCCCCGATACCCAAAGAGATTCAAGACATAGCCCAAAACGCTTCAAACTCCCTGGCTTGCCATTGGCAAATCACGCAATGAAAAACATTGAATGAAGCCTGAAAAGCATACATACTATTACATGCAGGGAAACGCTATGACACAGAATCAGACAGTCAATGTAACCATAGAGCTTGACAGAAACGTAAAAGAGAGCGGGGAAGCCCTTTTTCGCAGCCTGGGCATGAACTGGTCAACAGCCATCAGCGCCTTTGTAAGCTGTTCTGTCAAGCAGGGGAAAATCCCCTTTGAGGTTGATGAACCGGAGCCGTCAGACTTTGAATACAGCCCGGAGTTAGAAGCGCAAGACTCTTACTTCAATAGGGAAATGCAGGAAATACTACATCGCCAACTAAAAAGCCTTGAAGCAGGAAAATACCACGATCATGACCTCATCGAAGTTGGTGAAGATGCGTAAAACCTGGGAAGATGAAGCATGGAGCCAGTATATAAACTGGCAAAAACAAGACAGAAAAACACTTGACCAGATAAACAAAATTCTGAAAGACATTGAGCGAAACCCATTCAGCCTTGAAGGCATCGGACATCCAGAAATCTTGAAACATGGAGAGTTAGCAGGCTGGTGGAGCCGACACATTGACAAAGCAAACCGCATTATCTACATGCCGACCAAAGAAAGTATCATCATTCTAAGTTGCAAGGGTCATTACAAATGAGCGTCTTAAGATTTATGTAAAAGTTGCCAGAGGTTCTTTCAGGGCAGGCAGACCCCCAGCGAGGGGTGTCGGCGGCGCGGAATGACGGCTTTTTACCAATTGACGAAATGAGCCAGGCAGACCCTAAAACCATTGGTTCAATAGCCTACATGCTGGCTAATGGCGCGTCAAAAATGACCATGAACAGAAACAGGGACACGCTGCCAACGGTTGAATGGCGACTGTTATTCTTGAGTACTGGCGAGCATGACTTAGAACGACTGCTGCGCAAAAACAAAGAAGAAACCAAGGCGGGGCAGGATGTGAGAATCATTGACATTCCCTGTCCCGATGCCGGACTCTTCCAAGACTTTCACGAATACACGAACAATCCAAACCCCGGCAAAGACTTTGCGGAAAATCTGTCAAAGCAGGCCCGGACATTTTGCGGGCAACCCATAAGGGCTTTTCTTCAAAGGGTGTGTAACGAGCTGACAAGCAACCAGGAGAGCTTTGAAAGCAAGTTGTATAACCTCAAAAAAGAATGGCTGGCCTTGGCGCTTGACGATGCAAAAAAGTATGATCCCCAGGTGTTACGTGTTGCTGATCGCTTTGCCATCGTCGCCGTTGCCGGGGAGCTGGCTGTTGAATGGAACATACTTCCATGGGAACAGAATGAAGCCAATTACAGCGTCATAGAGCTTTTCCGTGAATGGCTCAAGATACAGCGGGGACATACGGGCGCGGCGGAGGCTCATAAGGGGATTGAAAATATCCTGGCCTTCATAGAATTTCGAGCGTGTTCAATAGCGAAGTTATACACGGAGTTATACACGGCATCATTTTTTGACTTATTTTTCACGCTCTAAACAGCGTAAAACAACGATTTTTTGTCATATTTCCAGTATTGACGCTGCTAATAACAAAAAACCCCCGAAAAAATCTAGGGTTTATGCTTGGCAGCCCCAACGGGACTCGAACCCGTGTCGCCGCCGTGAGAGGGCGGTGTCCTGACCGCTAGACGATGGGGCCTTGCGGGCGCTATGAAAATGATTATATACCATTTCCGTGAAAAAAAAGCCTGCCGTGTTTTTTATACCAAGTTGCGTTCAAGCCAAGTTATTTGTCAAATCGAAGACCCTGCCATTACTGCGTTTTAGCCAATCAACACGTCCGGCAGTAATCCCTATAGTCAGCAACTTGGTATTAAAAACAGCCTTACAGCCTGCCGAAGACGTTCAGCGTGACAACCGTCCGGTTTTTCATTACTCCGTCCAGGGGGCGGTGGATTCCGATTGTTATTGAGGGCGCCAGGCCCAAAAAGTTAAGGCTGTCAGAGCCAAGTATTTCGCCCAGCCTGACTTCCAGCCCCGCGACGCCAGTGTAATTGATGTCTTCGCCGGATAGCCACACGGCTGATTTTTCATAATAGGCGTAGGCAATAAAGCCGTAATCGGCCCGCCATTTACGCATCCGGTCGCCAATTTGCAGGTAGCCGGGCAGGGCTGGCTGCTGAACACGGTTTATATCCAGGCTCGCAGGTACAAGGCCGGAGTTCTGCCCTCCAAGGTGAAAAGCGTCTAAGGCTGTGTAATCGCCATGTACACGGCCCTCTTCCAGGCTAATGTTAAAGGGGCCGACGGGCGTTTTAATACGCAGACCGGCTTTGAGCATGGTCGCTTTCCAATCATTGTCCGCGCCTGCTTCGTTGTCGGCCTCAGCACTCAACTCGGTGCGGCCAATCGCGCCCTGGAAAGCGATATTTGCGCCAATGCCCCAATCGCCCCTGGAGCGCCGTACGCTAAATGCCGAAGCAACCCCCACAAGGTAACGATTAACGTCTGTGGCGTTTTGGCCTGATGAGCCTATGCTCCGCGCTGATTCCCACGCCGCAAAGGATGGCCGCGCTGGAAGGACAATTCCTGTCGGTGCTGTCGGTGCTGATTCCACTGATTCCACTTTCTCCCAGGCCGCAAAGGTTTTGACGTATATGGGAGACATGCCGAGGCGCTCCCAGGTAAAGGCAAGTTCGGCCCCGCGCCGCTCCCTGTCCATGCCGGAAATTGGTTCGTACCTTTGCGCGCTGGGCTTTTCCAGGCTGGAAAACGCGTGCAGGCTTGGGGCAGCGCGCCATCCACGGTAAGCCATGCCTAACGCGGCCCCCCTCGGCCCCCTTGCCAAGCCAAACGAACCCAGGGCGAACCAGTCCAGGCGGCCCAATAGGTCTGAGCCGCCCAATCCAAGCTGATAGGAAGCGGTTGACGGGCTAAGTGAGTAGCCGGTAGAGATTGACGTGTGATGTGAATCCCAAACTGAATAATTTGAAGCCGAAATATCCGTTTTATCAGGCGGCGGCAGCAGGCTCGGCTCATTGGGGGGGCTCAGGATGGCATTTTGTACAAGCAGGCTTTCTGTATCAAACGATGGCGCTGGTTCTATCGCTGCCTGGGTTAAATCAATTTTACGGATTTCACAGCCTGTGGCTGTCAGCCGGACATAGTAAAGCGCCTTGCCGTCAGGCGTCGGCGCGGGCTGCCAGGCCGCGGAAAGCGTCCTGGTTATTTGCTGTTCTGTGCCATCAGGCATTTTTCTCACTATGTTCCAAACGCCGCCTGTATCTTTCCATGTAAATTCAGTGTTTTCGGCTATTAGAGGCGCGCTTGCTGAAGACAGCCTTTTGGTTTTCAGATCCATGGCCTTGAAAGCCGGTTTTAGCATCCCTTCAGCGTCAGGCAGCCTCACCTCAAATGTCACCTGGTTATCCCCCGTCCACCAGGCGCGCCGCGGCAAAGCGCCGTTGTATCTGCCGATGGTCTTGAATATCTTTGGTTCCGTAAATTCCGGCTTGCGGTCTTCAACCTCGTTTGGGTCGGGCTTTTCAGGCATCGGGTCTTTTTTTTTCTTTGCCTCCGGATCGGCGGTTAAATCCCAGATACGGATTCCCGGCTTTTTGCCGCTGGTCAGTCTGGCCATCAACTTTGTTCCGTCGGGACTAACGGCCAGGTCGGTTATTTCGGAATCAAATCGGGCTATCAGCTGGCCTTCCCGAATTAAGCCATTGGCTTTGGCATTCCGCTCCCAGGCTACGGCGTCGTATGTCACCTCGGCCCTCCAGCGGTCGTAGCTGCCCTTTGGATCTGTGCCAAATGTCGCATTAAAGGAATCGCTATAAGACCTTCGTTTTTTTGACGCCAGCTGCTTCCAGAAATCCCTGAGGATGTCAGGCTCTTCGGGGTTTTGGCTCTCAAGCCACTCCAAATAGGAACTGCCCAGGAGGTAGGCCATAGAGCCTCCACGAAAGCCGCCTGTTTCTGAAGCGGCTTCGTAATCGGGCAATTTACCTTGCAAGGCCCAGGCCCGTATGACAGCCGCCCTGTAGGCGCTGTGGGGCCTGCCAGTCCCCGTTATGCGGCCTTCCAGCATAGTGGCGTAGCCCTCTAAAATCAGTCTGGGGGCTTTAAGCATAATCGGACCCAATGGCAGATTGAACAGCTTCTCACTCAGACTGCGGTCATTTTGCGGGCGCATCAGGTGGTGCAGGTGGACGAGTTCGTGAGTAACCAGCAAATCAACCCAGTTGTCATAATGACCAATGCCGGAATCAGGCTCGGGGGGCGTTTTGTATAGCAGCACGATGGGCATGTTCAGTAATGGGATAGTGGCGCCATTGGCCTCCAGATAGGGGTCCTGAATGAGGACATTAGTTGGCCCTTTTGCCTCAAAGCCAACCCATTCGGCTACCTTGGCGTGGATGCCCTCTATTTTTGAGGCCACTTCCATGGCAAAAGCCTCAAACCCCCCCTTTGGGTTAGCCGGGTAGTGGATGAAATAGTGAGGCGTTTTGATTGTTTTCCAATGGGCGTCAGGGGACTGAACTC
>JAISSN010000120.1 GCA_031273105.1 Holophagales bacterium | reverse complement strand
AGCCGGGTATCTGGCGCAGAAAGCTCCATGTATCTGTAGGTTTTGGCGCCGTTCCGCGGGCGTGATGGAGTCGTCCGCGCCTGAGGATGATGGCGCCTCTGGTTTCAAAAGCGGTTGTTTCGGTGGCGTACTCAAACCCGGGGCCCCTGTCAACCCCCAGCTCAACGATTGATCCTGGGTAGCGTTCAGTAATCCATTGTCTTAAAGTCTGGAGTATTTCTTCCTGGTTAACGCCCCCCTGATTTCCCGGGGGCAGGGTACCCACTTCCACGTTGCAAATTTGACCAGAACGGTTGATGTAAGAAGTAGTAAACCATTCAATCTCGCCAAAGGGGGTTGATTCGGTGTGGCGAGCAGTAGTCGTGGCCCCGGGAAATACGGCTGTAAAGCCGAGGTCTTTGCTGACTATTTTCTGGGGCTGCTCCACAGAACACGCCAATGCTGAGATCAGCAACAGAAAACATGCGATTCGGCCCATATGAGTCCTCCCTGTTTCAAACGAGCGGCGTGTGAACACTGCTGCAACGTCAAACGCCGCCCTTCAAATTTTTATTTTAACTATTCACTGTTCACTCTGACAATACTATCACTTGAAACTCAAGTCATTCACTCCGAACTCTCACGTCTCCTTCCACCCAGGAAGTTAAATTATTCCCATAAAGTTCGCGTTTCCAAATAGGCGCCCGTTCTTTCAACTCATCCAGCAGCCAGGCCATTGCCCGAAGGGATTCGTGTCTGTGTTCTGAAGCGCATACGATGACGACAGATGCTTCAGCCAATGGCGTCGGCCCCAGGCGGTGGTGAATCAGGCATGAATGAAGGGAGTATTTATCCATAGCCTCCATGCGCATGACTTCAAGTTGGGCAAGAGCCATAGGCTCGTACGCTTCATAGGAAAGCTCAAGCACGTTTCGCCCATCGTGGTGATCCCGGGCGCAACCCTCAAAAACCAGGACGGCCCCGGATTTAGAACTTCTTGCGGCCTCGCGCAACGCTTCCGCATTGAGAGGCAATGTCTGAAAGTGTACTGGCGGAATCATCTTAATTCCGTTCCTATCCTGTTCCCATCTCCAAATTTACCAATTCGCGTTCAATCCTGATTGAGCGTGAATTGATATGATTTGGTGGTCCCGGAGCGATTCGAACGCCCGACCCCCAGATTCGTAGTCTGATGCTCTATCCAGCTGAGCTACGGGACCAATAGCCACGGTTCTATTTTATCCAATTACGGACTGATATCCATGTATTGCCTATTTTGATTTTGTTGAATAATCCTTACCAAGCTCGGATTGGGGCTTGGTATAACCGCGCCTTGAGCAAGTGCCTTGTAGCGTCCCGCCTTCGTCAACAACAAGAGAGCCAACCTCGGCTTCGCCTTCAACGCAGCCTGTGCCGTGAATTTCGAGGCATTCGGAAACGCGAAAAACCCCTTCTACATAGCCGGTGACGATAAGATGTTTGGCGTGGATGGTGCCTTTTATCGTCCCTGTTGGCGCTACCGTGACTTCGCCTTCGGAAAAAATGGTGCCTTCCAGGCCCCCTTCAATCCTGAGGCTTTCCCCGCCGGTGTGAATATCGCCCTTCCATAGGCTACTTCGCCCGAGTATTGAATTTACAGGTGATGACAAGCTGGATTGCTTTTTGTTTAACATCACAAACTCCAGATGCTGATGTTCATTTTAGTCCAGACAGCCACTGGCTCTGAAGGCGCAAGTAGGGTCTGGGGTTGATGGGCTGACCGTGTTTTCTGACTTCGTAATGCAGGTGAACTCCGGTAGCCCTGCCGGTTCTTCCCATAGCTCCGATAATATCGCCGCGCATTACTTCCTGACCTACGCGGACATTAGTCCTATACAAATGTCCGTATAGGGTTTCAAGCTCTGAGGAATGGCGGATTATCACCGTCAGGCCATAGTTTGAAAATGGTTCTGCAAAAATGACTGTGCCATTGGCGGTTGCCTGTATAGGAGTGCCTATCTCATTGGCTATGTCAATTCCGCTGTGAAAGCTGGCCAAGCCGTCTTCTTCGCCTCCTCCCGATCGGAAAAACGGGTGGATGCGCATGCCGAAGCCTGAAGTGATGAAACCAGTTGTAGGCATGACAGATGGCGTGTGACTCCAGCGATCCAGCACGGGGGCCATCTTTGCCTGGAGTTTTTTGAGGCGGTCGTCGGCCTGGTCGAGCTCATTTTTCAGGGCGGTCACTTTTTGAGACGATTCAGAAGACGCGCTGCCTTTGATTTCGCGTTCGGCTTCTTCCAGAGAAAGAGCGCGGGGGTCTATTTGCTTCATCAGCTCTTCAACAAGACCCTGCAAAGAGCTTAATTCCCGCTGTAGCGTGTCCGCCTGTTCCAGGCTTTCACGGAGCTGCTCCTGTTGCTGCATTGTCTCTTGTTGAAGGTGGCTGAAATTCATCATCTTTTTGGTGGCCCAAAGACCATATCCGCTGCCGATAACGGCAACAGCCCAAATCCCCATGGCAATTCCCGCCGTCCAGAAAAAGTGCTTTCGGCGTACAGTCCATGTGAAGGTGCGTCGGGTCAACACCACCATGAAAGTCAACAGCATGTCTGGGTGAGGATGGCTTTGGCGTTCGGCTACCCTCAAAAGCGGTTTTCGAGACATAGGATACATGCTACAACATATTGAGCCTGGTAGTCAACAATTTTGAAATTATATGTTTAAATGACACCCCTGAACCTTATCCAATGGGCAAAAAAGCCCAAAAATAAAATAGGCCCGACCAGGCTGTTCAGCGTAAAAAACGCGTGGTCAAGACGATCCAGATTCCCGTTCCTTACAACCCATTGCTCCCTGAATAGAATACCGGCAACTATTGCCAGCGAGACCCAGGGCAAAAGCGTCGCCCTCATCTCTGCCAAAAACATAGCCCAGGCCGCCGCCGCCAGAAGATGACATGCCCTGGAAATAATGAGGGCCTGGTGAACGCCCAGCTCCACAGGGATTGAGTGAAGCCCCTTTTTTATGTCGAACTCACGATCCTGCAAGGCATAGAGAATATCGAATCCCGTCGTCCAGGTTAAAACGCCCAGGGAAAGCCAAAATGCCGGCGTTTCGATCTTTCCTGCGATAGCCGCCCAAGCGCCTAATGGCGCGCAGCTAAGGGCCAGACCCAATATCGCGTGTGACCAGGCGGTGAATCGCTTGGCTACCGAATAGCCGAGTAAAACGGCAAAGGCGTATGGCGCCAGTTCAGCCGTGAGGGGGCCAAGCGTGACTGCGGCAAATCCAAAGAGACCGGCGGATAGACCGATCATCACCCAAGCCATCCAGAGTTTCACGCGCCCGGCTGGGAGCGCCCTGTTTAACGTCCTTGGATTTTCTGAATCCAGGTCAGCATCCGCAACACGATTGAACGTCATGGCAAGCGTTCTGGCCCCAACCATGGCCATTAGCACCCAAAAGTAAGAGCGCCACGGCGTCCTGCCCTCTGTAGCGGCGAGAGTAGCGATAAAGGCGAAGGGCAGAGCGAAAACGGTGTGCTCGAACTTGATCATGTCGAGCAATTCCCGAAAATACGCAAGTCCGGCGGATAGCTTGTTGTTTGACACGGCAATATCTTTGTCCATCCCTATCATCATCGGACGTTTTTCATTCTGATTCCAAATAAAAAAGCGCAATCTTGATGCAGAAAGTAGCCCTGCGGGCCTGGGCCTTGCTTCCAGCCTCGAAAGAATTGGTATCGCGTTTATAGAATCAAAGTATGATGAAACATAGTTTGTTTCTATATCAAAATTGTGTTCCGCAATCTTGATACAGAAAGTTATGCCGGTAGCATGGGCCTTATTCCATCACTTTCTTCTTGATATGTAGAAATGGTCTTACTTCCCGCAAACCAAAGTAAGATGGGACATGGAA
>JAISSN010000112.1 GCA_031273105.1 Holophagales bacterium | reverse complement strand
AGAGTTTCTTAGCGGCTTTTGAAAAGGCAGCCAGCGACGCCTCAATGCTTGTGGTGAGAGAAATAAAGATTGCGTATGAAAATAAAGTAGGGCATACAGTTAACAAGACCACCATATATAGTGATTCAACTTGAGAAGCGTCTTGCAATATTCAAGATACGTCTGCGCTTTCCGTTTCTCTCCCCGCCTATCGGCGGCTCGCTACACTATCAGCGCAGTCTGCGCGCACCGCGCGGTTCAACTTTTTCAAAGTTGAACGACTATACAACCAACATCATCCATAATTCCAATTCTAAATAGAAATTGCTTTAATTTCTATTTAGAATTGGAATGCGCGACACGGATGTCGCGCCGAAATGCGCAGCATTTCGAGAGGCAAGGCGAGATCACGCTCTCGCCGCAACCGGCTACTTCAAAATTGCAGGACGCAATTTTGAAGTAGAATTGGAATCA
This sequence comes from Holophagales bacterium, assembly GCA_031273105.1. Lineage (GTDB taxonomy): Bacteria > Acidobacteriota > Holophagae > Holophagales > Holophagaceae > WRHW01. The sequence goes on along the minus strand of JAISSN010000112.1, from coordinate 8,211 downwards.
GAACCTTTTCAGTTGTGTTGACTATGGCCCTGATCTCAATCAAATTGTCTATATGCCGCAATGTCAAACTCCCAGCTCAGGCATGTTGCCCGGAATTTATCTGGCGCACAAGACTGTCGGCTTGAGCAGCTTCGACGTTGTACGGTCATTTAAGCGCGCGGCCCTTGAAGCAGGGCAAAAAAAGTGGGTCACAGGACACGGCGGTACCCTGGATCCTTTTGCCAGGGGCCTGTTGTTGATACTTTCCGGCCAAGCCACCAGACTGATGGAATTGATACACCCGCTGCCAAAGGTCTATGAGGCTGAAATCGCGTGGGGCGCTGAAACTGACACGTGCGACCACATGGGGAGCGTTGTCTTTGAGGGCGACGCCAGCTCTGTCGCCGAAGAGTCGCTTAATGCAATGACCACTGGTTTTCTGGGCTGGACTGAACAGGTACCGCCCGCCGCCAGCGCAAAAAAAATCGGCGGCGAAGCAGCTTATAAAAAGGCCCGCAGGGGAGAAACGGTTGTGCTGCCGCCCTCAAAGGTCTATTTACACGACGCTGTCTGGCTGTCCCACGATCTGCCAAGAGGGAGCCGCCTGCGAATAACGTGCAAAGGCGGCTACTACGTACGCAGTCTGGCCAGGGACATGGGACGCGCCCTTGGCTGCGGCGCGCATCTTTCGGGGCTGTACAGGGCTACCATAGGGCCCTGGTCAGACCCTGGAGAAAACAATCAATCTGTTATCACGGGCGCGGATGTACTTCCATGGCGGCCCAAACGCATGTTGAGCGAAACGGAGGCCGACCATCTGGCCCACGGCAGGCCGATAGAAATTGGCGAAATTACCGATGGGAGCTACTCTCCGCCCAGCGGTTTCCCTGACGCGCCGGGACCGATAGCGGGGATTTTTAATGCCAGGCTGACGGCGCTGCTGACAGAGCGCGAAGGAAAACTGTGGACAACGGCAAACCTCAGGGGCGGGGTATAATTCCGTTTCTGCTTCAAGATTGCGTTCCGCAATCTTGAAGCAGAAAGTTGTTTTTAAAAGCAATCTTGATCAGAAAGCCTAAACGTCATAGTACAGGGTTAGTTCATATGGATGGGGCCTGTCGTTCACCATCGCGTACTCCTTGCGAAGCGCTTTTACCAGGTCTTCCAGCTGGAGCTTGTCAAATACGCCGCCGGACAGTAAAAACTCGTAATCCTGCTCTAAGGCGTCGCAGGCTTGGCTCAGGCTGGTGGGCAGGGCCTTTATTTTTTTGCGCTCTTCCTCTGTCCAGCTAAAGAGATTTACATCAAAGGGGCCAAAGCCTTCCGCCGTTGGGTCAATCTTGTTCTGAATACCATCTATGCCGGCCATGAGCTGGGCCGCTAAAGCCAGATAGACATTGCAGGTGGCGTCAGGCGGTCTGAATTCAAAGCGGGCCGTGTCTTCCTGGTCTGTGTACTTGGGCACCCGGATGGCGGCGCTGCGGTTGCCCAGGCTGAAAAAGGCGTTGATGGGGGCTTCAAAGCCCGGGATGAGCCGCCTGTAGCTGTTTGTGCTTGGGTTGGTGATGGCAAGCAGCGCCGGGCCGTGTTTGAGAACGCCGCCTATATACCAGAGGGCCGTCTGGCTCAAAAAGCCGTAGCCGTCTTTGGAGTAAAAGAGATTCCTGCCGCCCTTGCGAAGCATTTGGTGGAAGTGCATGCCGCTTCCCGCCTCGCCATAAATGGGCTTGGGCATGAACGTAACGCTCTGACCGCGCTGTACCGCTACGTTTTTGGCTACGTACTTGACCTTTTGGCAACTGTCTCCAGCCTTTAATATACCAAAGAGGGGCGTTTCAATTTCGCACTGACCCGGGCCGCCCACCTCATGGTGGTGGTACTTGACTTCAACGCCCATGGCTTCAAGCGCCAGACACATTTCCGAGCGAATGTCATGAAACTGATCCTTGGGGCGTATGGCGTGATAGCCGCCGTGGAGAGGTATGTAGTGACCATGAGGCCCCATGGGGGCGTTCCAGTCCCCCTCCAGGCAGTCAACCCTGTAGGAGGCCACGTTTGAGCCGTTTTCCACCTCAACGTTGTTGAAGATGTAAAACTCGTACTCAGGCCCCCATATACTTTCATCCGCGATGCCAAGCGAACGCATGTATTCTTCAGCGCGGACGACGATATTTCTCGGGTCGTAGGCAAAGGGCTTCTTTGTATCAGCTTCATAGGCCGAACAGATGAAGCTCAGCGTGGAGTGTTCGCAAAAGGGGTCATAAAATGCCGTCGCCAAATCAGGCAAAAGCACCATGTCGCCCGAGCTGACTGATTTCAGTCCGACGGAAGAGGCGTCAAATCCCACGCCGTCGCGGAAGAGATGTTCGTTGAACTGGCTCTCGGGAATGGTCACGTGACGCCATGTTCCCCACAGATCACTGAACTTAAGGTCAACTATCTGGTATCCGTTTTCGGCGATATTGCGCCTTGCTTCTTCAATGGTTTTGAACATCTGTGTCCCCCTGGAAAAAACTAGATGAAAAGAGAATAACTTATTCTCTTTCTAAATCAAGCGGAATCAGCCGTTGCTTCAACAGGGATTTATGCGGCCTGGTATCAGAAACGGAATGTCTTGCGACCGCTTTTTGCGCCCTGTTTTGTACGCCCTTCAAAACGCTCTTTTTCCGAATTGCTTCCCGTTGCCGTCGCGCCGCGTCCCCTGGCTTTTCCACCTGGCGGCTCAGCGGCGTCTTTACCTATATTCTTTAATGAAACCGCGCCAAGGATGGCTGGCTTGAATGTGGTTATCTTTCCGTTTGGCCCCTGAATTTTGGCTTCCAGTATCCATGCTGATACGCGGCGCAGGTTTTCATCCACTGATGTGATTTCCACAGTGGTCTTTGCGCCAATGGGCAGTTTAACCTGGCCTTCTAAGCCGCTTGCCTGCGTCCTGTACTCATCCACTTCAAAATCGCACCCCAGTGAGCCAAGAGGAGCGCCTACCTCGACGAAAGGACGCTCAAGACGTATGAAGGCGACTTTTTGTGAAAAACCCTGGATATAGCCTTGGAATCTCTCACCAATCCTGGTTTTCATCAGCAAACAGGCTTTCCAGCGGTCATTTTCCCGCTCGGCTTCAGTGGCTGACTGCTCGCAGTCGGAGGCCCGCTTGGCTATTATTGCCAGTCTCGCCGCAAGTTCAGGCGGGGGGGCTTCTTTTTTTAACAATTTTTTTAGCAGCCGGTGGACTACCAGGTCGGGATATCGGCGTATGGGGCTGGTGAAGTGCAGATAGTCGTCCAGCGCCAGGCCGGAGTGTCCTATGTTTTCGGCCCTGTAATCGGCCCGCTTGAGGCTCCTCAGCAACATGGCGTTTAGCATGGTCTCCAGCGGCCCTCCATGAACCTTATCCAACAGGTTATTCAGAAATTCCGGCGTTGGCTTGTCGCTTTGCTTCATCAGGCCCAGCGATAGGGCTAGTTTTTTAAATGTCTCCAGCTTTAGGGGGTCCGGGTCTTCATGGACGCGGTAAATGGCAGGATAATTGCGGCGGCTGAACTGTCTGGCTACGGCCTCGTTGGCAAGCAGCATAAACTCTTCAATCATCCTGTGGGCGTCGTGTCTCTCGTATCGCCTGGCGTCTATGGGGCGCCCCTCGCCGTCAAAAATAAACTCTGTTTCTTCCGTGTCCAGATTTAAAGCCCCCCTGCCCAGGCGCTGTTCCGTCAGGCGGCGCGACAATACAAGAGCCTGATCCAGCATTTGACAGTTATCCTCGCCAATTTCAAAGCGCGCGCGCCCATCCAAGTCCATACAGGCGCTCTTCACCTGGTCGTAGGTCAGACGGCGTCGGCTCAATATGACGCTTTCGGCGAAGCGGGTTTCTATTACTTCCAACTCTGGAGATATAGTCATCCAGGCCGTCATCGTCAGGCGGTCAAGGCCCTCCCTAAGCGAGCACAATTCGCTTGAGAGGCGGTCGGGCAACATGGGTACGCACTCATCGGGAAAATAGACAGAATTTCCGCGAAGCCGGGCCTCTTGGTCTAAGGGGCCGTCTTCAGCCACGTAATGGCTGACGTCCGCTATGTGGACGCCCAGTATCCAGCCGCCGCCCTCTTCCAGCGGCAAAACTTCCAGGCTGATAGCGTCGTCAAAGTCCTTTGCCGCAGGCGGGTCAATGGTTAATGTTGTAACGCCGCGCAGGTCTTCTCTGCCATTAGTCCAGCTTTCGGGGGCTTGGGTGGGGAATGGCGCAACTTCTTCCATGACCGCGCCTGGAAATTCTGTCCTGATATGGAACATGGCCGCAGTCAGACGGTTTTCAATCTTTAAGTCCGTGGCCCCGCCCAGGCGGGCGATGACCTTGCCCCTGAGTTGAACTGGCCTGGGGTCTGGGTTTAACAGGACTGTCACGTAGTCGTTTTCAGAGGCCAAATCCGTCGGCGGCACAGAAATAGTCTGCTGCATTCTGGGGTCAAGGGGCGCCGCGCTCCAGCCCCAGGCCCGCTTTATGAGTTTGGCCGGTATGGGGGCCTCGGTCCGGGCGATGATACTGATAACCCTTCCCCGCAGGCGTCCGTCATACTCAGATTTCACCACTTCGGCTTTAACCGCGTCCCCGTGTATCGCTCCTAATGCGTCCCGCCAGTCAACAAACAGGTCGCAGCCGTCGGCTTTGTGGAACCCCGCAGGGCGTATGAACCCTCCGGAACTCTCAGGCATGCCTATAAAGGCGGCTTCAAAGGTTTCAAAGGGACGAAAGAAGGCAGGGAGCGTTTGGGCGGGCTTGGCCGGCCTCTTGTTTGGGTCGTGTCTATGGCGTTGCCTGGGCCGAATGTTACGGCCCATGTCAAAGGCCGCTCAGTAAGCTCTTCGCGCCTGAGTGACCTGGATTGTAGCTAAGGGCCTTTAAAGCGGCTTCACGGGCTTCCGCAATGCGGCCCATGGCTTTTAATATCTGGCCCCTGCGCCAATGGACGGAAGCGTATCCTCCCGTCCCGCCCTCCAGTGGCTCCCTGGCCGCCTGATCCAGAAACGTCAGGCCTTCTTCATCGTGAAGCCCCGTTCTGGCGGCCACCTTACCCAGCTGGAGTTTGATTATACTCGGCGCGTCAACGCTTGGCAGGGCCTCAAGGGCTATCTTCCAGGCGTCCTCATTAAGATCGGCGTCTAAAAACGCCAGACTCACGGCCTCAACGCCCCTGGCGCTCTTGCGTACAAAGGGAATCAAGCGCCTTGCCTCAATTGCCAATTTTTGTTTTTGAGCGGTTTCTCCCAGCGTATTTTTGGTTGTCTTTTCGCCTAGCTCGTTGAGATAGCCGATGACGATTTCCGTGTCGCTGGGAGCACTGGCAAGCGCCTTCTTAAAATAAGGCTCGGCCTCATTCCATCTGCCTCCCATGGATAGTATTCGCGCATGGAGCAGGTCGCCCCTGGCCGGCTGAAGTCGCCTTAATTGCTCCGCGCACTCCAACGCCCTTTTGGTTGACCCCCCCAGGATGCCCGGCAACTGCTGATAGCCGAGGCCCAGGGTAGCCCAGGCCAGCGGGTAGTCGGGGTCCTTTTGTACAGCGCTTCTCAAGTCGTCCATAGCCTGGGACGTGAGGCGCAGGCTGTTGAGGTTTTTTTGCTGCAACGCCTTGCCCGCCTTTGACATGGCCGCGGCGACCAGGGCCTCGGGTAAATCAGGCTGAATTTTAAGGGCGCGCCGGACTGCGTCTTCGGCTTCAACAAAGCGCACAAGGGAGCACAGAGCCTGACTCTTTGCCGCCCAGGCCAGGGCGTCATTGTCATTTTTGCGTAACCTGGCCTCAGCCTCAGCCAGAGCCTTGAGAAAATGGCCCTGCTCCAGGTCAAAGCGCGGCTGGTAGTGCGCGTCTTGAGCGCAAAGGGCAAGGCAGACGGCGGAGGGTAATATTAAGCGAAGCATTGTTGAAGTATTATAGGACAGACATGGATATTCAAGCCCAAATGAAACACCTGGCAGACCAGGTGCAGGAGCATCGCCGCCGCTATTACGTTTTGGATCAGCCAATAATCTCCGACGCCGAATACGACGCGCTGGAGCGCAAATTGCGTCAGTTGGAAGCGGACTATCCGCTATTGGCAGACCCCAACAGCCCCACAAACAGGGTCGGCGCCGCTCCGCTGGAGCGCTTCAATAAAGCCAGGCACGAGATACCCATGTTGAGCCTAGATAACGCCTATTCACTAGAAGACCTGCGGGATTGGGAAAACCGCGTCAGGCGCGGCCTTAACGCTTCTGGCAGCGCGACGCCGGCATTCAGCGCGGAACTTAAAGTAGATGGCCTGAGTCTGGCCCTGCACTATGAGAACCGCATTTTGGTGAGGGCAATCACCAGGGGGAACGGCGAAACCGGCGAGGACGTTACGGAAAACGCCAGGACTATCGCCGACATTCCCCTGGAGCTTCCCAGGATTGCGCCGGAAACGCTGGAATCGCGCGGCGAGGTGTTTTTATCCCGCAAAAGGTGGGAAGAACTCAATATTGAACGGGACTTAAACGGCGAGCAGAGGTTCGCCAACCCGCGAAACGCCGCCAGCGGTACGATGAAATTGCTGGACAGCCGCGAGGTTGCAAAGCGCAGGCTCCAATTCATGCCCTGGCAATTACTGGGCGCGGACAACCACGCCAGGGCAATGCTTGAACTCTTCAGATGGGGTTTTGGGGCCATGCCCGCAAGGATTGACGGCGACATGGAAGAAATCCTGGCCTTTATCGAAGCCCAGCGGGAAGCCCGCTTGAAGCTGCCCTTTGACACGGATGGAATAGTCATCAAGGTTCAGCAGGCCGAGTACCAGCAAAGACTGGGTGCCACGGACCGCACTCCCAGGTGGGCCATAGCTTTCAAATACCCCGCTGCCCAGGCCACGTCAACCCTTCTCGGCGTCACCTGGCAGGTGGGGCGCACCGGTAAACTCACGCCCGTTGCTGAACTCGAACCAGTTGAACTGGCAGGGTCAACGGTGAAGCGGGCCACGCTGCACAACGCCGATGAACTGGAGCGCCTGGGCGCGCGCGTTGGGTGCAGGGTTTTTCTGGAAAAGGGCGGCGACGTAATACCCAAGGTTGTCGCCGTCGTGCCGGACTCTATCCCTGATGACGCCAAAATGCTTGAAATACCACTAAAATGCCCGGTTTGTTCGGGAGCAGTGGGTAAAGACGCGGAAGACGAAGTCGCCATCCGCTGCCAGAATGACGAGTGCCCGGCCAAGTTTCAGGCCAGGATGCGCCACTTCGGCTCTAAGAGCGCCCTGGACATCGAGGGCCTCGGCGACGCCCTGGTGGATCAACTGGTAGCCTCCGGGCGCTTTGAACACCCCTGGGAAATCTTTAACCTTCTTCAAGACAAAGGCAAGGGTCTGGCCTTTTTAACCTCAATGGAGAGGCTTGGGGAAAAGAGCGCGCAAAATATCATGCAGGCGCTGGAAGAGGCCAGGGTTAAACCGCTGTGGCGATGGGTACACGCCTTAGGCATTCCGTTTGTGGGCGCGAAAACCGCTGAAAACCTCGCCCAGGCATTTGGGCGCCTCGAAGGCTTATGGAGCGCGGACGATATAGCGTTGCTTGCCGTTGATGAAATAGGGCCAAAAATCGCCCTGAGCCTGCGCGACTATTTTCAAAGGCATCCCAGCTTACCCGCCCAACTGCGGGAATTGGGAATCAACCCGGAAAAACCCGCGCCCAAAACAACCAATGGCTTACCCCTGTTCGGGCAGACAGCCGTTGTAACCGGAACGTTGCCAACCCTTTCCAGAGAAGAAGCCGAGGCGCTGCTGATAAAACTAGGCGCAAAGGTGACAAGCAGCGTGTCCCGCAAAACCACAGTGCTGATAGCTGGCGAAAAGGCCGGAAGCAAACTGGACAAAGCGGATGCGCTCGGTATTCCTGTCAGGGACGAGGCCTGGCTCATAAAAACCACTGGGCTAAAATTACCGAATTGAGCTAATTGCAAAACCTTCTGGAAACATCGCAAGCCAGTGCGCAATTCCTGAAAAATGCGGGTCTGGCGTCCGCGTTTTTGGCAAAGCTGGAGGTTTTGCAATTAGCTCTACCAATGAAATATTTATGTTGACCCTATCTATGCTTTTTGTCACATCTCAGATTATTGCAGAAAATTTTTCTTGCAAATTTGGGTTGAGGTGTTAGTCTGATTGTCTGCGGTTGAGGCCGCGGGGGGCTTTGGGATTTGCGCTGATGCTGTGTAAGAGTGGTATTGGCGGGGG
>JAISSN010000070.1 GCA_031273105.1 Holophagales bacterium | reverse complement strand
TGGCATAGTAGTGATAGCCGTCATCTTCATTCCCCGCCACATACACGTTACCGCCCGACACGAAAACGGAATTAGCAAAGCTGCCGTAGCTATCGCTGAGGCGCTGGCGAACGCCATTTACCCAGAGTGTGGCATAGTCGCGGAGGCCGTCATCGTGTTCATTCCCCGCCACATACATATCGTTGCCAGACACGAAAACGGAATTAGCATGAGCATCAGTAATTCCATCGCTGAGGCTGAGGCTCTGGGGAACGCCGTTTACCCAAAGTTGTGTGGGTGGTGGTGATGTAAATCCCGCCACATAAACAACAGGCGTTGGGACCGGCTTCTCTCCGTTGTTTCCGCCGCCGCAGGAGACGAAGCCGAGGCTTATAGCTAACATAACCGCTATCAGCTTGAAATGGTTGCAGAGTTGTTTTCTCATGGGCAGCGCCCTCCAGGTTAAGAAAATAAAAAAATGCGCCCAGCTAAATGACGCGTTAGCACAGAGGTTTTCAAGTGGCTAAATCTATTTTTTTTTTTTTTTCTTTTTTTTCAACAGCGTATTTTTTTTTATATTTAGGTAATTACAATATCTCCGCCTTTGCCAGGAACGCGGGCGCCAGACACTCATTTTTCAGTGACCGCTCCGCTGGCTTGCGACGTTTCAGAGGTTTTGCAATTACCTCGCTTTTCAACCACTTTGGCTATAAATTATTAATTGTTAATTACAATTATTTTAGCTTGACTAAATTGCGCATGGGGGTAACCTTTTCACTAAGCGCATCCGCGCTTCCCCTTGTTCGAGGGATTTTTCTGGAGGGTACGTGGATTTCATTAAGCCTGACGTCCGGGAACACTTGATGCAGGAACATTTTGAGTTCAAACGCTTGATAGAAGAACACAGAGCTGCGGACGAGCGCCTCATCCACTTAGGGGGCAAGCGCTCATTGACTTCCAGGGAATCCATAGAGGAGGTGGAGCTGAAAAAAGCAAAGCTCCGCGCCAAAGAGAGAATTTACAAAATCGTCCAGGAATTTAACAAATCCAGGGGCCAGTAGCCAACGCCGCTTTAAGAAAAAACGCTTGGAAGGGTGGAATAAACATGGATGTGTACGCCTGCGCCCCCGTTTTGCTCACCGACTGTCGTCGGCTCGCTACACTAAGGCGCAGTCTAGCGCATCCGCGCATTTGCCTTGTGGAAATGCGCCCATGGCGCTTAGAATCGCGGAAATTATGTTCATTGGCTAAACAATGGAAAAATCGCTCAGCTCCACAAGGCAAACGACTCTAAGATGCTCTGCTCTTTGCGCATCAAAAATTTCGCGCTGGTTGAAGACCTCGCGCTTGATTTTGAGGACGCCTTCACCGTGCTGACGGGTGAAACCGGCGCGGGCAAAAGTCTTTTGGTTGACGCCTTGGCCCTTCTGGTGGGGGCGAGGAGTGATTCGGACGCCGTGAGGGCCGGGACGGACAGGGCAACGGTGGAAGCGGTGGTTGACGGGCGCTTTGAAAGCTGGGACGCCTTTCTCCAAGAGAAGGGGCTACCCTTGGAGCAGCCCATAGTGTTGCGGCGCGAGGTAGGCGCGAATGGCCGCAGCAGGGCGTGGATAAACGGCTCGCCCGTAACGCTTTCTGATTTGCGCGACGCCAGCAGGATTTGGATACGCCTCACCAGCCAGCATGACCATCAGAGCTTATTGAGCGAGGAAAGACATCTTGGGTTGTTTGATGAAATTATAGGCATCACCGCCGATTTGAGCGCGGAAGCCGATGCCGTCAAAGAGGCCGAAGCCAGATTGAAAGCGCATAAAACCAGCGAGGCGGACCGCGAGAGGCGTTTAGAGGAGCTGGCCGAACTGTTGGGAGAGTTAAGTAAATTTTCGCCAAAACCCAATGAATGGAGCCAGCTAAAAGCGGAACGGGATCCATTGCGCCACGCCACGCACCTTGAGGCCGCCTGGGGCGAAGCCCTTGAAGGCTTCAGAAACGCGACGCCCTTTCTGGAATCAGCCAGGCGCGCGCTGTCAAGGGCGGCTGTTATCCTTCCCGACATACAGCGCGAGCAGGATCGCATGAGAAGTGTAGTCCTCGAATTGGAAGACCTGTCGGCCAGGGCGGATGACGAATACAGAAGATGGGCCGCCAAAGGGGAAAGCAGCCTTGAGGAGGTGGAAAACCGCCTGGCCAGGTTTGAGCGATTTGCCCGGAGGCTTCGCTGCGAGCCTGATGAACTTTCAGAAAAGACCGCGCTGTTGCGAAAAGAACAAGCGGCGTTGTTGGACGGCGGTGAATCAATAGCCGAGATGGAAAAAGCACTTGAGGGCGCGGCGGAAGCCTATCGCGCCGCCGCTGAGCGTCTGCACGCGCAGCGGCAAGGACAAGTGGCGCCTCTGGAGAAAAGCGTCCACGCGCGATTAACGCGCCTTGGTATGACAGGGGCCAGACTGCAGGTCAGGGTTGGCTACAGCGAAGATCCGCAAAGCCCTGTGGCCCAGCAAGAGCGCAATCTCAGAATCTCTCCAAAGGGCTATAGCAGTCTGGCCTTTTGGATTGAGCCAAACGCGGGCGAAGGCTTTCGCCCCCTGGCAAAGATTGCGTCAGGGGGCGAGCTGAGCCGCCTGATGCTCTCCATGATGTGCGCCGGCAAGAATATTGGCGATGGGCTTACTCTTGTGCTTGATGAAGTTGACGCCGGAATTGGCGGCGAAACGGCTCTGGCCGTAGGCGAATCAATACAGACGCTTGCCAGAGGACGCCAGGTACTGGCCGTCACCCATCTGGCCCAGGTGGCGGCAAGGGCCGACCACCACGGCGTCCTGCAAAAGGAGACAACTTTGGGCAGAACGCGCACCACGCTTTCATGGGTCAATGGCGAGCAGCAGGTCAGGGAGCTGGCCCGCCTCTTGTCAGGACACCCCGACGGCCCGGAGGCCCAGGCCCATGCCAGGAGCCTGTTGTCAATGGCCGCTCAAGTGAAATGATTGAATTATCAAAAACAAGCGGCAGGCTGACCATATGCCTGACTGCCCAACCCGTGGGCGCTGACTGGAACATCGTCGTTTGCGGCGGCGACAGGCCCCACATCGGGGCTATTGCCCTAGCGAGCCACGTACGCCCTGAAAACTCAGAAAACACATGTTCACTTATTAGCCTGCCAAACCACAGAGAGGGTGAAATGGCAAAGCGCCTTGCCACAATGCTTGCAAGCCGCGTTAACGCCGTGGTTTGCGTATCTGTCGGCATTCACCTGGAAAATATAACAGGCGATGAAATTCTTTTGGCAAACGCTCTGGTTGAAAGCCTCACGCTGGAGCTAATTTCGCTTGTGCGCCAGGCAGTGTCGCTTGCTTCTTTACTTTCACTGAACGCCGCCATTGAGGCTGCCAGGGCAGGCAAGTACGGAAAGGGCTTTGCGGTAGTGGCCGATGAAATTCGCAAATTGGCGGAGCGCTCGGCGACGTCGGTGCAGGAAATCACCAAGTTGATTAAAGAGAGCAACGACAAGGCCAGGGTGGGGTCGCAGACCGTTGGCGACTTGAACGCTATGATAGGCAACATTGAGGGCAACGTACGCAAGAGCGCCGACATAGCGAGCAAATCATCAGTGACGCTAGATCAGCAGGTGGCTGTTGGCCAGCGAGTAGTTGGCTCAATGCAGTCAACCTTTGAAGTAACCCATAGGAACACCGACGCGCTAAAACTGCTCACCGATTCAATCCAGCAAACCAACCAGATGATAAACGACCTGGCAAAATCCGCCGACACGATGAGCAATCTGACCAGGCAGTTCACTTTGTAATCAATAGGAAATGGTATGAGATGTCAAACCAGTTGGCACTTTACAGCGCTTTAAGCCCAATATCCCGCCTTACTTGCATACCGGGCCAGCAGACCTGTTTTTGGTCTAAGTCTGAAAGAACCGCGCTTCTTGCCTCATTTAAATCACTGGCTCGCGTCGCTAGGCCGATGACGCGCCCGCCGTTGACCTTCCAGCCATCCGGCGTCTTTACCGTGCCGGCGTGAATGAGGGAACAAGCTGGGGACTTAATATCAATAACCGCGCCCTTCTGCGGGTCGTCGGGGTAGCCTTTGGCCGCCAGAACTACGCAAATGGCTGTGCCGGGGAATATTTTTAATTCTCCTGGTTTAAGTTTATGGGTAGCCACCGAGTACAGCAGTTCAGATAAGTCTTCGTCTAAAAGCTGCATCAATACTTGAGTTTCAGGATCGCCGAAGCGGACGTTGTACTCCAGAAGTTTAGGGCCGTCAGCAGTCAGCATAACGCCAAAAAATAATACCCCCCGCCCCTCCAGGCCATCCTTTTGCATACCGGCCACGGTTGGCTCAACCAGGTCTTTTCGCAGGCGTTCCATGTCTTCAGGCCGCAGGGAGGGTATCGGGCCGAATGCGCCCATGCCGCCGGTGTTGGGGCCTTTGTCGTTTTCAAAAAGGCGCTTGTGATCCTGACAGGCCGGAAGCATACAATATGAGGCGCTCTCGCCGCGTACGTCAACCAGTATGTGAAGGCTTAATTCCATTCCAAAGAGCGGCTCTTCAAGAACAACCTTGCGAGAGGCGTCCCCGAAGCGTCCGGCTAAAAAATCCCGCAGGGTTTCAATGGCTTCGGCTTCGGTTTGGGCAAGCGTCACGCCCTTACCCGCCGCTAATCCATCGGCTTTCAAGACTATTGGGTATCCGTGCCGCCAACCGCTGATGAGGGACGCGCCTTCCTCAATATTGTCAACGGTAATGGAAAAAGCGCATGACACGTTGTGGCGAGTCATGAAGTCTTTTGCGAAGGACTTTGAACCTTCCAGGAGGGATGTAGCGCGCGGATGCCCAAAGACAGGTACGCCCAGACGGGTCAGATCATCCGCGATACCGCAAACCAGGGGGGCTTCAGGACCTACCACAACGAGGTCGGGGCTGTTTTTTGAAACCCATTTAGTCAGGGCCTTGCCGTCTTCCGCGCCAAAAGGCAAGCATACGCCGCATTCAGCAATCGCGTCAGACCCGGGCGCGACGTACAGCTCAACTTTGGGGTTTGACTTCAGTTTCAGCGCAAGAGCGTGTTCGCGGCCGCCAGATCCCAGCAGCAGGATTTTCACGGCTGTATCCCGCCTATTTAGCTGGTGTGCCGCCGGGATAAGCGGCGTCATAGCGCTTGGCAACTTCTTCGGTAAATTTTAAGGCCCAGGCCGGATCCACCCAGGCCAGCATTCCTTCCTGCATCTGAAAGACGCAATGAAGATTTTGCTCTTTTGCGAGAGCTTCGATGATAGGACCTATTTCACCTGAAAACTGCTGAAAAGCCGTCTGCTCTACTCTTTGCATCTGAGCCTGGCTGTCTTCCTGCATTCTCTGAAAAGAGATTCTGCCATCTTCCAATTCACGGGCGATCTTGCTTCTGCCTTCCTCAGAAATACTTGAAGACCTGAGTTGCTGCTCCATTTTTTGAAGATCGTCAGCTTTGGCCTTTAGCGCGTCGTTAAGCCTTTTGCCTAATGTCTGCACTTCGGCAAAAACGCGCTTGCCCTGGGCCGTGTTTTCGACCAGGTACCCGGGGTGAAAAAAGGCAAATCTGGGCGCTTCCTGAGCTGTAGCAAAAACCGCGCAAGTGGCTGCGGCCAGTAAAAAACTGCGAAGTAGCATGGTCACTCCAAAAACATAAAAAAACAAAAAACACAGAAAAATAATTGTAACTCATTCCGTCTCTGAATCAAGTGAGTTGCAAACCCTGCGGAATACCCTGTTATTCCAATTCTACTTCAAAATTGCGTCCTGCAATTTTGAAGTAGTCGGCTGCGGCGAGAGCGTGGTCTCGCCTTGTCTCTCGAAATGCTGCGCATTTCGGCGCGACATCTGTGTCGCGCATTCCAATTCTAAATAGAAATTAAAGCGATTTCTATTTAGAATTGGAATTATCGTGTTTGACAACATCTATAACTCTCAATCTATAACTCTCAAAATGTTGTCCCCAGGCTGAATTGAAAATCTGACTTGTTGTCCGGGTCAAAGTCGTATGGGTTCAGCTTGTGCGCCCA
>JAISSN010000053.1 GCA_031273105.1 Holophagales bacterium | reverse complement strand
GGATACGGCATCGTAAGCGTTCCTTGCCTCTCGAAATGCTACGCATTTCGGCGCGACATCCGTGTCGCGCATTCCAATTCTAAATAGAAATTAAAGCAATTTCTATTTAGAATTGGAATCAAATCCCGGCCTGGAGCGCTTCAACCACTTCGCGGGGTATTCGCTTTGCCTTGCCCGTTTCGCCGCTCATGCAGGCAATGCGCACGCTGGCTTCGGCCAGCAGTTCATCTTTGCGCCAGACGCGGTTTTTCAGCCAAAAGGCTGCGCCGCCGATTTTTTCTAATTCAGTTGTGACATTGAGCAGGTCGTCGTACCTGGCCGGTTTTTTGTACTTTATGTTGCACTCGCTGACGCTGAACCAAACGTCCTGGCGCATTAACAGAGCCAATTCAATGCCGCGTTCCCTCAAGAACTCCGTTCTGCCGCGCTCCAGCCACCGCAGGTAATTGGCGTAGTAGGCAACCCCGCCGCAATCGGTGTCTTCGTAATAAACACGAATTTCCATGTGAACCTCATTCTATCCATCCGCGCCCCAGGACGCGATCGCCGTCATAAAAGGCTGCGGCCTGGCCAGGCGCTACTGCCCTGGCGGGCTTATGGAGAAGCAACTTTCCCCGGCCATCTGAAATTTCAAGCAGCGTCGCCGCCACAGGCGCGCTGCGGTATCTGATCTGGACTTCGCACTCCAGCGGCGTCGGCGGAGGCTCAAGGGTTGTCCAACTGACGCCGGATACGATGATTTCATCGCGCAGCAGGTCGTCTTCGTTGTTCGTCAGATACACGTCGCCCGTTGACGCGTCCAGGTCGCGCACCCATGCTCTGGCGCCGGTACCGACTTTTACGCCCCGGCGCTGGCCAACGGTGAAATTGTGTATGCCGCCGTGCCGGGCCAGTTTGCTGCCGTTCCAATCCACGATAAAGCCGCCACTTTGCGTGGTGTCGCCGGCAAACCGCGATTTTAATGATTCCGAAAGGGACAGCCCGGGGAATATAAAGCACGAATCCTGGCTTTCTGCGCGCTCCGCGCAGGGCAGGCCCAATTCGCCAGCCTTTTTTCGCACCCAGGGCTTGTCTCTGTCGCCAAGGGGAAACACAAGCCGGGACAACTGTTTTTGAGTAACCCCCGATAAAAAATAGGTCTGGTCTTTATTTCTGTCGTCGCCGCGCAGCATCACTATCTGATCGCCATCCGCGCTGAGTTTTACATAGTGTCCCGTAGCCAGCGCCTGACATCCGTTCTCCAGCGCCCAGTCCAGCATGATGTCAAACTTGACGCGCTCGTTGCACCACATGCACGGACACGGCGTGCGGCCAGCCGCGTATTCATTCCACGCCGGGCGCAACACCAGGCGTTCAAAATCATTAACACAGTCAAGTATGAAATGCTGTATTCCGAGTTTCCGCGCTATTGCTCCTGCCGCCTCCAGCTTATCCCGAACCACGCCCCCAAGCACCGCCGGATTGTGCATCTGAATTGTCACGCCGATGACTTCCCTGCCTTCTTCCAGCAGCAGAGCGCCCGCCACGCCAGAGTCAACACCGCCGCTGAGAGCGATTGCTATTTTGCCATTTGAAGTGTTTGCCATTATTTATAATCACTCTCTGTGCCAGGCGACGCTTCCGTCCTTTCTGTCTTCTAAAATAATTCCCATGGCCTTTAGCTCTTCCCGTATTTTATCGGCCTCGGCCCAGTTCTTGTTTGTCTTTGTCGCTTTGCGGGCCTCTATCATGGATTCTATTTCCTGGTCTAATGCCCGTGATTCCTTGGGCCAGGCGGCGAAAACGGCGTCTGTCTCGTCTAAAAAGGCAAGGGCCGCGCCGCGCTCGTCCGGCGTCATCAGCACGCGGTCGTCCTGGGCGTTGAGGTCTGTGATGAGCGTGAACAGGGCGGCCAGGGCTTCCGGGGTATTGAGGTCGTCGCAGAGAGCGTTCCAAAATTCTCCCCTGGCCTGCTCGATACGCTCACTCGGGTCAATGGGTTCCTTAAAGTCGCCGCCGCCGCCAGGGGCGGATGCGTCTTCCATCCTGCGCCTGAAGGCTCTTATTCGTTTAAGCGCCGCCTCAGACGCGCCTAAGCCGTCAAAGGTAAAGTTATAGGGCTTTCTGTAGTGGTTGGACTGTATGGCAAAGCGAAAAACTATCGGATCAACGCCTTTTGCGCGAAGGTCGCGGAGCGTATAGAAGTTGCCGAGGGACTTGGACATTTTTTCGCCCTCGACCATCAGGTGTTCGCCGTGAACCCAGTGGCTCACCCATTGGTGGCCCAGCAGACCCTCGCTTTGGGCTATTTCGTTTTCGTGGTGGGGGAAAACCAGGTCGATGCCGCCTGTGTGGATGTCCAGATACTCGCCGAATAGTTCCAGGCTCATGGCCGAACATTCAATGTGCCACCCCGGACGCCCCCTTCCCCACCCGGACTCCCACCATGGCTCGCCGGGCTTTGTGCCTTTCCATAAGACAAAATCGCTCAGGGAATCGCGGTCATACTCATCAGCGTCAACGCTGGCACCCGCCTTCATGCCGTCTCTGTCCAGGCGCGCCAGGCAGCCATAGCCGGGGAAGGCCGAAACGCGAAAATACACGCTTCCATCGCGCTCGTAGGCCAGCCCATTTTTTTCCAGCCCTTCAATCAGGCGAATCATCTGGGGAATGTAATCCGTGGCCCTGGGCATGTGCGTTGGCCGCTGGATTCTCAATGCGTCAAGGTCTTCCAGAAAGGATTTTTCAAATTGGTTCGTAAACGCCCTCATCGCCTTCAGGCGCGTCTCGTTATCGGCGTCCGCGGGCAGTTCTGCTTGAGAGTCCCTGATTATCTTGTCCTCGACGTCAGTCAGGTTCATGCAGAATCGCGCGTCAAAGCCGCTTGACGCAAACACGCGTCTCAACAAGTCCTGAAACAAAAACGTCCGCAGGTTGCCGACGTGGGCAAAGCTATAAATGGTAGGCCCGCAGTTATAGACCTTCACGACGCCCGGTTCAATTGGCGCGACAGGCTCAATACTGCGCGTCAGTGTGTTAAAAAGACGAATCGTACGCATGTTTCTTATGATATAGGGCGGTTCAACTTTTTTCAAAGATGACCAAAGTTTTCTGTTGACAAACTTCCCGATCTCGTTTCTACTGTTTTTTGGGATTACCCCCTTTTCAATCAAAAGGGCGCGGAAACGGTGTTACAGATGGAGCGGGACAGAGAGACAGGCAGGGATCGACGGGAGTCTGGCGGATATGTATCTAACGGATTGCCGGGCTTGAGACGCGAGGTTCGAAGGAACCGAATGGATCAAAATTACCAGCCAGACCAGCGTATAAATGATTCATGCACCGACGAAACACACAGGCCGCCCTGTGACATAAATCATTCATACTCCCCCCCCCGCCCCCCCCCCCCCCCCCCCCCCCCCCCTCTCGCCCATTC
>JAISSN010000046.1 GCA_031273105.1 Holophagales bacterium | reverse complement strand
GGATACGGCGTCGTAAGCGTTCCTTGCCTCTCGAAATGCTGCGCATTTCGGCGCGACATCCGTGTCGCGCATTCCAATTCTAAATAGAAATTAAAGCAATTTCTATTTAGAATTGGAATTACAAGGACGCAACTGCGCGGTGCTGGAGTTTTTCAAAGTATTTGAGAAAGCGCTGGCGAAGCTCTGATGTTTTCATAATTCTCAATGCCTGAAGTGGCGCATTCCTGTAAAGAAAAGCCATACGCCCAGTTTTTGCGCGGCTTCTATGACTTCATTGTCCCGGACGGAGCCTCCCGGCTCTATGAAGGCCGTTACGCCGTTTTTTGCCGCCAGTTCGAGACCATCGGCAAAGGGAAAAAAGGCGTCAGAGCCTAAAACCGCGCCGCTGGCTCTGTCGCCGGCTTTCCGGCACGCTATATCAACGCTGTCAACACGGCTCATCTGACCTGCGCCAACGCCCACCGTTCCGCCGTCCCTGACCAGGACGATACTGTTGGACTTCACCGCCTTGGCGGCTAACTGGGCGAGGATGAGGTCTCTGTCCGGCGGCCTCGGCGTTTTGCCTATTGCCTTGACCTCCCATTGGCTGACGGGGGCAAATGCGTCGTCGGGGCCTTGCAGCAGGAAGCCGCCGCCTATGCCGCGCAAATCCAGCCCGTTTGCGCTCAAAGGCCACTGGTCTGGCGTTTCGAGCAGGCGCAGTTGTTTTTTCGCCGCAAATACTTCAAGGGCCTCGCTCTCAAACCCAGGCGCCAGTATGACTTCCCAAAAAGCTGAGATCATAGCTCGGGCGGTTTGCGCGTCCAGGGGCCGATTGAAGGCCGCGATTCCGCCAAAGGCGCTCACGGGGTCGCTGGCCTGCGCCTTTAAAAAGGCGTCCGTCGGGCTATCGGCGAGGCCGATGCCGCAGGGGTTATTGTGTTTGACAATCACACACCCCGCCTCGTCCAGTTGCCAGACCACCCTGGCGGCCCCGTCAGAATCAAGTAAATTGTTAAAACTCAACTCCTTGCCCTGCAACTGTTTGCAGGCGGCAATGCCTTCGGCCCTCGCGCCGGGCTGCGTGTAAAACCCCGCCGCCTGGTGGGGGTTTTCGCCATATCTGAGGCTCTGCGCGGACTTCAGATTCAGCGTTAGCTGTTCCGGCAGTCCATCTGGCTTGCCGTCTTGCTGCGTTAATTGCGTCTGTCTTTCCAGCCAGGCGGAAATGGCGGCGTCGTACGCGGACGTGCGGCGGAACACCTCCAGAGCGCAGGCCCGCCTGTCGGCTTCCGACCATGTATCCGCCCTGGTTTTCTCAAGAAACAAATCGTATTGGGCAGGGTCAACCAGTACGGTTACGGATACGTGGTTTTTTGCCGCGCTCCTGAGCATGGACGGCCCGCCTATGTCAATTTGCTCGACGCACTCTTCAAAACTGACGTTTTCCCTGGCGATTGTGGCCTCAAAGGGGTAGAGATTAACCACCGCCAGGTCTATAGGTTCAATGTTCAGCCGCCTGGCGTCTTCGACGTGGGCGGCCGACTCCCTTCTGAACAAAAGCCCGCCGTGAATCCTGGGGTGCAGCGTCTTGACGCGCCCGTCAAAGCACTCCGGCGCGCCTGTGTAGTCGGCGACTTCAATTACCTTCAGCCCCGCTCCCAACAGGGTTTTAAGCGTACCCCCCGTGGCCATCAGCTTCCACCCCAAGTCCTGAAGTCCCTGGGCGAGAGGAACAAGGCCGGTTTTGTCGAATACGGAAAAAAGGGCGGCAGGCATCGCAACCTCAAAACAAAAAGTTTTACACGGTATGGCTGATATGTGAATAAGCCTGAGCTAATTGCAAAATCTCCTGAGAACATTGTGCGCCATTGTGACAACTCCTGAAAAATTTACGTCTGGCGCCCGCATTGCTGGCAAAGCCCGGAGGTTTTGCAATTGGCTCGCATCGGTCAATATTGTCGTGTCGCCGTCACCCCGGCGTTTTTTCATCCTCCGCTCTTCGCGGGTATCCCCGACCTGGCCAGGGCGTCAACGCGCTCATTTTCGGGATGTCCGGCGTGTCCCTTCACCCAGATGGCTTTAACATTGTGGATATTTAACAATTCGTCCAGTTCCCTCCAAAGCTCTACATTCAAAACCGGGCCTTTGTCCGCCCTGCGCCAGCCCCTTGACTTCCAGGCGCTCAGCCAGTCACTGATTCCTTTTACTACGTACTGGCTGTCGCAGTAAAGTTTTACATCGCAGGGGCGCTTGAGCGCCCTCAGGCCCTCTATGGCCCCCCTTAGCTCCATCCTGTTATTTGTAGTAGAACTTTCCGCGCCGCAGCCGTCTTTTTCCTGCAGGCCTTTTGCTGTAGTAACGCGCAGTAAATACGCCCAACCCCCCGGCCCCGGATTTCCAAGGCAGGCGCCGTCGCAAAACAATTCAACAAAAGGGCGCGCGCTCATAATAATAAAAGAATCTTACCGCAGCCAGAGGCTTTAAACTGCCATATAGCCGTTCAATTTTGAAAAAGCTGAACCGTGCGGTGCGCACAGATGAGGCGCATGCGCCGAATCTTGCGTTCCAAGCGCAGACGTAACTTTAATACTGCAAGACGTTCCTCAAGTTGAATCACTATAATAGAACTATGGCGTCTTTGCATTCCATACTTGAGCTGGCCCGAGAGGCGGACAAAGCTGAAAACTACTCGGTCGCCCTGATGAATTACAGGCTCTTTTTAAAACACGAGACAGGGGATCCCCAGGCCTGGTCTGACTACGCGGGTCTGTTGCTCGTGATGGACAGGCATGAGGACTGCCTCAGCGCCTGCGCCAGGGCGCTTGAAATTTTTCCCGATTTTGAACCCGCCCTGTTAAATAAAGCGTCAGCCCTGGTTGGCATTGATAGTTTTGAAGAAGCCAGAAAAATATACGAGCGCCTCCTCGCCCTCAATCCAGACAGGCCCGATTATATTCTGGCTCTGCAAAAATTCATGTACATAACGGGAGACGCGGCTTCAACAGAGCCTGAACTGCTAAGGGCGCTGGAGATAGAGCCAGATAATATTGACGTGTTAAATACGCTGATATCAGTTTATATGATAAAAAATGACCATCAAAAATATAGGCGATACGCGGAAAAACTTATTGACATAAAATTTAAAGACAGCGATAAGTATTTATGGGAAAAAAGCGTAATCTATTTAAGGCTGGGCGACTTTCGTGAGGGATTCAGGCTGTTTGAGCACAGGCCGAGCAATCAGCGGAAATCCGGGTTTAATGAGCCGCTATGGACAGGGAAACCCTTTTCGGGGCGTACGCTTTTACTCCGCTGGGAGCAAGGCTTTGGCGATACGATTATGATGTTGCGCTATGGGCCTATGGTCAAGGCCCTGGGCGGCGCGGTCATTCTCTATGTCCAAAACGACCTCGCCGACCTGGCCAAAACCTGCGATGGCTTTGATTATGTTATTACAAATAAAGACGATAAGCCAAATTTTGATTTTCAGCTTCCCCTTATGTCCCTCCCCCTGGTTTCAGGCACGGAGTTAAATACCATACCCGCCCAAATACCTTATTTAAAAATCCCGCCCATTGTCAAAAACAGAGAAGCTATTATTGACAGATTAAATAATTCAGATAATCCAGATAATTCAGACAAATCAAATAAATTAAATAAACCAAATAAATTAAAAAAAATCGGCCTTGTATGGGCCGGGGGCAAACTCTATCAAAATGATCGCTTGCGCTCAATTTCGCCCGCCTTCCTTCCGCCATTTGGACGGTACACGGGCGCAGCCTGGTACAGCCTTCAGCGGGAAACCCCTGATCTGATCCCATTTGACGGTGTAATACCAATGGCGGATTTGATGGACTCCTTTGCCGACACAGCTTTTGTGGTGAGCAGCATGGATTTAATCGTCACCGTTGACACGGCTATGGCCCATCTGGCCGGCGCTCTTGGAAAACCAACTATGTTAATGCTGCCCTTCAAGCCCGACTGGCGATGGATGCTGACAAGAAAAGACAGCCCCTGGTACCCCTCCATGCAGATATACAGGCAGCCTTCTGAGGGAAATTGGGAGGACGTGATAGAAGCTGTAATAGACGACCTTATTGCGTCCCGGCAGAATAGCCCTTGAGCGCCCTCTGGCCGATGGCCTGAACGCCAAGTTCCTGGCGCATCTGATCTCTCTCATAATTCAGGCCGCCTATCCGTTTCTGGATTGCCTCGCCCAAGGCGTGGGCGCGGCCAACAACATCTTTCCAGTCAGGTCCGCGGTCGGCGGCGTCAACGGCCGCGTGAAATCTAGCGTTCCACTCGGTAATGAAATCCAAGTCGGGCATTTCTGTTTCTCTGAGATAGTTTTCCATCTCAAGAATCAAGTTCTTAACGGCGTCGTCGCTCATCCCATCAAGTCCTCTCCAAACCCGCGCTGCGCCGCTGGTGGGGGTTGAGCGGATTGACTTTTGTGAATTAACTCTTCCCATGTGGCTTTAATTGAGTCCATCTGGGTATATATCTTCTCCATTTTTTCGTACTCGTTGTTCCGGCTGCCTTCAAACAGCTGGTTCATCCACCACTCATAGATGCGCGTCAGGTTAATGGCCAGCTCGTTTTCTTCATCCTGGTTCAACTGGACGGTTAGTTCCTCAATGATTGCGGACACGCGGTTTACAAACCTGGCCTTATCCGCGATGTTGCGGTTCTTGGTAGCGTTGATGGCCTGAAGCAGAAACCTCTGCGCCCCTTCCAAAAGCAAAACGCACAGTTGCTCAGGAGTAGCGCCTTGGATCCGCTGTAACAAGTAACTATCTGACTGTGCGACAGCTTGGCTTGGGATCATGCGAACTCCTGAAGGCTACTGTGCATTTTGCCTCAGGCTAAATACAAAATCAAGAGAAATCAAGAAGACAGGCCCGAAAGGCTTTGGCCGGCGGACTGCATTTGACCGATAAGGGTCTCCAGCCTGGCGAATTCGGCCGTCAGGGTTTCTTTGCGGCGATCCAGCCTGGCCTGAATTGTTTCAATTTGTTTGGACAGGTTGGTGTTCGCCGTATCAATGCTGCTGATGAGATTGGTTATCGTTCCGCCGCCGCTGGTCGTCAATCCATCAATAAATGTCTTGGAGTCCTTTGACATTTTGTCAAAAACCTTGCCTACGGCTTCGGGATTTGACTGCAGCGATTCTTCCAGCTTCTTGGTGTCAAGGCTCAGCGTGCCGTCGCGGCCGGTGGTCAGGCCGAGAACAGCGGAAGACCACATATCCCCGTCCCCGCCCTGCACGGCGCCGGAAATGGAAGACCGCAGCTGCGTAAATATGGTTCGCATGGTCGCGTCGCCGGAAAAAACGCCGCTGTTGTTTTTGTACGACTGCATGGCTGTGTTGTACTTGGATATAACGTCCTGAAAGGCGCTGACTATGGAACTTGTGTCCATGGCCACCTTCAGCGTGACGGTCTTGTTTTCGGCCTTGTTCAGCGTAAAGGTTACGCCGTCAACGGCGTCGGAAACGGTGTTTGTGGAGCGCTCCATCTCGACGCCGTCCAGCGTGAACACGGCATTTTTTGCCCTTTCGGTGACATTGATGCCAGCAATATTGCCGTCGCCGTCAAGGGCCGTCCCTACGCCGAGGGCGTTGCCCGACTCGCCGTAAATGCCAATGGTATCGCGGCCGTCTGTGCCCGCGCCTGTTTCCGTGGAAGAAAGCACCATATGGTACTCGCCCGGCTTCTTTTGGACGATGTTGGCGGAAACGCCTGTTTCTCCAGACTTGGCGTTGATGGCGGCGCTCAGGTCCGCCAGGGAAGTCTTGCCGTCTTCCAGCGTGATTTTTGTTTCAGCGCCGTTTTTACCGACGATGGTGTAGGAATCGCCGGCGCTTCCGACGGAATCGGTCGGCGAGCCAAACGAATTGCTTACCTCGGCGCGGGCTTTTGTGGCCAGTTGCCTGACCACGACGTCGTACGATCCAGAAGCGCCCCCGCTGGCCGTGGCCGTCATAGCGGACGAGTCCGAACTGCTGACGGTGCGTCCGCTCAGCTTGGCGCTCGTCAGCGAGGCGACGCTCGTCGCCAGGTTGCTGAAAGCCGTCTTCATTACCTGCAGCGCGGTTTTCTTTTGGTTATTTGTCGTCTGGCGGGATTGCAGGCGATTTATGGGCAGTCTTTCATTGGCCAGCATCGCTTCAATCATCTGGTCGGTGGGTATGCCGGTGGAAATGCCGGCAAAACTCATTGATGCCATGGTTTTAGCTCCTTAATTCAACTTAACCTGTAAACCCGTAAGAAAGTTTAATGCCTATCGTCGAGAAAAATGCCGCTGTTCGTGGAATTTTTTTCCAGACTTCTGAGATGTCTCACCATGTTGAGAAATTCATCAGGCGGGTACTGCCTGACGACTTCCCTGGTGACAGGGTTGACCAGCTTGAACAGATATCTGTCCGTCTCTTTGTCAAACCTGACTTCCATGTCAGAGGGCAATTTTTCCAGGTATTGAGTCAGCGTTTCAACCGCTTTTTCCAGCACGGCGTCCCGCTCGCTACCCAGGAAATCTTTGCCCGCTTCTTCCGTCTGGTTTGATCCGTCCAGTTTGTTCAGCGGGTTGTAGCCTTGTTCGTTTTTATCGGTGTTACTGGTAGCCTCATTCTTTTCTGATTGGGGCTGGGCAACTTTGGCCCCTGTGGTATCCGCCGCCGCTTGAGGTCTTACAAATGGATTAACAAGCGAAGCAGTTACAATTGGGCCAGCGCCGCCTGCTATTGAGATGGGGTCTGGCATAACTGGCTCCTGTTGCGGTGTTTAAGCAAAAACGGGGAAAGGCCCTAAAGAGAGCCTCCCCCCATTTGTTATCCATAAACTCCTGAAAAACCTTCCGAAGATTAGCGGAGGAGGCCGAGCATCGACTGGGCGGCCTGGTTGGACTGAGCCAGAGAGCTGATGCCTGTCTGTGTGAGTATCTGGAACTTGGTCAGGTTGATTACCTCGTCGGCCACGTTGGCGTCTCTGATCTGAGAGTTGGCTGACGTGAAGTTTTCAACCTGGATGCCCAACGTATTGGCAATCGTGGTCAGATATTGCTGTCTGGAACCGATGGTGGCGCGCTGCATACTGACATTCTGTATCAGGCTATCCAATTCTGTCATAGCAGCTGCGGCGCCAGACGTAGTTAAGATGTCGGTGGCGCTTGCGAGATTCCCATTCATGGTGCCGATGGTGAAGTCAACATTTGTGAAAGAGGCGACGGCGACAAACTTGGTGGTCGCACTGAAGACCACTTCGCCGTTGAATCTGGCGTTATCGCCGACGTTCTTGATGGCGTCCTTGATCACCTGGAACTCAAGGTTGAGGGCCTCGCGGTTGGTCGAGCTGATGGTGCCCGTGCGGGCTTGCTCAGCCAGTTCTGAGGCGCGGGTTAAGAGGTTGGTGACTTCGTCCAGAGCGCCGTCCGCCACCTGCAGGTAAGAAATGCCGTCGTAGGCGTTGCGCCTTGCCTGGGCGCTGACCCTGATGTCTGCGCCTAACCTGTTGCTGATGGCTAAGCCGGCGGCGTCGTCCTGCGCTTTGTTGATGCGCATGCCGGTGGTCAGGCGGCCAATGGTTTTGTCCAGCCCGGATTGGGTGATACCCAGTGTGCGGCTTGCGCTGAGGGCGGAAATGTTGTTAAGAATAGACCCTGCGGCCATGGCATCCTCCTTGATGCGTTGGGTGGCGTCCTTGCCACCAGTTGTTTGACGTTTTATGTTTCGGCAAAAGTTTTCACAAACTTAATATTTTTTTTCTTACAATCCCGAAAGAAATTTTAACCCGGGCTGACCAGGCTGGCAAATCATTGATAAACTATAACCCATTGGGGGTTGGGTATGCTGATTTCATTGGCGATGATAGTAAAAAACGAAGAAGCCATGATGGCCCATTGCCTGGAGTCGGTTAAAGCTCTGGTTGATGAAATAATCGTGGTTGACACAGGCTCCACAGATAAAACCATTGATATCGCCAGGGGCTTTGGAGCGCAGGTCTATCGCTTTGAATGGCGCGATGATTTTTCCGCCGCCCGCAATGAAAGCCTTAAATACTGCAAGGGCGACTGGGTTTTCATACTGGACGCCGACGAGGCCGTTGACCCGGCAGACCACGCAAAGATAAAAGACGCTTGCCAAAACCCGCGGGCAGACGCCTATAGCCTGATCACGCGCACATATACGCCCACTTCCGTTGAGTCTTCGCTGGACGCCGGAGTGGGGCCGAATGTGTCGGACTATCAGGAGGGCGGGCATTTGCCCTTTTACGCCGACAATACCGGCCTCAGGCTGGCGAGGCTCTTTGACGGCCTGGCCTTTAAGGGCAGAATCCATGAAACCCTCGGCCAGTCCCTGGCGTCCCATGAAAAGACCATAGGCGCTCTCAACGCCGTGATACACCACTATGGAAAACTGCACGCCGGCAGGGAAGAACAAAAGGCCCAGTACTACTTCACGCTTGCCAGGCAGGAGTTTGACGACGACCCCGCCAGTGAGCAGGCCCAATTCAATTTACTGCAGCAGGCCCTCGTGGCAAAACAATGGGAGACCGCCATGGAAGCCGCTCTGGCGGCCATGAAAATCGTACCTGTTCCGAAACCCCTTGTATATTACGGGATGGGCCTTGCCCTGCAGGAATTGGAGAGGCACGGGGAGGCCATAAATTACTTTGACATGCTGCTCTGGCGAAACCCCAGCCACCCTTTAGCCACCCTGGGCAAGGGCGTCTCTGCGGAAGCCCTGGGGGACGTCAATGGCGGGCGCGATCTGATAAATAAGGCGATAGAGTTACAGCCAGACTACGTGCCCTCCCGGGGACGCCTGGCGGAGCTGGAGCTGCGCGCAAACAACCTTGACGCCGCCCGGGAGATAACGCTGGGCGCCCTGGAGATAGCCCCCAACGAACCGGCCCTGTACGACCTTTTGATGAGAATAGAGGCGACCAGGAATAACCGCCGGCAAATGGTAAGGGACGCGCTGCTTGGCATAAAGAATTGTCCCGCCGGAGGCGAGGGCCGCTGGCATCGCCTGGCGGCGGCCTATTTGTGCCAGGCGGGCCAGCTCGACACGGCTCTGGCTATATTGGACCTGGGCCTTAAAACTTTTCCCGGCGACGCCGAACTGATGAGGCTGAAAGACTTGATTTGACGGGAGCCTTGATTGCTGATTTCACTGGCGATGATAGTAAAAAACGAAGAAGGCATGCTGGCCCATTGCCTGGAGTCGGTTAAAGCCCTGGTTGACGAAATAATCGTGGTTGACACAGGCTCCACGGATAAAACCATAGATATCGCCAGGGAATTTGGAGCGCGGGTCTATCCGTTTAAGTGGTGCGACGATTTTTCCGCGGCGCGCAATGAAAGCCTTAAATATTGCAAGGGAGACTGGGTTCTCATACTGGACGCTGACGAGGCCATTGACGCCTTAGACCATGAAAAAATTAAAAACGCGTGCCAGCGGCCACAGGCAGACGCCTATAACCTGATTCATCGCAATTACGCGATCAAACCTGACGTGAGTTTGCAGGACATAGCGCTCACCCCCAACGTGTCCGACTACTCTGAAGGCAGGGAACTGCCTTTTTATGCCGACATTCCAGTACCGAGGCTGGTAAAAATGTTTGACGGCCTGACTTTTAACAGCAGAGTACATGAAACCTATGAGGCGTCATTAATTCCAAGCAGAAAGACAACAAAAAACCTAGATGCGGTGATACACCACTATGGAAAACTGCTTGCTGAACGAGAGGAATATAAAGCTCAATACTATCTGATGCTTGCCCGTCTGGAGGCCGAGGCTAATCCTGACTTTGCGCCCGTGCATCTCCGGCTGTTACAGCAGGCTCTGCGCGCAAAACATTGGGAGACAGCCCTGGAAGCGGCCAAGGCAAGCATAAAGCTGGCGCTGGCCGTGGATTCCTTCGTCTTGTATGGAGGGAGGTCGGCCCAGGAAGCTATTGAAGCGAACATAAAGCTGGCAATAGCCGTGGATCCCTTCATCCTGTATGGAGGGGGATTAGCCCTGCAAAATATGGACAGACACGCTGAAGCAATAGGGTACTTCGACATGCTGTTGAGTCAACACCCTCAACACGCTCTGGCATGGTTGGGCAAGGGCCATTCATGTTGGGCGCTGGGAGATTTTAGCGCGGCGCGTGAAGCCATGATGAAGGCGATAGAACTGCAGCCTGGCAGCGCAATGGCCCGCAAGCGCCTGGCCGAGCTGGAATACGCCGCAAACAACGCCGCAAACAACCTTGACGCCGCCCGCAGAGCAACCTTAGAAGCCATAGACATGGCCCCAAATGAACCGGCTCTGTACGACAATTTGCTAAAAATTGAAATGGCAAGGGATAACACCCAGCAGGCTGTGCAGGACGCCCTGCTTGCCATACGAAAATGCCCCGGCGGAGGCGAGGGCCGCTGGCACCGCCTGGCGGCTGTATATCTATACCAGAACGGCCAGCGCGATACGGCTGTGTCTGTATTGGAACTGGGGCTGAAGAATTTTCCCAACGACCCTGACCTGATGAGACTGAGGGGGATGATTTGAATTTATGCTGATTTCACTGGCGATGATAGTAAAAAACGAAG
>JAISSN010000032.1 GCA_031273105.1 Holophagales bacterium | reverse complement strand
ATACCCAGACAAATGCCCAAAAAAGGTATGTTGTTTTCCCTTGCGTAGCGGCAGGCGTTGATTTTTCCCTCTATACCCCTATCGCCAAAGCCGCCCGGCACAATCATGCCGTCAATCCCACTCAGTATGTCCCCGGCGTTTTCAAATGAAACGTTCTCGCAGTCAATCCAGCGGATATTGACATTAGAGCCGGTTTCAAATCCGGCGTGATTCAGGCTTTCAATAATAGATAAGTACGCGTCATGCAGCCGTACGTATTTTCCTACTATGGCAATGGTGACTTCGCTCTTTCTGTCCATGATTTTTTGCGTCATCATCCGCCACTCATTTAAATCCGCCTCTGGCGCGTCAAGCCCCAGTTCGCGGCAGACTACACTGTCTAAGCCATTTTCGTGGAGCATGAGGGGCGCTTCGTACAGGGATTGAACGGTGATGTTCTCTATGACGCAGTCGGGCTTTACGTTGCAAAAGAGCGATATTTTTTCTTTGATGCCGCTGCCCAGCGGCTCGTCGGCACGGGCGATGATGACATTGGGAGAAATGCCGATGGAGCGAAGCTCCTTTACTGAGTGCTGAGTGGGCTTTGACTTGTGCTCGCCCGACGCCTTCAGGTAGGGAACCAGCGTGACGTGAACAAAAAGGCAGTTTTCCCTGCCTATTTCAAGGGACACCTGTCTGATGGCCTCTAAAAAGGGCTGGCTCTCTATATCGCCAACCGTGCCGCCGATTTCGGTGATGACAACATCCGCCTGGCTGCTCTTTGCGCCCGCGTAGATAAAGTCTTTTATTTCTTCCGTGACGTGGGGAATCACCTGAACCGTGCCGCCGAGATAGCCGCCTGCCCGCTCTCTTTCCAGCACGCTCCAGTACACCCTGCCTGACGTCAGGTTACTGAGCTTCGTCAGGTTTTCATCAATAAACCGCTCGTAGTGTCCCAGGTCAAGGTCTGTCTCAGCGCCGTCGTCTGTAATAAAGACCTCGCCGTGCTGAAAGGGACTCATCGTTCCTGGGTCGAGGTTCATATAGGGGTCCAGTTTCTGGGCGGCCACCTTCAGCCCCCTGGTTTTGAGCAGCCTGCCCATCGAGGCGGCAGTGATGCCCTTGCCCAGCCCCGAAACAACGCCGCCGGTCACGAAAATGTATTTGGTCATGTTTCCCACTCCCACGCCATTTCAAGCTACGGCCACGAGCTATGTCGCAAACGGCTCAGCAAAATGACGGCGCTTCATTTTATTCTACAGTAACGCTCTTGGCTAAGTTTCTGGGCTTATCAATGTCCAGCCCTTTGTTGGCGGCCACGTAATAACTGAAGAGCTGCAAAACGATAACCGACAGGGTCGGCGAAAACAGTTCATGGGTCTCCGGCAAAAGAAAGGTTGAAAGCCTGTCTGTCTCTTCGGCGTTTGGACAAGCGCACAGGAGCAGTACCTTGGCCCCCCGGCTCACAACCTGTTCCACGTTGCTCATAATTTTACCGTACAGGCGCTGACAGTTAGAAATAGCCACGACCAGCGTGTTTTCCTCAATGAGAGAAATGGGGCCGTGTTTTAGTTCGCCTCCGGCGTATGCTTCGGAGTGAATGTAGGATATTTCTTTCAGCTTGAGGGAACCTTCAAGGGCGATGGCGTAGTCAATGTTTCTGCCAATGAAAAAGATACTCTTATAGCCAACGCAGTTGGAAGCGAACTTTTGGATGAAATCAACCCGCTCAAGTATTTCAGTTACTTTATCTGGCAGGGCCGCGATTGCGGAGCGCAATTCCCGCTCTGATTCTTGCGTGAGCTTGCCAGAGACGACGGCAAGGCGTATGGCCAATAGGTACAACAGCGCAAGCTGCGCAGAAAACGCCTTTGTTGTCGCCACGGCTATCTCTGGCCCTGCCAGAGTAAACAGGCAGTGGTCGGATTCTTTTGCTATGGCGCTGCCCACCACGTTGACGATGGAGAGCGTAACGGCCCCTTTTTGTTTAGCCTCCCGCATGGCGGCAATGGTATCGGCTGTCTCGCCAGACTGGCTGATGAGTATAACCAGCGTCTTTTCATTGATGATGGCGTCCTTGTAGCGAAACTCGCTGGCAAGCTCCACTTCGACGGATATTCTGCAAAGCCGCTCAAAAACGTATTTAGCCACAACTCCGGCATTATAGGCCGAGCCGCAGGCGGTTATCACTATTTTGTCGAAGCGCGCTATATCCAGGTTACCAATGATGTTTTTGTTTTCACCATTGCCAATGGCTGAGGCGATTGTATCCCGCAGCACTTTGGGCTGCTCCATGATTTCCTTAAGCATAAAGTGAGGCCATCCCCCCTTTTCCGCGCTGTCGAGGCTCCACGTAACTATTTCAATGTTTTTTTGTATCTGCTCTCTGTCCAGGTTATAAAACCGCGCGTCATTCTCCGTCAGCACGGCGATTTCCTTGTCGTTGAGATAGTAAACCGCATTGGTGTGCTTGAGTACCGCGGGTACGTCAGACGCTATAAAGCGCCCGTGTTCTGATACGCCGACGATCAAGGGGTTATCTTTCTTGATGGCTATCAGGACGCCTGGCTCGTCCAGACACATGAAGCCGAGGGCATAAGAGCCTTCCATGGCGCCAGCCGCCTTGATGACGGCGTCTAACAAATCGCCGTCGTAGTAGTATTCGGCCAGTTGAGCTATAACCTCGCTGTCGGTTTGGGAAGCAAAGCTAACGCCCTTTCGCTTCAGACGCTCCTTTATTTCCTTGTAGTTTTCGATAACGCCGTTGTGAACAACGGCTATCCTGCCCTTGCTGCCGACATGGGGATGGGAATTGATATCCGACGGCTCTCCGTGGGTGGCCCAGCGGGTGTGGCCGATGCCCAGGCGTCCCGTCAGGGGGCGGTCTTTCAATCGCTCTTCAAGGGCAGCCAGGCGCCCCTTTTGCTTTACTAGGTCAAAACCGTCCTGGCCATAAACGGCGATGCCGGCTGAATCGTATCCCCTGTATTCAAGTTTTTTCAGTCCCTCGACAATGATGGGAACGGCGTTTTCACTTCCCACATAACCGATAATGCCGCACATGTCTCCACATCCCTTTTAATGCCAGTCCGCGCCCTGTTTAATTGGGCGCCGCGTCCTCGTCGTAAGCGCCGCACACATACCCCTTGCCCCACACCGTTCTGATAATTGAAGGCTCGTGCGGGTTGTTCTCTATTTTTTCCCTGAGCCGCTTTACATACACGTCAATGACTTTGTTGGTCCCAAAATGAGCCTCGCCGTAAATGCTCTTATACAGGTCGTCTCTGGAGAGCAACTTGCCCTTATTTTGCATAAACAGACCCAGAAGCGTAATTTCCCGTGGCGTTAACCCCAACTCCACATCGCCCTTATATGTTTTTAAATTTCTGAAATCAATGCGGATATCCATAAACTCATGGGCATCTTTGTATTGATGGGCGCGCAGCCATCGCCTCAAAATGGCCTTGATCCTGGCTATCAATTCAATCGGATTAAAGGGCTTGACCATGTAATCGTCCGCGCCCAGCTCTAACCCGCGAATCTTGTCAACATCCTCGCTCTTGGCCGTGAGCATGATGATGATTGAATCAATCTCCGACGCGTGCAGTTTAGCGCATATCTCAAACCCATCTATGCCTGGCAGCATGATGTCCAGCACAATCACGGTCGGCTTTTGCTCTTTAGCGATGGACAGTCCTTCTTCGCCGCTGGCGGCCTCCATCACCTTATAACCCGCCTTGGCAAGACTGGCAACCGTGTAGCGGCGCGTAACCTCGTCATCCTCTATTACAAGAACATCAACATCAATGTCAGACAGAGCGTTCAATTAAGTACTCCTTGCAGTAACACAAATATTATCACGAGGTAATTGCAAAACCCCGTTTTTGTC
This sequence comes from Holophagales bacterium, assembly GCA_031273105.1. GTDB lineage: Bacteria > Acidobacteriota > Holophagae > Holophagales > Holophagaceae > WRHW01. The sequence goes on along the minus strand of JAISSN010000032.1, from coordinate 26,789 downwards.
TGCGCCTTCCATTCCTCCGTCCGCTCCAAAATCGCGTCCGGCTTTATTCCGGCGCAGCCCATCAACTCCGTTGAAGTTGCAAAACTGAAGTTTTGCAACTGGCTCACCTAAAACTATCCGGCGCGTTTTCCAGCCAGGCGCCGCCCAATAAAAGCGTAATAACAGGAACGCCAGGCGTCTTTACGCCCCTGTGGGCAATGCACGTATGTTCCGCTACGACGCGCACGCCCCAGGCCGCTGGGCGCAGGCTGGTTTCAAGGGCTTTAAATATTTGCCACGTCATCCTCTCCTGGACCTGGAGCCTGTTGGCAAACGCGTGTACCGCCCAAATTAACTTTGATAGCCCCACAACGCCTCCCTCGCCGGGATGATAGCCCAGCGTCACGTGTCCGAAAAAGGGCGCCAGGTGATGCTCGCAAGTGCTGGCAAAGGGGATTTGCTCAAGGATTACCGGACATGGCCGCACTTGACCCGCCATAGGCTGAAGCTCTGAGGCAAGGTCTATATCGTAGCCGTTCAGTCGCTCCGCCCAAAAGGCGGCCACACGATTTGGGGTGTCTTGCAGCTCAGGCGAATTTGCGTCCAGACCAAAACTGGCCAACAACTCAGCCACGGCCTTTGTAGCCCGCTCATTATCAATACCCATAATTTTCACCTGACATCAATTTTGCATTTAAGGCAACGCAACGCGAGTGAAGATTGAATTGCGAACATCGGCGCCGTTGGACGCGCCGTAAATCAGGCGCCCCGTTTTCAAGCCATGCTCACTTTACGCGCTCGATGTATGTTCTTTCAGGCACCTTGACGCGGATGCGCTCGCCGCTTTCGATGTAGGGGGGCACGCCTACGGTTACGCCGTTTTCCAGCTTTGCCGGTTTGTATGAACCCGTGGCGTTGGCGTTTTTCATAACCGGCTCTGTTTCAATTATTTCAAGCACTACGCTGTCCGGCAGCGTTACCGAAAGGGGCGTCCCATCGTGAAACTCAACCTCGACCTGCATGTTGGGCTGAAGAAACACAAAGTCGTCCCCCACTATTTCTTTATTTACCTCCAGCTGCTCGTAAGTGTCGTTGTTCATCAGCACCATACTGTTTCCGTCTTCGTACAGAAACTCCAGCATTTGCTGCTCTAAACTGGCCTTTTCAATCTTGTCGGACGACCCAAAGCGGTTTTCGCGGTTGATGCCGTCTTTGAGACGCTTCATCTTTGTCACCACCCTGGCGGGCAAATTGCCCGGCGTCTGATGCTCTACGCTCACCACCCGGCAAAGTTCCCCCTCATAGACGATAATCATGCCCGCGCGAAGCTGTGTAGCGATAATATTGGCCATTCCGACTCCATCTCAAAAACGGACGGCGCTCCTGTTGACAGACAGCCAGAGGGCGCGCTGGTGGGCGTACCAGGATTCGAACCAGGGACTTCTACCGTGTGAAGATAGCACTCTACCGCTGAGTTATACGCCCACAGACCAAGACCGGCTCCGTCGCGCCCGAACTCGCAAAAGCAACTTCAAATGACGATACAGAGCCATGCCTCATCAATTACAGCATTATAGCCCTTTGACTTGTGTAGCGGAACACTTTTTTGTGGTTTAGAGCGATTCAACTTTGAAAAAGTTGAATCGCTCTATGCCAGGATTTGCTTGCAAATCATGGCCGCGTGATGCTTGTAGGCGGGCTTTGCCCGCCGTTAGGCAAGCATCACAAGCGGAAGTGACTATTCAGACCGATTCAACTTTTTAAAGTTGAACGGCGCCATCTCAAAATTGAATTGCTCTAGTCAACCTCATCTCCCCACCTGCCAAACCCGCATCTTTTTCCTTCAGCTTATGTGACGTGTGACGGCAGGCGACGCCATAGACGTAAGCCATTGTAAATAAAGAAAACAAAAACATTTGTCACAAAACGCCGTTTGATGCGTATAAACTAGTGTGAAGCAAGTCGGGACTCAACAACGCCACGACTCAGCGACGCTGGACGCGCCTCCCGCGGAAACCGGCTTGAAACTGAAGTTACGCGCGATTTACCGGCCCCGCCCGCCGCCAATGCTAATACCCTTCCTGTTTTCAATGTTAGAAAACAGGAATCTGTTTCCTTGCAGTTCAATGCTTTCTTTGAACATAAAGTCGTATTGGCGATGGGAAATGGTATAAGTAATTCATTGCAATCATTTGCGAGACCCTCATAAACTAAAAAGGGCCGCGCAAGTGTTTTCATCAACATCTTTTTGAAAGGATTGCGAATTATGATTAAGATACTTCGCTCTCTGTCAACATCTCTGCTCTTTGGCCTTTCCCTTGGCTTTGTCGCTTGTTCCGGGGCCAAGCCCGTTGATCCCCCGCCTCCACCCCCTAATCCGGTGACAGGCGTATGGCTGATCAAGTCGTCAATGTCAATGGTGGTGGGACAAACAGAAACCCTGATGGCGATAATATTGCCAGACAGCCCGCCGAATGAAAAAATTACGTGGGAAAGCGATAATCCAGACGTAGCAACATTAGACAATAGTGGATTTGTACAGCCAAGCAGCGGCATTGTTACAGCCGTCGCCGTAGGCAGCGCGACAATCACCGTTAAGACCGACTATATAAATCCAAGCAACGGCCAGCCTTTCACGGCAACCTGTGCCGTGACGGTAACAACGCCGCCCGAATGGACCATTACGCCTGAGGCCGACGTGTACGTAGTCGGCGACCACAACATGGTCATGAAAAACGGCAAGATCATTCATCGCCTTGAAAAGGGCGGTGTTCCAATGTACGCCAATTCGGTATTTGTATATGGCGAGGATGTGTACGTTGCCGGGCATAAACGCAATGATTACGCTCAAATCGCGGCGCTTTGGAAAAATGGCGAGTTGCAAAACCTGGAATTAGTGAATCCAGACAATGAGGATTACGTTTCAAGCGCCGCTTCCGTTTTTGTTTACGACGGCAATGTCTATGTGGCCGGATATGAAGCTCTGCCAAGCCCCGAGTACAAAGAAACTGTATTGATACGCGTTGCCACATTATGGATAAACGACGTTCCGACAAGACTCCCCAATGAAGGCATGTATGGCACGGAGGCTAAATCCGTTTTTGTGTCAGACGGCGATGTCTATGTTGGAGGTTATAACGGCTGGTACGAACACGATGGGATAGTCTGGAAAAACGGTGAAATACTACGACGGTATAACTACTTTGACTGGAATACTGGTCCTGGTCGCTATACGACAGTTTATTCGGTTTTCGTATCCAACGGCGATGTATATGCTGCTACAAGCGACTGGGCTGGGTTTGGATTCTCACGAGCAATACTTTGGAAGAACGATGAACCCCAACTCCTTGGTCTGGATTGTGTTGCGCTTGGTGTTTTTGTCGAGGGCGACGACGTATATGTGGTTGGAAACCAAGTGGTTGGATACCAAAAAGACGAGCAGATTGCGTTACTTTGGAAAAACGGCGTAAAACAAAGGCTCACCGATGGAGAGCCTGATGCGTGGGTCAAAGATGTTTTTGTGTTAAACAACAATGTCTATGTGGCAGGGGTTTTAACAAAAAGCATGGGCAATTACAATATGGCTGAAGCCGCGTTATGGGTTAATGGTGAGGCAATTAGCCTTGAACCTTATGGTTTTAGTTATGGACAACAAGCCAATTCTGTTTATGTTGTAAGCCGGGCTGAATAAGCGTTGTTTTTTTGTGTTGTAGGGAGCAGGTTGGTTTTTATACCAAGCTACATTCAAGCTGTGTTTCAGCTAATTAACACGTCAAGCGGTAATCCCTATAGTTCGCAACTTGGTATTAGAAATCAACCTGTTCCGATTGCTCTATTCCCCGCGCCACCTCAAAATGGGTTTTCTAGCCGCCGCGGTTTCATCCAGGCGGGCCACGGGCGTTTTGACTGGGGACCGCCGCAGGGATTCGGGGTCGTCCTTTGCTCTTTCGGCAATATCCGCCATCGCCTCAACAAAGGCGTCGAGTTCGGCCTTGCCTTCGCTCTCCGTTGGCTCTATCATCAGCGCGCCGTGAATGACAAGGGGAAAATATATGGTAGGCGGGTGAAAGCCGCGGTCTATCAGCCCCTTGGCTATGTCAAGGGTAGTGACGCCGTATTTTGACTGATTAGCGTCGTCAAAGACGACCTCGTGCAGCGTGGGCGAGTCGTACTGGAGATGATAACGGCCCTCAAGCCCCTTGCGGATGTAGTTGGCGTTCATAATGGCGCGCATCGTAGCCTGCCTGAGACCATCGGAGCCATGGCTCAGGCAGTAGGCCATGGCCCTTACTTCCATGGCGAAGTTGCCAAAGTAGCTGTGCATCTTGCCGATGCTCTGGGGGCGGTCCCAATCCAGGTCAAAGCCGCTCTGCGTCTTGACAACCGCCGGGCGGGGGAGAAATGGCGCCAGCGCGGCGGTGCAGGCCACCGGCCCGCTGCCGGGGCCGCCGCCGCCGTGGGGCGTGCTGAAGGTTTTATGCAGATTTAAGTGCATGGCGTCAACGCCAAAGTCTCCGGGCCGCGCCACGCCTACAAGGGCGTTCATGTTGGCGCCGTCCATGTACACCAGCGCGCCGATGTCGTGCATCAGCTTTACTATTTCCGCTATCCGATATTCAAAAATGCCCACAGTGTTGGGGTTGGTGATCATTATTCCCGCTATCTCGCGGCCATGTTCGCTAATCAGGCTAAGCAGGCCTTTTTTGACATGTCCCGCAGCGGCGTCTGTCACGTCGTCAAAGGATATAGTGCCGTCCGCCTGGCTCGGCGCCTCAACGCACTTGTAACCAGCCATGGCGGCAGTGGCCGGGTTAGTCCCGTGGGCGCTGTCGGGGATGATAATGATACTGCGCCTGGCGCCCTTAGAAACGTGATAGGCGCGGATTAACAACGCGCCCGTAAGCTCCCCGTGGGCGCCCGCGGCGGGATGCAGCGTGACGGCATCAAGGCCGGTTATTTCTTTCAGCCATTCCTGCAGCGTCCACATAAGCTCCAAATTGCCCTGCACATGCTTTGGCGGGGCCAGCGGGTGGCTTTCGGCGAATCCAGGCAATCCGGCGGCCTTTTCACACAGGCGCGGATTGTGCTTCATCGTGCAGCTGCCAAGGGGGTACATGCCGTCGTCAACGCCGAAATTCCATCTGGACAGACGCGTAAAGTGGCGCACAACGTCAACCTCGCTGACTTCCGGCATCGCCTCAAAGGATTGGCGCTTCAAGTGCGCGGGGCGCGTGTCCGCGGCCCGCGGCACGTCAAGGGCGGGTAAATCCATGCCCGTCTTGCCAGGCGCGGAGCGTTCAAAGATCAATGTTTCACTGGGCGTCAGAGCCATATCCATATCAACCTCACGCTTTCACGCCGGCCACGAGGGCGGCCAGTTCGTCAATTTCCTGTTTTGTGTTCAGTTCCGTGGCGCACCAGAGCAGACAACCGCGCAGTTGCTCATAGTATCGGCCGAGAAGAAGGCCCGGCAGTACGCCTTTATTGAGACACGTCTCGCGCAGAGCGTCCGCGTCGCCCTTATACCTGAGTACAAATTCGTTGAAGTAAGGCGCCGAAAAAACGGCCTCGAATTTGCCCGTTTCAAGCAGCTTGGAGCGCAGGTATTGCGCTTTGGCGGCGTTTTGCTCCGCGAGGCCCTTGAGTCCCTCCGGCCCGGCCAGTTGCAGAAATATATTTGCCCTGAGCGCAACCAGGGCCTGGTTGGAGCAAATATTAGACGTGGCTTTATCCCTGCGGATGTGTTGTTCGCGGCTGGCCAGCGTAAGCACGAAACCGCGCTTGCCGTTTAGGTCCTGGGTCTGACCCGCTATGCGCCCGGGCATTTCCCGCTTGAACCCGTCTTTTACGGCAAGAAAGCCCAGAAAGGGGCCGCCAAAGCTGGTGGAGTTGCCAAAGCTCATGGCCTCGCCGCAAGCCATGTCGGCCCCTAATTTGCCGGGGGCCTCCAGCCAGCCAAAGGCCATGGACTCCTGAGTAACAGAAATAAGCAAAGCGCCCGCGGGCTTTACCAGGCCGGATATGGCCGTCATGTCTTCGATACATCCCAAAAAATTTGGATAACCCGCCAAAACGCAGGCCGCGTTAGGCGTCAATTTTGCCTTTAAGTCGTCCAGATCCGTAACGCCGTCCTTCAATTCAACCTCAAGCAGGTTCAGGCCCTCCCGCGCCGCGACGTTTGTGCGCAAGACTTCGAGATAGTGCGGGTGCAGGCCCTTGCTGACCAGTATCGTATTTTTCTTTTTTTGAACCCTGACGGCCAGCAGAGCGGCCTCAACGCAGGCAGAGCCGCCGTCGTACATCGAGGCGTTGGATACGTCCAGGCCCGTCAGGTCGCAAATCAGCGTCTGGTATTCAAAGATGTGCTGTAGCGTCCCCTGGCTGATTTCGGGCTGGTATGGCGTGTAGGCCGTGAACCACTCCTGGCGGCTTGCCAAAGCGTCTATGGCGCTGGGGATAAAGTGCGCGTAAGCTCCGGCGCCGAGAAAACGGGATGAAAACCTCGTGTTTCTTCCCGCCATAGCCTCAAGGCAGCGCAAAACGTCGAGTTCAGACGACTTTGGCGGCAAATTAAGCGGCGCGCCAAGGCGCAGGGATCCGGGTATCCCGCAGAGCAGTTCATCGGCGCTCTTAACGCCGATCGCGTCAAGAAGCGCGCGGTCTTCCACAGGCGCCGAAGGCAGGTATCGCATGGACGCATCCTCAAAAATACAGAGCAAAAGCCCTCATTACATTCTAACTCAAAATCATCAATACAATAGCCTGGGCGGCCAGACCCTCTTCCCGGCCAGTAAAACCGAGTTTTTCAGTGGTGGTGCCCTTTACGTTAAGCGCGTCTGTTTGAATGCCCAGTAGCGGAGCTATCCTCTCCCTCATAGCGCTCTGATGCGGTGCTATTCTGGGGTGTTCTCCAATCAGCCCCACGTCAGCGTTTATAACGCGCCACCCTTTTGAATGTATGCGCTCCATCGCCAGCCTGAGCAGTTCTGTTGAATCAATGCCCTTATATAACGGGTCTGAGTCGGGGAAGTGCATACCTATGTCGCCAAGCCCTGCCGCGCCAAGCAGAGCGTCTATCAGGGCGTGCAACATAACATCCGCATCGCTGTGTCCCGCCAAACCACGGTCAAATGGTATGCTTACTCCCATCAGAACTAAGGGGCGGTTTTCCCCGGCTTCAGAAAAGCGATGAGCGTCAAACCCGATGCCTGCCCTAATCAACATTGTATCTTTCGCTAAGTTGCTTCTTTGTCTGCGTTAGGCGTCTTTGGCAATCCTTCATCGTTTTGCGCTTCCGGCGCGGCATCTTTTGATTGGGTCAAATAAATCGTAATCGTTGTTCCCCTGCCGACTTCACTGTCAGCGCTTACAGAGCCGCCATGCCCTTCTACAAATTTTTTCACCGTCGCCATGCCAAGGCCGTTTCCGTTTTCTTTGTCATAAGTAAAGAAAGGCTCGAATATTTTATTCAGCAAATTTTTGGGAATTCCTTTGCCGTTATCTATCACTTTTATTGCCACTCCCCCCGGCGTCAAGTCCCATAACAATTGAATGCGGCCTTTGGCTTCAGAGCCGATCAGCGATTCAATAGAGTTTGTGAACAAATTGCCAATAACGCTGATGATTTTGGATTCCTCAATACAGACCGTGCACTCAGGCCCGCTGCCTGTAATCTCTATATTGAGTTCAGACGCCCGCATCTGCCAGTTAGTAATTTCATTATTCAGGAACTTGGCTAAATCCACCTGTTTTTTTACAATTGGCTTCGTCCGCGCGAATTCAAGAACGTCTGAACTCATCGCAGAAAGGCGATCAACCGAGGCTTGTATTTGTTCTATGTGGTAAATGGCGTCCGGGTCAACACACAGCGTTGCAAGGAGTTCAGCGTGACCGCCAATCAAAAACAGTACGTTTTTGAAATCGTGGACAATGTTTGAAGCGACAGAGCCGACTGCCGCGAGAAGACTGTTTCGGCGGCCCTCCTCAAATAGACGGGTTCTGTCAATCGCAACGGCGCACAGCCCTACAATGGCCTCGAAAGCGTTGCGATCAAGAGTATCCGGTTTCAGCCGACGACTGTCCAGATAAATGACGCCTATGCGCTTCCCTTTAGCGGTTAATGGCAAGCAGATTATTGTTCTTAACTGCAGGTCAACCACTGATTGTTGTGTCCTGAGCGCCTCATTTGTTGACAAATCAGAAACCCAAATCGGTTCGCCAGTATAAAAGACTCTGTGAACGCTGGACATGGAGAGGCAAATCGCGTTGTCAATATTTTCAGAGAGATTGCGCTGTACAAAGACTTCCAGAGCGATTCCGTTCCACAGCATAATAAAGCCCCTGTCCTGACTGGACAAGCGGAGCAGGTGATCCAGGGATTTCCGCAGTAGAACTTCAAGGTCAAATTCACCCGTTAGCTGCTGGGCCGTAGAGAGAATCGCGTTGATATTTGATTCAGTGGCCTCAAGCCGCTCAGGGACAAGCCTTATGCGATAAGCCCCGTCGGCTAAAACGAGCATGGTTCCGGGTTCCCACTCTATCCTTTTAATCCGGTCGCCGTCCTGATAGGTTCCGTGGGAAGACCCCAAGTCCTCCGCCCAGCACTTGCCGTCAACACATTCGATCCTGAGGTGCGCTCGGCTGATCATTTCGTCGGGCAACACCACGTCGCAGTGATTCTGACGGCCAAGTATCGTCAGATTTCCGAGAGGTATTCTTCTTTCAAATCCACCTCTGTCCTGAATACGGATTGCGTAACGATTCGTCATAAATCAGCCCACTTGATCATCTTGCGGAAACTACCGCACATTTTAAAGTTTTGCGACATTTTTGCGCTTCACCTTGCTAAAGGAATCTTGACGATGTCTTCACTGAGACTAATTTGGCCTTCGTTGCCTGGGCGAGACCCTGTTTCAGGCTTAATCTGAATGGAAGCCAACTGCCCGTCGGCTTCACGACCGCCGCCAGACGTGATATTAATGCTTTGCTCCATCTTGCTTCGAGCGGCGCCGCCGGTTGACATGACGCCTTCCAGCTTAAGTTTAAATTCTCCTACGTTGGTTGCGCGCTTGATAGCCTCAGTTTCGCTTATCAGCCCCAGCGAAAGCAAGTAATGCAAACTTTGATCAAAGGTCTGCATTCCATACTGGCTGGTACCTGCGGCTATTACGTCGCGCAGCGTCTTAGTTTTGTATTTGTCTTCAATGCAGGTTCTGACGGTTTCCGTGGAAACCATCACTTCCACGGCAGGGACGCGTCCGCGCCCATCCGCCCTCGGAACCAGACGCTGGCTGATCACCGCCTTGAGAACCTGGGCCAACTGGATGCGCACCTGTTTTTGGTGATGGGGCGGGAAAGCGCCAATAATGCGATTTATGGACTCTGTGGCGTCCAGAGTGTGCAGTGTTGACATGACGAGATGACCTGTTTCGGCTGCGTGCAGAGCGGTTTCAATGGTTTCAAAGTCCCGCATCTCGCCCACCAGAATCACGTCAGGGTCCTGACGGAGGGCGGCTCTGAGGGCTGTAGCAAATGTTTTGCAGTCGCCTTCGACTTCCCTTTGATTAATGATGGACGTATTGTCACGATGCAAGTACTCAATGGGGTCTTCTATGGTGAGAATGTGCTCTACGCGAGTGGAGTTAATCAGGTCAACCATGGCGGCCAGCGTGCTTGACTTTCCGGAACCGGTTGTTCCTGTTACCAAAATCAGGCCGCGCTGCTCTTCACAGATTTTTTTTATAACTTTAGGCAGCATCAGGTCTTCAATTGTGAATATCCGATTTGGGATCACGCGCATGACAATGCCAACGGCCCCGCGTTGTTTAAAGACGTTACACCTGAACCTTCCGAGACCCGGGAGTGAATAGGCCAGGTCAACATCGAAGTTTTCCTTGAATTTTTGCCGATGCTTTTCTGCCGTCAGGATTGCGCCGGCCATGGTAAGGGTGTCTTCCTGGGTCAGCTTATGGAAGTGGGTCAGGGGGATCAATTTGCCCTTGACCCTTGCCAGGGGATAGTTCCCCACCTTGATGTGAAGGTCTGATCCCCCCAATTCGACTATGGCTTTAAGCAATTCGTTGATTTGCATACAGTCACCACGGAAATTATAGCAAGTTCGAGCCAGTTGCAAAACTTCAGTTTTGCAACTTCAACGGAGTTGATGGGCTGCGCCTGAATGAAACCGGACGCGACTTTGGCGCGGGCGGCGAAATGGATGGTGCAGACAAAAACGGGGTTTTGCAATTACCTCAGTTCTGTAACGGTTATTAACTTCTGGAGCAGAACTCTTTTTTTCAAAGAAATGCGCTCTGCTCCGCAAATGTTCCCCCCATTACTTTCCCAGGCAAAACCCCGAAAACAGCGCGCCCAGCGTGGTATCTGCCCTGTCTTCGCCTGTCAGTCGCATAATGAGCAGCCAGGCGCCTTGCAGGAGACTAGCCGGAAGCTCAACCGGGCAACTGTCCAACAGGGTTGATATCATCTCCATTTGTTGGATCAGGTCGGCAAGCAATTCGCATTGGCGCTTTGTGGCAAGTGCCCCGAGGCAGGCGTCCGGCGTGAATTCACCAAAAAAACGATGTTTAAATGCTTGTTCCAGTGGTTCCAGTTCGCCGTTTATGGCCGAAACGCGAATACCATCGCTCTCCGCCAAGTCGCACTTGTTACGGACGATAAGGACTTTTTCCTGGTAGGGCGCCAGGCGTTGTAATATTTCAGGGTCGGGGGCGCTGTCGGGAGCGGGAACCAGGTGCAGTACATAGTCCGCCTGCTCAAGTATCGGATCAACCCGGGCGACGCCAAGGCGCTCGATGGGGTCGTCGCTATGTCTCAAACCGGCTGTGTCAAACAAGCAGAGGGGCAGACCAGCCCACTCGCATTTAACTTCTATTACGTCCCTTGTCGTTCCGGGTATCTCCGTGACGATAGCCCTGTCTTCTCCGGCGAGGGCGTTAAAGAGTGTACTCTTGCCGGCGTTCGGCTTGCCGACTATGGCTACACGGACGCCGTCCTTGAGCCATCGCGCGGAAGCGGAACGCCTTTGTTCCACGTGGAACGTTTCATTCAATACAGCAACGTTGCTTTTTAACGCGCCCATATCCAAGAAGTTAATATTTTCGTCTTCGCCGTAGTCAACGGCGGCTTCCGCCCGGGCTACCCAAAAGGCGATTTTTTCTTTAGCCTCTCGAATCCAGGCCGGAACCCCGCCAAGTCTGGCCTGAGCCTGCCTTATTTGCGTGTCCGTGGCGGCGTCCATGAGGTCTTTGAGGGCCTCGACGTCCAGGAGGTCCTGCTTGCCGTTCAGAAGGGCTCGCTGTGTAAACTCTCCGGGCTTGGCCAGGCGGATTCCGATTCCGCCAAGATATTCCAGGAACCGCCTGACTAAAATGGGGTTTCCATGCAAATGAAACTCTACGACATCCTCACCCGTATAGGAATGGGGGGCGGGAAAATGCAACACCAGCGCCCGCTCTGAATAGCCATCCCACTCCAGGCGGCGCAGGGCGGCCATTCTTGGCTTTGGCAGTTGGGCGAGCGGCTCTAATACACGGCTGAGACTATCGCCGGAAACTTTGATTATAGCCACAGGCGATGACAACAGCGGCGTGACGGGTGCGCAAATCGGCTCCATTGGCATCAGGCTTTGCGAAGCACCCTCAGGCTCTTGATTGCCCCCACACCCTCGCTATGAGTTTCCAAGTCACTTTCTCCGGTGATGGTTAAATGCACCCAGCGGCGCTCCTTGGGCGTCAGAGACGCAAAAACGTAATTACCCGTTTCTCTTGCTTTTTTGGCGGCCATGTTTGCCATGGCGACAAGCTCGTGCATACGAAAAAGCCTTGCGCCCTGCACGTCCAAATAGACCAGCCTGGAATCGTCCCTTTCTCCCTGGGCTTCGTGCAATAAAAATTGGAGGGCGTCCAAGGCCTGGGGTTTGCCTGAAAGCAGAAAGGAAGCGTCTGGACCTGTAAGCGTCATACGGTTTGGGAATAAAACCTCATTGCCTGATTGTTCAAATTTAGCTTCTATATCAAAGCCAAGGTAGGCGCACCACTTCATGGTAATCTCTGGTATTTCCTGAATAGGCGTTGTGCGCCGCATTGCGTACCTCCCGACAATCAAACAACTACCGGCTGGGGTTTGTAATTTCGCATCAGCCACCAGGTTTGTCCCATTCCGACTATGTTAAACAACAAATAATAGAGCGTCAGCCCGGCAGGGGTGTACGCGAAGAAGAAACCCATCATTGCAGGCATGAGAACCATCATCATTTTTCTCTGTTGCGGATCGCCCATCGGGGGCGTCATAGCCTGTTGGGCTATCATCGTGCCTACCATCAGTCCAGGCAAAATAAAATACGGGTCTGAGCTTGACAGGTCTTTGATCCAAAAAATCCAGGGGGCGTGCCTCAGTTCAAAGACATTTTGAAGCATGGACCACAGCGCCATAAAGACGGGCATTTGGATGAGCATCGGCAAACAGCTCCCCATGGGGTTGTGACCGTTCTTTTTGTAAAATGCCATCAACTCCCGTTGCATTTCCTGCTTCTTAACCATGTCCCTGCCAAACTTTTCATACTTGGCTTGTATCTGTTTTTGATAAGGCTCCAGGTCTTTTTGCCGCAACATCCCTTTTGTAGTTTTGGTGTTGAGCGACCACAGAGAAAGGCGAACCAATAAGCTGAAGACGACCAGCGCCCATCCCCAGTTAGGAATAAATGATTGTATGTACCGCAATATGATAAATAGGAATTTTGCTATCAGGCCAAAGAATCCAAAGTCCATTACCTGTAGAAACACTTTGCCTTTTTCCGGCTGCCCCTCGGGGTGAAAGGCTGTAAGGTGTTCGGCCTGTTTGGGGCCAAGGTAGAGTCTTGCCGCAACATTGTTGCTGGCGTCGGGCGCGACGTGAAATCCCGGAAGCCTGGCGGCGTCCCGCTGCGGCGTCTGCTCTGACTCCCATATTGCGGCAAAATAATGGGCTGTTTGTTTTCTTAATGGTTCAACCCCGGCGTCCAGGCCAAGTCGCGTACTGGGAGGGGGCAATTCTTTGCGTTTACGACCCAGGAATTTAAACCATGGGTCTGTCAATATCCTATCCCAGGTAACGGAATGAATTTTTTTTGCCTCCAGCGTGAAAACCCTTCCGGTCTCTAACCCCTGAAATGGATTTGCAGGATATAGCTTACCGGTCAATGGGTCTATGAGTTGGGGAATATCCAGGGCGCTGCGAATTAAATATAAACCCTTGTCGTCAGGGGAAAGCCAGAGTACATCCAGGATGAAGCCATCGTTGGGCAAATAATAGTCCAGGCGGTCGCCAGCATGATTAGAAAACGTAACCGTCTTGCCGTTTTCACCCTCCATCACCTCGGGTAAGTCGGTAAATACTGTATTGATTGCGCCGCCAATACCCAAAAATGCGGCGGAGGTCAATTTGCCGCCAGGTTCTTTTACTTCTTCAGGAAAAAAACGCGTGCCGTCCTGTTTCCAGATCACCTGAATCAACGCTCCGTCGTGCTGTCGCCACGTCAATTCTAAATAATCGTTGCCGGTTATGAATCTCGCGTGTTTGTCAATAGGCGTCACGTTTGTTTCAATAGACTGACTAGCGGGTTCTGGTCTTGCTTGCGGGAACTGGCTGGCTGTCGGAGACGCTGGTTGCTGTTCAGCTTCAGAAGGGTTGACGATTATGGGGGGTTTTGTCACCGGCGGCGCGTATTTTTTTGTCAACCATGAGTAACCAAAGAGCATTATCATGCTGGCGAACACAAAGACTGCAAGATTGCGCTTATTATTCATGGATGTCTCAGTCGGCTCAGAGAGAATTCGAGCTGCTTTTCAATGTCTTGGTAAGAAATTAAGCTGCCTTTTTTGTTCCCGTTAGCGGGTCTGACCCACAGGACAAAGTTATTGATAACAGCGGAAGGGTGCTTTCGCAAAACTGCCAGAAACGCCATACGCACTCTGCGGCGAAATTTGTTTCTGTCAGCAGCGCAACCTGTTTTGCGCGAGGCGCTGACCAGAAGAAGGGGGTGTCTGTTCTTGTCTAAGAAAATAATCCTGACGTCCAACGTGTCGCCCTTTGTTGACAATGATCTTAGGGGATGGCCTACGAAAACGCGATCCCTGTGCCGGACAGTACTAAAGCGCCCACCTACTTTCATGAGAAATCAGATGGCTATTGAGTGCCTGCCTTTTGCGCGGCGTCTCTTTAGCGTTAAACGACCGCTCTTTGTCTTCATGCGGGTCAAAAAACCATGTGTTTTAGCGCGTCTGCGATTATTGGGTTGGAATGTACGCTTCATTTTTCAATCCTTTCAATCATCCTTGAGGTGTGAACGAACCTGTAATTTTATCAGACTGTAGTGTGATTTTCAATTAAAAAAATCTCTGTGCAGTGTTAAGGTACTGATTGAGGAAACTTGATCAGAGTCGCAGATGAGGATACATGACGCCATTTCCACTGTTTAGGCTATATTTTCTATGAATCAACATGAAGCTCAGAATCTATGGGATAGGTTATGTCGTACCCTGGTTCAGCGGTTGCAGGATCGCACCTACCAGGATTGGGTATTGCCGTGTGTTCCAATTACGTATGATGGAGTAACGCTCTGGCTACGGACCCCTTCAGATTCGGTGAAAATTTGGATTGAACAACAATTAGCTGAAGACCTTCACGATGCCCTTGTTCATGCGGGACTGTCAGATCTGAAGCTGGCTTTCACTATTGGGGATGCGAAGCCGAACCATGTTAACAAGGTTTTCGAGAAAAATTCCAATCAGGCGTCACAAAGCGCTCTTCAAAGCACTTTTTCCAATGATCTTTCTGTTTTCCCTCAGGGATTTGACCGCTATACGCTGGAAAACTTTATAGTCGGCCCAAATAGCAAGCTGGCGTTTTCTGCGGCAAATGGAATTGTTGAGAATTACGGCCACGCTGGTTCTTCCTATAATATGAACCCTCTCTTTATTTACGGCGCTACCGGTCTGGGCAAGACTCACTTGATGGTTGGTATTGGCAAGGGTTTGATGACCTGCAGTTCACAATTAAGGCTTGCGTACCTTAAAGTAGATAGTTTTTTTCATGAACTTACGGGCGCGATAAGATCTAAGAATACAGAATCATTGCGGCAAAGATACCAGTTCGTTGACGCTCTCCTTCTTGATGATATACAACCTCTGCGCAAGATGGAACGCACCCAAGAAGAAATTTTTTATATTCTCGAGTATCTGCTTCAACACGGAAAACAAATTATCATTACCTCTGACAACTCGCCTGATCGTCTGGAAGGACTCCATGATCGTCTGATAACAAGGTGTAAGTGGGGATTGATAGTTGATCTTCAGCCTCCAGATTATGAAACCAGATTTGCGATACTAAAAAAGAAACTGGAAGATCCCGTGTTCAGAGGTTATCCGTCTGTACCAGAAGAGGTGCTTTCCTTCATAGCCAATAAGGCAAAAGCAAGTGTGCGAGACCTTGAAGGTCTTCTTACAAGAGTAATGTTTCAGGCAAGCTTCATGAATACTGACGTTACAATTAACATTGCACACGAAGCATATAGAGGTATGACCGGTGAGGATCCCACTGCGTCTGTTTCTCTTGAACGTATTTGTAAAACCACTGCTGAAAGTTTTGGAATCACGTTTAATGATCTGATGAAAAAGAAATCACGTCAGCAGGAAATTTTACTTCCCCGGCAAACTGCCATGTACCTTATCCGTGAACTTACACCGACTTCTTACATGGAAATTGGACGCTTGTTCAACAATATGCACCATAGCACCGTCATGAACTCTATATCTTCTGTTAAAGCCAGAATACAGAAAGACCCGGATTTCAACAAAGTTGTCCACAGCCTCCTCAACAGCATTGCCTGAAAAATATGCAAGATACAAATTATCCACACGTCTCGAGACAAAAAAGAAATTACATTTTGTTAATAAATCAACACACAAATACAACAACTCAGATTTCCACAACGACGCACATTTTTTCAGCAATACACCCAAGCCAAGTTTTAAGGTAAAATAAGGTTTCACGGTTCAAATGCACCGTGAAGTTGCTGTATCATAATCATCATAGTAAATGGAAAGGTGTACATGAACTTTCAAATCCAAGTCTCACGCGAACGTCTTGAGAAAATTTTGAATGCGCTTAAGCACGCTCTCGAAAAACGAGTGACGCTTCCAATACTCCAACACATCGTTGTAGAAATCTCGAATCAGGAAATGACAATGAGGAGTACAGATATGGAGCTGGCTTTCGAGGCTGTGGTGCCTATTGAAGGTTCGGGTTCAAAATTGGCTGCCATTCCAGGCAGAAAATTTGTAGAAACAGTTCGCATCTATCCTGAAGGCATTCTTACTCTAGAGTGGTCTGAAGATGGAAACCGTATATGGCTTAGAGCTAAAGGTTTTAACTCTGAGCACAACATTCAGCCTGGCGAGGGTTTTCCCGAACTACCCAAACCTGATGAGTCTGCGCCTATTGTTAGAGTACCGATAGGATTGTTTAAGAAGGCGATACAACTTGGCTCTATAGCTATCAGCAGGGATGCGACTAAACCTGCGTTATCAGGAGTGCTATTACATTTGACAGCAAAGTTCATTAGAGTTGTTTCGACAGATGGTTTCAGGCTTGCTGTTGTTGAATTCCCCTGTGAAACGAAGTTGGAAGCGGAAGTAAGGCTCATTGTCCCCAAAAGAGCCATGGATGTTATTCCTAACTCTTTTGATGATGATAATCAATTAGAATTATCTTGGGATGATCGTAGTTTATTCCTTAGCCAGCCAAACTTGAAGTTCAGCACGCGCAGGGTGACGGCAAACTATCCTTCGTACGAAAAAGTATTACCATCTGAGTTGCCGCGCCGTGTGATTATCGATAAAGAAGATTTTGTGAAAACACTAAAAGTCGTTGGGTTGAAGAAAGATGACTACAACAAAAATGTACGACTGTTCTTTGAATTTCCTACTTTACGGGTTCTTTTCCAGCATCCGGATGAGGGGATTAACCAAGGCAGTTTGAATTTCAGCGGCGAAGACCAGCCCCTTGAGCTGGCTTTTAATATTGATTATCTGACGGAGCTATTAGACAAATTGCCTGGCAACGAAGTCATCTATCAGTTCAAAGATGACGTAGGACAAGGTATATTCATGAGCCCGAGCCTAGAGGATATGTCTTTCAGATACATCCTTATGCCTGTTAAATTTGCCAGTTCAAACTAAGCGTCTGTACCTTGAGTAACAAAAATTACAAAACAGCGAGAATTGATGTCAGAAGTAATTGTTCAAACCACTAACACAGCAGTCAACCTCGATGATTACACAGCAGTCAACATCACGGTGTTAAAAGATCTGGAGGCGGTCCGTAAACGACCAGGGATGTTCATAGGCGATACAGATGATGGTAGCGGTCTGCACCATATGGTTTTCGAAGTCGTTGATAATGCCATAGATGAAGCCCTTGCTGGTTACTGTACGAGAGTAAACGTAATTCTTCACAATGATGGTACATGCACCGTTGAAGACAATGGGCGCGGCATCCCTACAGATATGCATAAAGAAGAAGGCCGCAGCGCCGCCGAAGTTATCATGACGGTATTACACGCGGGCGGCAAATTTGACGACAACTCGTACAAAATTTCAGGCGGTCTGCATGGTGTTGGCGTTTCATGCGTAAATGCACTCTCAGAAAGATTATGGCTCACAATTTGGCGCGACGGCAGAGAGCACGCTGTCACTTTCACACGCGGGAAAGCAGACGCTCCGTTGATAGTTATCGGGCCTACTACCAAGCGCGGAACAAAGGTTAAGTTTCTGCCCGACACAGAAATTTTTCATGACAAGCTCGACTTTAGTTTTGACATACTCACCCAACGCCTCCGAGAGCTCAGTTACCTGAATAAAGGCGTTCACATCGTCATAACCGATGAACGCACTGGAGAGAGCAACGACTTTCTGAGCGCCGGCGGCATTGACGCCTTTGTGGAGCACCTGAACCGCAATAAGACCCCGCTTCATAAGCCTCCAATCCACATCGAAGACACGCGCCAGGCAATAGGCGTCGAGGTAAGCCTTCAATGGAATGACTCCTACCAGGAGACACTTTTCTGCTTTACCAACAACATCCGCAACCGGGACGGCGGGACGCACCTGGAGGGATTCAGAGCTGCCATGACCAGGATGATTAATCAATACGCCGAAAAAAATAACTTATTGAAGTCTCACAAGGTGACGCTCTCTGGCGAAGACGTGCGGGAGGGCTTGACGGCCGTTATTTCCATAAAAGCGCCCGACCCCAAATTCAGCAGCCAGACAAAGGACAAACTGGTTTCTTCAGAAGTCAAAGGCGTTACCCAGGCTGTTGTCTATGAAAGGCTCAATACCTTTTTTGAGGAAAACCCCAGGGAAGCCAAAATCATCCTCGAAAAAGCCATTGAGGCCGCCAGGGCCAGGGAGGCCGCCCGAAAAGCCAGGGAATTAACCCGCCGCAAAGGCGTGCTGGATTCCGCCGGATTGCCCGGAAAATTAGCCGACTGCCAGGAAAAAGACCCTGCCTTATCTGAAATCTTTCTGGTGGAGGGCGATTCTGCCGGCGGTTCCGCCAAGCAGGGCAGAGACAGAAAAACCCAGGCGATACTGCCCCTCAGGGGCAAGGTGCTTAATGTCGAGAAGGCCAGATTCGACAAGATACTCGGCTCCAATGAACTTAAATTATTAATAAAGGCCTTGGGCACTAGCATTGGTCAAGAGGACTTCAAGGCCGAGAACCTGCGCTACCACAAAATAGTGCTCATGACCGACGCCGACGTTGACGGCAGTCACATCAGGACATTGCTGTTGACCTTCTTTTACCGCCAGATGCCGGAGCTCGTTCTCAAGGGCAACGTCTATATAGCCCAGCCTCCGCTGTACAAAGTCAAAAAGGGCAAGCAGGAGCAATATCTTAAGGATGAACGCGGGCTGGAGGAATTTTTATTCAACCGCGCCCTGGACGGGTGGAAGTTGACGCTGCCTGATGAGCAGGAAATTTCTGGAACTACCCTGATGGTCAAGCTCAAAAAATTGG
Organism: Holophagales bacterium; assembly: GCA_031273105.1. Lineage (GTDB taxonomy): Bacteria > Acidobacteriota > Holophagae > Holophagales > Holophagaceae > WRHW01. The sequence continues at coordinate 7,733 of JAISSN010000032.1, read as the reverse complement.
GTGAGATAAAGCATTTGTATAACAAATTGGAACGCCGTGGTTACGACAGAGAACTCACGGATGCACTGCTGGCCGATGGGTTTCTGGAGCCGAGATGCTTTAACTCCAGAGAATCAGTTGAAGCTCTGGCCAGACACCTCACAGATTCGGGCATAGGCGACTGCCGGGTTGAAAGCGGCGAAGAAATTATTGGCGAAGGTGAAATCATTTCGACGGTTCACAAGATAAGGCTTGTTCGGATGCATCTGTCGCGTCCCATAACCCTGTGGATAGATTCATCTGTGGCCCATTGGGGTGAATTTCGCCGCCTTCCCGCCCTCCACGCTGAACTCGCCCCCTTTAAGGGCGGAACGCTCAAACTGAGCCGCGCCGCTTCAAAACAGGCCGCGCTTTCAGAAGACGGCGACGACGAGGCGCCGTCAAAGACGACCGCCAAAGAGATGTCGTTTGACAACCCGGAAGACATGCTCGCCGCCGTTTTGGAAGAGGGCAAACGGGGAGTTTCCATACAGAGGTACAAGGGCCTGGGAGAGATGAACCCTGAACAACTATGGGAAACGACGATGGACCCGGAGCGCAGAACGCTACTCCAGATTCGCGTTGACGATGTAGTCGAGGCCGATGAAATTTTTACCGTACTGATGGGAGACGCCGTTGAGCCGAGACGAAGATTCATAGAAGACAACGCGCTGCTGGCGGAAAACCTTGACGTATGATGAAATAGCCCGGCAGAAATTATCTTGAGGTTCCACGTGGAACAATCATTAAAGCCCCAACGAATCGAGCCAATTGAAATAGAAAAGGAAATGCGCAAGTCCTATCTGGACTACGCGATGAGCGTCATAGTTGGCCGCGCCCTGCCCGATATCCGGGACGGTCTGAAGCCCGTTCACCGCCGCGTGCTGTACGCCATGAAAGAGGCCGGTAACGACTGGAACCGCGCTTACAAAAAATCAGCCCGCACGGTGGGCGACGTGATGGGTAAGTACCATCCCCATGGCGACGCAGCCATATACGACACCATGGTTCGTATGGCCCAGCCCTTCTCCATGCGTCACGTCTTAGTGGACGGACAGGGGAACTTCGGCTCCATTGACGGCGACAGCCCGGCGGCCATGCGCTACACAGAGGCCAGGTTGAGCCGCATAGGCTCGGCGATGATGGAGGACATAGACCAGGACACCGTTGACTTTGGCCCCAACTACGACGACAGCCTTGAGGAGCCGCTGGCGTTGCCTGTCCGTGTGCCAAACCTATTGATAAACGGCAGCCAGGGCATAGCCGTGGGCATGGCTACATCCATACCGCCCCACAACCTCAATGAGTGCTGCGACGCCCTGATTGCCCTCATTGACAACCCTGAAACAGAATTATCGGGCTTGATGAAACATATACAGGGGCCGGACTTCCCCGGCGGCGGCCTCATGCTGGGCACAGAGGGCGTGGTTGACGCCTATCGCACGGGCCGCGGGCGCTGTATCGTCAGGGCCAAATCACACGTAGAAACAGTCCGCATCAAAAACAAGGGCGAAATCGAACAGTTGGTATTTACAGAATTGCCTTACCAGGTCAATAAGGCCAGCCTGACAGAAAAAATAGCCGATCTGGTGAGCGAAAAAAAGCTGGAGGGCATCGCCGACTTGCGGGATGAAAGCGACCGCGAGGGCATGCGCCTTGTCGTTGAACTGAAAAAGAATGAACCGTCCGACATAGTACTGAACCAGCTATATCAACAGACAAACCTGCAGAGCAGTTTTTCCATAACCATGCTGTGCATAGTCAACGGCCAGCCCCGCATTTGCTCGTTAAAAGAAATACTGAGCGAATTTTTGGGCTTCCGCCGCGAGGTGGTTACGCGGCGCACCAAGTTTCAACTGCGTAAGGCCGAAGACCGCCATCACATACTGCTCGGGCTTAAAATCGCCCTTGAGAACTTAGACGCCGTAATTAAACTAATACGCGCTTCCAAGTCGCCGGATGAAGCAAAACAGGGCCTCATGTCAAAATTTGGCCTGAGCGACAAGCAGGCACAGGCTATTTTAGACATGCGCCTGCAACGCCTGACGGGATTAGAGCGCGACAAGATAATGGAAGAACTCGCCAGCGTAGAAGCGGAAATTGTCCGGCTGAAGGCGATCCTCAGCAATGACGCTCTGTTGATGTCCGTCATACGGAGCGAAATCCAGGCCATGTCAGAGCAGTTTGGAAATGCCCGCCGCACGGAGATAGTTAGTTTCAGCGGCGATATCCGCAAGGAGGACGTTGTTCCCGACGACCCGATGGTCGTCACGCTCTCCAAAGCCGGATACATCAAGCGAACAGAATTATCCGGCTACCGCCGTCAGAAGCGCGGCGGCAAGGGCAAATTGGGCATGAAGACCAAGGACGAGGATATTGTGGAGCAACTGTTCCTCACGAAAGCCCACGACACGCTGATGGTCTTTACAGACAAGGGCTATGCGTATGCCATCAAGGTCTATGACATACCCGAATCCGGCGCCGCCAATCGCGGCAAGCACATCAAGAACCTGGTGAGCCTCAAGGATTCTGAGCGCGTGGTCACTCTCATGGCTCTGAGAGAATTTCCAGAGGAACACCACCTGGTATTTGCCACGGCGGACGGCACCATTAAAAAGACGAGCCTTGCCGCTTACTCTAGCATTCGCTCTAACGGCCTCAGAGCTATTAACATCGAGCCGGAAAATAGCCTGGTGGCCGTAAGCACCTCAACGGGTCAGCAACAGTGCATTATGGTCAGCGCCCAGGGCAAGGCTATACGTTTCTCTGCAGAAGACGTCCGCGCCATGGGTCGTACCGCCACGGGCGTCAGGGGCATGAGGTTAAGCCCAGGCGACCGCATCGTGGATATGGAAATCATAGACCCGCTCCCCGATTTGCCGGAGGGGCAGGAAGCCGACGAAGCCACAGCCGAATACGGCATGTTGTTGACCGTCACAGAAAAAGGCTATGGCAAGCGCAGCCTGTTACAGGATTATCGCCTGCAAAATCGGGGCGGCGCGGGCGTTATAAACATACGCGCAGGGGTTCGCAACGGCCTGGTGGCCGGGTCTGTGCTGGTCAGGCCAGGCGAGGGTTGCCTGCTAATCAGCCAGGAAGGTATGGTGATCAGGTTCGCCATAGACGAAGTCAGAAAGACGGGCAGGGCCGCCCAGGGTGTCCGTTTGCTGAACCTCGCCAGTGATCAGGATCGCGTTGTAGCCATCGCCAAGATAGACGCCGCCGCTCAAGCCCTGGATGAAGAAGAGAGCGATGAATCTGCCGGGCCTGTGAACGAGCACGGAGAACAGCCCGGGTTGGGACTGTTTTGACGCATTGTGTATAATAATAATGAGGTTAACAGATGTCTCAGCTCTTCATTGCGGGCAAAGCCTTTTCAAACCGCCTGATTCTCGGCACGGGCAAGTACCCGGACTTTGAGACGATGAAGTCCTGTTATCAGGCGGCTGGGTCTGAAATGGTTACATTGGCCGTGCGGCGCTTTGACCTTGGCGCCATGGGTGAAGATAACATCTTGAATTGGATTCCAAAGGACATTCACCTGTTGCCAAACACGGCAGGATGCTTTACAAGGGAGGACACGCTGCGGGTGGCGCGCCTTGCCAGGGAGGCTTTGAACAACCCCTGGATAAAGGTAGAAGTGCTGGGCGATAAAAAGAGCCTGTACCCTGACGGCGAGGAAACATTGACCGCCTGTGCGGAGTTAGTGAAAGACGGCTTTATCGTACTGCCGTACATCAACGCTGATCCGATACTGGCGCGCAAACTCTGTGATACAGGCGTTCACGCTGTCATGCCCCTGGGCAGCGCCATTGGCTCCGGGCTTGGCGTTCAGAATCCGTACGTGTTGATTCTCATCAAAGAAATTTGCGATAGCTATAAATTGCCAATGATTGTTGACGCTGGAGTTGGTACCGCAAGCGATGCAACTATCGCCATGGAGCTAGGCGCTGACGGCGTACTGCTAAATACTGCCGTAGCCGAGGCGGGCAATCCCGTATTGATGGCAGAGGCCATGGACTATGCTGTGAAAGCAGGACGCCTTGCCTTTGAATCCGGTCGTATGCCAAGGCGGATTTATGCTCAGGCAAGCAGCCCTTTAGCTGGTATTATTGGTAAAAATGGGAGTTTAGTTTGAAAAATACCAGATACGCCAGTAGCCTCAAATCGCTCTTCCAGAATGCCTGTTGGAGATAGGATGCACGATATACCGCGCCTCCTGGTTGATTTGGCGATTGCCTTAGGCACCGCCGCAGTAACCACGCTGGTTTCCAGAAGATTGAAGCTGCCGGTTGTTTTTGGTTATCTGATGGCCGGCTTCGTGGTTGGCCCGATGTTTCCTCTCCCCATATCCGCAAACGCGGAAAACGTTCATGTCATGGCGGAATTGGGCGTTATCCTGATAATGTTTGGCATCGGTTTGGAATTCAGCCTAAAAAAACTGATGCGGGCCGGACCAACGGCGCTGCTCATGGCGACCATTCAAGCCTGCCTCGTGATAACGTCGGGTATCGCGGTGGGCAGACTTCTGGGATGGAGTACCGCAGAAGCGATATTCATCGGAGCGGCCATGGTTGCCACCAGTACGGTGGTAATCGTAAAGCTGTTTGAAGAAGGCCGCTCCTCCAGGGAACTAAGAGAAATCGTCTTTTCTGTCACCATAATACACGATCTCATCGCCATCATTTTGATGACGGTCCTTGCAACCCTAACGAAAGTAGGCGTCAAAGGGCTTCACGCGTCTGACCTGATGTGGACGATAATTAAGTTTGTATTGTTCCTGATAGGCGTCATGGTGGTTGGCCGCTTTTTCATACCACAGTTCCTTCGCAAGCTGGCAGACCATGAAAAAGCTGAAAACCTTGTGATAGCAAGTATAGGCTTTTGTTTTATTCTGGCGATTATTGCCGTCTTGTCAGGGTTTTCACTGGCGATTGGGGCTTTTGCCGCAGGAATGCTTGCAGCGGAAAGCGGGCGCGCGAAGATGATCGAAAGGCTGATAATGCCTATGCGGGATGTCTTCACAGCGCTTTTCTTTGTCGCCGTCGGAATGATGCTCGTCCCTACGGCCATTATTGATAATCTCGGCACTATTTTTCTGTTTGTAATACTGGTAATACTTGCCAACGCGTTCTCGCTGACTGCGGGCGGATTGTTTGCCGGTCAGTCGTTTCGGACCAGCTTTCAAACAGGCGTCGCCCTTGGGCAATTCGGCGAATTTGCCTTTGTAATGATGACCATTGGCATCGCCGCTGGCATGGTGAGACAGGATTTGCTTTCCATAACGGTTTCCGTCGCCGTGATAACCGCCCTCACCAGTTCAATTTTGTTTAAGAATTCAGGGCGCATGGCCGATTCTATTGAAGAGCGCATACCAGACACGTTGAGGGCAAGCCTTAGCCTTTATCAGGTTTGGGCAGGCTCCTTACGCAATCAGGGAATCAAGAAAGGCGAAGGCGGCATGTTAATAAAGCCCGTAGTCTATCTGTTACTGGATTGCCTGGCAATCGTTGGTTTGGCGGCCGGTTACAGCTTTGTTGACAAAAGGTTGTCGGACTGGCTTCCTGACTGGCTTCCTGGCTTACAGGGCTGGAACCAAACCTTAGCTCACGCGCTGCTGGCTATACTGCTGGGCATCGGTATGGCTTTCATTGTTTACAGCGCCATTAATCGGGGCCGCGTGTTAGCCCTTCAGCTTGCCGCGATGGCCCCAAACCCTGAAACGTCAGGCGCCGGACGCGGGGGGCGCCACCTTTTGGCAGGCGGATTGAGAATTGTCATTTTAATGGTGGTCGGGCTGCCGATGGTCGGCATTTTGCAAGCGTTTATCCCTATGGGCCCGTTGTTTTTTGTTTCGCTCGCGGTATTCGTCATAGTGGTGATAGGACAGATATTGAAGGCGCGCAAACTCTCAAAAGACGCGCCGATTGGTACGGAATGGCTCGTGTCCAGGCTAATGGAAACAAAGCCCTCGAAAGGTGAATTAAATGTGGACCGCACGGGGACATTTCGCATTTTCAGACTTGACCCTGAATCACCCGTCATGGGGCGTCAGTTGTCTCACCTCGATCTTGGCGGACGCACCGGAGCTACGATTGTAGCCCTGCTCAGGGATGGTCATAACACTACTCCACTGCACCCCTCGCCGACGCTCCAACAAAATGACAGGATAGTACTATCAGGCCCCGAACATTCCCTGATTCAGGCTGAAGCAATTCTGAGCGGACGGCGTCAGAGCAACTGAGACGCTGGAGCAAGCTGAGGGATAGCAATGTCACTCTATTCATTTCCGACAATTTATGGCGTGAGCCAATGCCGCTACGGACAAATGATCTACCCCGCGAGGGATGAATACGTTGGCCGGTCGCTGGCTCTGTATGGCGAATTCAGCGAAGGCGAAGCGGAAGTTTTCAAGGCGCTGGCGCGTCTAGGCGACATAGTAGTCGAGGTGGGCGCTAACATAGGCGCTCACACGGTACTGCTGGCCCGCCTCGTCGGTTGCACGGGCGGCATTCTGGCCTTTGAGCCCCAGCCCGTGCTTTTTCAAACCCTTTGCGCCAACCTTGCGCTAAACAACATAATCAATGTGAGGGTGGAAAAACAAGGGTTAGGCAATAGGGTGCAAACCCTGCACATTCCAGTTTTAGACTATGGCTCAAAAACTAATTTCGGCGGCCTCAGCCTGGATTTGGTTGACGATGGCATCGCCGTGCCTATTAAAAGGCTGGATTCCTTTTATGTTCCTAAGCTGGCGCTGATAAAGATTGATGTTGAAGGCATGGAGAGTCAGGTCATTGAGGGCGGCGCGAACACCATTTATAATTTCCGGCCAATGCTTTATGTGGAAAATGACCGCAGGGAAAAATCCCCTGAACTGATACAGTTGCTGCTGGCTATGGATTATTCTATGTGGTGGCACGTCACGCACCTTTTCAATGAAAACAATTTTGCAGGGAACGCTGAAAACGTATTCGGGGGGACGGTTTCCATCAATATGCTCTGTGTTCCAAACGAAAAGCTGGACGATAACGCAAAGGCGCTGACGGCAAAAATGCCTCCCGTGACGGGGCCGGACGACTGGTGGCAGCGTTAAATGGACTCGAACGAACCTCCGCGATTGGCCCGGCGTGATTCAACAAATATAGCATTTCCGGTTCAAAACCGCGTTTTGCGACCAGGGATGTTAGCCCGACTTTGACAACTGGAAGGGAGTAGAGGTAGTAAGTCATTGGCTGTCTATAGCGCTTCCCCTAAATATTAGCGTTATTACGTAATTCGATTATGTCTAGTGGAAAAAGGTGAAGTTTAGCGCCAGCGTTACTTTCCGGTTCAAAGCCGCAGTTATAGCATCACAAGCACTCCTGACTGCTGAACGCGGGTTTGAACCGGAAAGGCTATAGGTGTCTAACTTCGCGCTCCGCTTTGTACGCGCCATATTGTCCTCCAGTGGAAACGTGTGGAAAAACAGGCTTTCAAGCGTACTCAAAATATGCTCAAAAACCAGCCCTGCAAGTTTCATGCTGCGATGAAAGGAAAATGGATACAAACTAGTATTATCAAGCATATTGTTTTTTCACGGCTGGCAAATTTGTCTAATATCCCGACTTTGACACTTGAGTTATAGAAAATCATCTACAAGTATATTGTTATCATGTATTTACGTTGATTTGGGCCTTACACGAGATTATTGCTAATCAGCTTACTTTTTAGTGTCT
>JAISSN010000016.1 GCA_031273105.1 Holophagales bacterium | reverse complement strand
TATAGTGATTCAACTTGAGAAGCGTCTTGCAGTATTCAAGATACGTCTGCGCTTCCCGTTTCTCTCCCCGCCTGTCGGCGGCTCGCTACACTATCAGCGCAGTCTGCGCGCACCGCGCGGTTCAACTTTTTCAAAGTTGAACGACTATACCTCAGTGAACATTGACTAACCAACAAAAGCGATGCAAACTATACATTCCTGTGGGGCTGTAGCTCAGCTGGGAGAGCGCTGCAATCGCACTGCAGAGGTCGACGGTTCGATCCCGTTCAGCTCCACCAAGTACAGCCGTTCAACTTTGAAAAAGTTGAACGGCTATATAAAGGGTGCACGCTTATTCTGCAATTCCTGTTAAAGGTGTCTTGATGCCCTCGTACATGAAAGCCATCCCCCTGATCCTTGCAGGCGTCCTGCTCAACGCCTTTGCCCAGATAGCCATGAAAAAAGCGGTGGGCGCAGCGGGCATGGAGTGGGGGCTGGCTTCTTTGACGAGGCTTTTTCTTCACCCCTGGATGCTTACCTGTCTGGCCTGTTACGCAGTCAGCGTCGTGGTCTGGGCAGGCGCGCTCAAAATTGCGCCCGCGAATTTCGCCTTTCCATTCATGGCCCTGGGTTTTGTCTGCGTCGCCCTGATGGCCAGATTTTACCTTGGCGAAGCAATACCAAAAATGCGATGGGCCGCCCTGATAGTAATAGTCATAGGCGTCTGCCTGCAGGCGTTTTCAGGCGAAACCGAGGCGGCAAATACTGGTATTTCCGCGAATGCTAATGGCGGGGCTGACGGGGCTCGAACCCGCGACCTACGGCGTGACAGGCCGTCACTCTAACCGACTGAGCTACAGCCCCCTGATATTGTTTTCAAAGAACTTCAAAAAAGCATTTTAAAAATGGTGGGCGATGACGGACTCGAACCGCCGACATGTTGCGTGTAAAGCAACCGCTCTACCGGCTGAGCTAATCGCCCGCATCGCAGGACATTCATTATCTCAGTGAAAATGCCAGACGTCAAGCATTATTTGCGGGGGGTTAGAAATAGGTGCGTGTACCTGCCAATTCCGGTTCAATGGCGAGTCTGACGCGCTAATGCCCCAGATTGCTCTAAACAGCCGCCAGGCCATGGGCATGGGCATGGGCATGGGCGAAACCAGGCCGGAACATCCCGCCGCGTACAGGGATCGGCTCTGCTTCAGCAATGGTCCAGGCGTCCGGTTCCGAGAGAAGTTTCTTTACCAGGGCTACGTGCATGGCGTGTCCGGCGGCGCGGGCCTCGACATACCCCATCAGGGGCGCGCCCAGCAGGGCAAGGTCTCCGACCAGGTCCAGCATCTTATGGCGGACGGCTTCGTCTTCAAAACGCAGGCGCTCATTCAGGCAGCCGTCATCGTCATATACTACGGCGTTGTCCAGGCTTCCGCCCAGAGCCATGCCCCTGCTTTGCATGGCGTCAATTTCGCTTTTGAGGCAGAAAGTACGGGCCTCGGCCAACTCGCGCCTGTAATTGCCTGGAGTTACGATCAATTCCAGAGACTGACGGCCAATGGCTGAACAGGGAAAGTCAATGGCGCAACTCAGCCTCAGACCCCTGTGGGGACTGACGCAAACATAGCGGTTTTCATTCTGTACTTCAACCTGGCGCAACACTCTCATGCAGCGCCTGGCGCCAGGCAAGTCTTTTAATCCCGCCTGGCTGATAGCCTTGGTCCACGGGGCTGCGCTGCCGTCCAATATGGGGAGTTCCCCGCCATCCGCTCTGATCAGCGCGTGGTCAACGCCAAGCCCGTAAAGGGCGGATAGGATATGCTCGACGGTTTGCAACCGCGCTCCGTCTTTAACCAATGTTGTAGCCAGTGATAAATCGCCTGCGTAATCGGCCTTTGCGGGTATTATTACGCCCGTGGGGACGTGCAGAAACCGCAGCCCGCCTTGTTCCGCAGGCGTCACGGTGACGCTGCACGGCTTGTTTCCATGCAGGCCGCGCCCGGTCAGCGTAAAGGACTCAGCCAGTGTTCTGACTGGATTGACCGGACTGACTGAAGTGATTGGATTGACTACCTTATGCGCAGGCATGTTTACCTCAGCCGTGTATGAGCAATAGTCATTCCAAAACGCAAATACTTGATAATAGAGATGTTATAGAAACAGCAACCTGGTTTTTGTTGCACTTATGCCACATAATGTTGCGCCTGTCTCAATATGGCCTGAACGCGTTTGATCAGCGCAGGCGTTTTATTCATCCCTTTCCGGCGCCAGGAGCGCCCGCTGAACGCGCTCTAAATTTCCCTGTAGCCTCACCAGCCTCCAGGCAATGACCATTGAACATCCCAACCAGACCCACAGCAGGCGCGGGTCGCAAGGAGTTCGCTTTAACTGCTCAAGGCCGATATCCAGGCCATATATAAACCAGACGACGACGCCAAAGCCAATCAACAGGTGTCCCCACCTTATCCAATAGGGGCGCAGTCCTTCTATGATTTTCCAGCGCAATAGCAGCCAGCGCACAAAAATGTCGCCCCTTGCGTCTTCAAAATGGAGGGCTATGAGCTTATCAGCAAGCGGCGCGTAGCTGTGTCCTTTCAGGATTTCCGTTTCAGTCTCGCCGCCAGTTTTGCGCAGGCAGGCGCTGCGGATTTTTCCGACACACTCGTCCCAGGGGGCGTCTTCGCGTTTTACGGCAAGGTGAAGTCGCAACAAACCCACCCACAGGATAGCCTGGGCCAGCAACGCGCCCCAAAGGGCCATTCCCTGCCAGCCGTAGTTTCTTACAAGGTCTAAAAACCGCGATAAATCCATTTTATTATTCCTGCCCGCCGCATAGTAATTTTTCATTGCTCTGAGCCGCGCGATCCATGCGCAAGCGTTTGGAATGCGACCCGGGGCCTTGAACCGGCGTTGTGTAGCCCGTTTCATCGGCTATAATAATTTCGTTTAAGGTTATGGTCAGTTTTTGAATTTCAGACCTGAGATTGACAATTTCGGCTCGCTGGCGGTTCAGCAGCGAGCCTTGAAGCCAGAGAAATGCTAACTGAAGGCACAGCAATACTACGACGACCATCGCAAGTTTAGCCTGTGACGCTTGCATGGCGGCGGACACGGCCCTTCCATCGTTGCCTCGCGACCATGATTTGCAAGCAACTCCTGGCTCAGAGCGTCCTGCTTTCTTCAAGTTGAACTGCGCTAAACGGAGCCGACGCCTGAAACCCTTAAATTGTTCTGGTTCGTTTTTCATATTTTCTCCCTCGCCAAAATGAATAGCGTCATGTCGTCCTTGTTTTGAACCTCAAATGCCGCTACTTGCATAAAAATGGCTTCACACGCGGCTCTGAGTGAACCGGTACCCCAAAAACGCTTTAGTTGGGCCTTTAAGCGGTCTGTGCCGTACAGGTTTCCTTTTTGATCCATTGCTTCTGTGAGACCGTCGCTGTACATGACCAACCAGTCGCCTGGCTGAAGCATTCCTTCGCAGGCGTGCCATTTTATCGGGCTGGCCGGCCTCATCCCCAGCGCAAGGCCGGGCGGCGCGAGGGAAATCGGGCCGCTGTTTGACGCGCCGCACAAATGTATGGGCGGCGGGTGTCCTGCCCTGACAACCTTAAAACGTCCGGCCGTGTCCCATTCGATTATGCAGAGCGTCAGGAAGTCTTTTGGACTCATCAGGCTTCGCAGGGCGTGATCCATCCCATCAAGAACCTTTTCCAGAGAGACCTCCGGGTTACGAGCCGCAAAGTTGAGCAGAGCCATGGACTGACTCATGTATATGGCAGCGGGCAGACCCTTGCCGCTGACATCCCCGACCGCGGCAATCCAACGACCCGGGGCGCGCTCTTTGACCCAGAGCAGGTCGCCGCCTGTTTCCATTGCCGGAAGCAGCCTTGAGGCCATCTGGAAGCCGGGAATGTCTGGAGGCGTTAATGTAATAAGCGATTCCTGAATGTTTCTGGCGGCCTGCAACTCCTGATCAAGGCGGGTTTTGTCTATCAGCCGCTTGTGCATTATGGCGGATTCAAGCAATATTCCCGCTGAGATGGCTACCTCGCGCAGCAGTTCGCGGTCTTCGCGGCTGTAGTTTAGTTCGGCGTATTTTCCCCCCAGCAGCAAAACGCTGTGTGGATGGTCGCCGGCCATCAATAAAACCATTACCTGAGTGCCCAGTGCGTCCATGTATGCCCTCAGCGCCGCGCTTTGGGATATAATCCAGTCGGATTCATCGCTGCCAAGGCCATAGACCAGTTCACGGTTTTCCTTGGCGTGGCGAAGCATGGCCGGGGGCAACCTGAATTCTTTCAGTTCGCCAACTTTATGCCCAATCGAATTACCCGCGCCATGAGCGGCCAGGGCGGGCAGGATTACTCTGGCGCCAGTGACAGGAAGACAATGGCACACCTGAGGGCGATAGGCCTCATGGATTGAGGCTGCCAAACTCTCCAACAAGTCATTTTCAGAGAAACGCTTTCTCGCGTCCCTCAGACCCACCAGCATTATATCGCGCGCGGAGCTGATATCCCTCCTGAACTTCCGGCGTAGCGTGGCCACCAGCCACCGAAATATCCAGGCCAGGGGAAGGGCTGAAAGCCCCATGATGATCCCGAGCCACGACATGTTGATTTTTTCCGGTATGACTATTGGAAGCGTCCAGGCCAGTATTGCCAGGTAAGCGACAATCAGCGCGCCGAGGGATACAAAATAGGTAAGCCAGCGCACGATCACCTGGCGGACGTTAAAAAATCCGTGACGCAGTATCGCGTACGCAAAAGTCATTGGCAAAAATGGCAGCGGCAGAAAGAAGTAATGGCTGGAACGAAAGAAAAAGTCAACATCAGGCGCATTTACGTATGACTTGGCCATCCAGAGGTACGCCGTCATGTCTAGAAATATTGCCACCGTAAACAACAGCGGGGCCATTAGAGCTTTCCTTCTGTTACCTGGAACCTTGAACGACCCTATGCAAAAGAGAGCGACGCCTGAGCCTAGTAATATTATCTGGAAGTACTTGCTAACAGGGGTGTTGGCGGATATGGGACTCGCGTCCAGGAACAAACGGAGCAACCAAAAAGAATCATTGGAACTAACCAGGGCAAGCGCCATGTATATTGCGTCTGGAATCAACAGCAATATGTTGATGGCGTATATTCCGATTAACAAATATCTGTATTTTCTTATCTCAAACCCGTAAGGAAACCTGAGAAAGAAATGAAACCACATAGGCGGCAACAGGGCGTTAAATATAAGCCGGCAAAAGTCCGTGATAAAACCAATGCCAGCCGACGTGGTGTACGTATATACGCCCCTCGTGGAAGACCCAGCCGCCAGGAGGAGGGTCAGCACGCCCAGATAGTAAAAGTGCCTGGCTATCTTGCGCTGGGGCGAAGACAGCACCACCAACAGTCCAATGGCCCAGGCCACGAGACCGGTAAACAGCAACAGGGCGTTTGTCGCGTCAAATATTTTTTTCAGTTCGACGGGGAGGGTTATCCTTTGACCATCCCTTATGACGGTGTACTGAACCGTTGCCCCATCCGGCATTGAGTTTAAAAAACTTATGATTCTTCTGATGGCGGTGAGAATTTGCCTTTGATTTTCCTGCAAGGTTAATTTATCTGAGTATTCAGGGACTTTTATATCGTGTACCGCAACGAGCTGGTCTCCAATGGCAAGGGCCGTGGCATTGGCTGAGCCTTCATGGCTCACAGACCTGATGACCACCTTTGACTCATGCGTTCCAGAAGGGTCATCGGGTATTGTATATTCAATGCTCCATAAACAACGATCATCAGAAGGCGCGTAAACCCACTGGACCAGCGAGCAGCACCCAATGGCCAGAGCAAGGGCTATCAGGCTTGTCCAAAAAAGCCGCCAGCGGATACTGTGGAACGAGGGATTCAAGTTAGCCTTGGTGTGAGGGTTTGTCATGGATGAAAAGACATGGTGGATAATCGTCGGCGGCTCGAAGCGCCTTGGTTTGGCGCTGGCGCGACAATTGGCGGAAAAATACGAGCTCGCTGTGACAAGCTCCAATGCGCCGGAAGAATATGATGAATTATCAAAGCTGTCAACCCGCGCCAACGTCAGACGTCTGCATTGGGACGCAAATGACCCGCAACTGACTTCAAGAATGATGACAGACATTAACGCTCTCAGGGGAGAGGGAATTTGCCTGAGCGGGGCAGTTATCGTTGCCGGCGTCTTTCCCTTTGCCCCCATAGGTTCATGGGACGTGACGAACTTACAGAAGACCTGGCTGGTCAACCTCACGCTTCCCTATCTGGCTGCCCAGTCCTTAGCGCCCTGTCTCAAAGAAGGAAGCTGTATTCAGTTCATTTTGGACACATGCGTGCACCGTCCGTTGTTAAACCGTTTGCCGTACTCTTCAGCCAAGACCGGTCTGACGTGCCTGGTTCACGGCCTGGCTCAATTACTGGCCCCGAATATCCGCGTGGTTGGCCACGCGATTGGCCCAATGCTGCCGGATGAAGAGGCCAACCCTGCCTTTCTTCAAAACCGCACGCTGCTAAAACGCCTCGGGAGTCCTGAAGAGATGTGCAGGGCCATTGAGTACGCGGCCAGCAGTCCGTTCCTGACAGGCGAAGTCCTCACATTAGACGGCGGCTGGCGCTGGGCTTAAAAACAGTGTGGAGTCTGAAGTGAAGATTGGGGGTTGACTGGCTGCCCGTTTTTGATTTCTTGAGGGCCTAATCAAAATGAATATCTCATTCAAGTCTTCATTGCGTCAAGTTGTCCGATTGTGCTATTATCAGGTTTTTCAAAGGAAATTTGAATGCAGCACGAAACAAACGAGACGCAGAACACGGCTGTCGTTGTAACTGAAAGCCCCCGGAAGCGAACCCACTCAAATCCCGATCTCAGAGCGCACGACCCTTACTACAACCCAGATCCCTACAGCCCGAATCCTTATGCGTAATTTTGGTTCCCGCTTTTTTACTAGGCAGGCGCCATAGGGCTTTCGCCTGATCCATAGTATCTTCTCAGTATGCCCAAAACCAACCGTTGTAAAAAGAGCGTGTTGCGAGGCGTCCAGAGCGCGGAGGCTACAACATTACACTCCTGTTTGATTTCAAATAGCACTTCGTTTTCTATGTCTGTTCCCAGTAGCAGTGTGGGTATTTCCCATGGAATTATTTCCGCGAGGGATTTCAGCAGCCGTCTTTCAGCCGTACTGCTATTGGACGCGTGAAGTATGACCAATTGGGGTTTTTGGGAGAGGGCTATGAGCAGATCCGCATCAATGGGGACAATACGGTAAAACTTCCGATCCTCGCCAAGCGCCTCGTTAAGGGCCGAGTTCAGCCCATCGTCCCGGGTCACAAACAGTATCCCGCACTCGTCTGTTTTTTCTCTTTTTTTCGCGTCCGCCATAGCGGCTTCGGCGCTTTGCTCTATGCGACCGGCTATAAGTTCGCGCTCGGCCATGAGTTCGCGCTGTTTTTCCTGATTTATCAAGGCAAAGGTCGAGAGAAAATGCCGGAGTGAGTCGGGAAGCTCGGGATTAAATTCAATGCCAAAGTCCTTGTTTTCCATGTGGCGGATAATGGCGCCGTTGTTGATTGAATCGCCGTCCGGCAAGTATATTGACACCATTATTCTATCATTGACTCTGAGCTCGTTTCTCGGCAAACTCTCAGTCAATGCCAGCCGAGCGCCGGAGTAGCTAAGGTCAATCACGTTAGCCCGAATTAACCAGCGGCCTCTGAGATTGAATGAGGCGTGTGCGTTTTCAAGCTTTATGCGCGGCGCCTTGCGCCCGTCATTTGCGTAAATAGTTGCCGGAAGCGCGAATGTAATGGTTTTAAAACCCTCGTGGAAACCAAGCCCCAGCATCATTGTGCTGGCTTCGAGGAAGTCCGGCTTAAAGGGATGATGAAAACGCAGCCCCAGGTCGCGGACGTCCAGAATTTTTAATGCGTCTTCACCGCCGGTTGTCGTCCTGGCATGTACTACGTCGCCATTCAAATGAACAAAGTTTGATTTAAACTTGAGGTACTTCGTAACGAGTACGAGCAATTCTCGCCTGGCGCAAGCCTCTTCAAAAATGGAACGTATGTATTCCTTTTTATTACCTGCGTCCGCCATTAGTTTAAAATATTTCATTTTTTTTTTTTTTTCAATCGGTAGTTTTTGCCTACAAAGAACCAGCTTGAGAGATTCAACTGCGTTAAATTTCAGTCAATCTCATGTGTTGACTGGAGTGTGTCGTCAATAGATTTGTATTTTGCAGAAATATCGCATAAACTCCTAGTGTAACGTCTTCCAATTAAGTAAGCATTAAGTAATGAAGATTCGTCAGTGTATTTCCAGCGAAAAGGCTCATACATGCATCCACTCATGGAAATATTATAACATATTTAATTCACGGACGCGACACTAGACACTAGGCGTCCAGCGCCCTGACGCGCAGCACGCGCTCAAAGCGAAGCTCCGGCCCGGCAAGCCTCTGGACGGCACGGGCCAGGCTTTCGCGGCTTGCGCCTAGCTGTTCAGCCCAGGCGTCCAGAGGCAGTTCTCCGCCTTGGGGATTGTTTTTTATCCACTCGTCCCAAAGGGCTTGCAACACGGTCTGATCAGGCTCGCGGCGGTCGCGCCAGTTGCGCTCCTGGGGGCGGATGGGGTTATATAGCTTAGTTCCGCGCAGTTTTTCAGGCAGAAAGTCCTGTTCCTTTTCGTAGTTCTCGTGGCTGTAAAAATAGCCCTCTCCGTACCCTCTGGATCTGCTCGTTGAAGTATGGGAATCGCGCAGGCTATCGGGTATCGGGGCGTCGGGCGCGTTCAAGGCCGCGCTGATGGCCTGGATCGTGGCGTTTGACTTTGGCGCGTTTGCCACATAAACAACAGCCTGAGCCAGGGGTATCCTGGCCTCAGGCCAGCCTATGCGCTCCACGGCCCTGCTCACGCACTCGGCCAGCATGAAGGCCTGGGGGTCTGCGTTGCCGACGTCTTCAGCGGCTGTGACCATCAGGCGGCGGGCTATAAAGCGGGGGTCTTCGCCGCCCTGTATCATGCGCGAGAGATAATACAGCGCCGCGTTCGCGTCAGAGCCGCGCAGGCTCTTCTGAAAAGCCGAGGCCAAATCGTAGTGGCCGTCCGCCCGATCAAAGAGCACGCGCCCCCCCAGGACGCTTCGCAGCATTTCCAGAGAGCGATCTTGTTCGGGCAAATCATAAAAGGTTTCAAGCCCCGTGAGGGCGGCCCTCAAGTCGCCGCCGGCCCAGTGGGAAAGATAGTCCAGGATTTCATCGTCCTTTGGATAATCTGTATAAACCGTTGAACAGGCGCGGTTCAGGACTTCGAGAATGTTGGCAGGTTCTAAAGCGTTGAGGGGAATCAACTGACACCGGCTGCGAAGGGCCGGATTTAAATAAAATGCCGGGTTTTCCGTGGTGGCGCCAATGACCACGGCCTCGCCCCTCTCCACGAAGGGAAGCAGTAAATCCTGTTGTGAACGGTTATACCTGTGGATTTCGTCCAGA
>JAISSN010000008.1 GCA_031273105.1 Holophagales bacterium | reverse complement strand
AAAAGCGTTCAAATAGCGGGCATAGGCCACGCCAACGAGCGCATGGCAATAGCGGCCAGACCGAATATGTATGAACTGGCTGCGGGCAAAGAGGCCGCGCGCAGGGCCTTTGAAGAAGCCAGCATAACAGCGTCGGACATTGATATTGCCGAAGTGCACGACTGCTTCACCATAAATCAGTTACTGACGACGGAAGCCCTGGGGCTTTCCAAAGATGGCCGCGCCGGGGCGGATTATGCTGAAGGCCGCTTTACCCGCAACGACAAGTGCGCCATTAATCTGAGCGGCGGACTCAAGGCCAAGGGACACCCCGTTGGCGCAACCGGCGTATCCATGCACGCCTCAGTCTATAAACAACTGCTGGGCCAGGCCGTAGGCGTTACGCCAGCCAAACAGCCGGAAATAGCCGTGACATTCGGCGTAGGCGGCAGCTCCGTGACCAACTGCGTGACTGTCCTTAAGCGGTAACCATGCGTCTCGACAAACTTGGCGACTTTCAGCGCACTCATCGCAACGGCGATCTCAGGCTCGACGACGTCGGACAGCATGTCAGATTACTGGGCTGGTGCCGCCGCGCACGCAACCTGGGCAGTTTGATATTCATTGACATTCGTGATCGCTGGGGCGTGACTCAATTGGTCGCCGACGAAACCCAGGCTTCGCCGACGCTGCTGGCCAGGCTAAGGGCCTTAAGGGGAGAGTACGTCATCGGGGCCGAAGGCATAGTAACCGAGCGGGAATCCATAAATCCCAACATGCCCACCGGGGATATTGAAATCCGCCTGATAGACTTAAAGATATTCAACACAGCCCAGACGCCGCCTATTCCGGTGGAAGACGCGGGGCAGGAGGCCAATGAAGACCTGCGCCTCAAGTATCGTTTCCTGGACCTTCGCCGGGAGAAGCTCCAGCGCAATATGGCGCTGCGTAGCGAGGTCGCCAATGTCACCAGGGCATATTTTCGCAAAAATGATTTTATTGAGTTTGAAACCCCCGTCCTGGGGCGTTCCACACCGGAGGGCGCTAGGGATTATCTGGTGCCTAGCCGCGTGCATCCGGGCGAATTCTTCGCCCTGCCCCAAAGCCCGCAGTTGTACAAGCAACTGCTTCAGGTGTCGGGTTTTGAGCGTTACATACAGATTTGCAGGTGCTTCAGGGATGAAGACCTGCGGGCCGACCGCCAGCCGGAATTTACCCAGATAGACGTGGAAATGAGCTTTGCGCGTCAAAGCGACATACAGGTAATGATAGAGGGCCTGATGGTGGAGCTGGCGGCCCTGGCCCGTCGTACGGCGGCGGCCCCATTTCCGCGCCTGTCATACAGCGACGCCATGGAGTGGTATGGCTCGGATAAGCCCGACCTGCGCTGCAAAATTAAAATTCAGGACATCACGGCGCGCTTTGCCAGCAGCGAATTCAATCTATTCCGCGCAGCGGCGGAGAGCGGCGGCCAGCGCAGGGTGAGGGGCGTTTTTTTCCCCGGCGAAAAGGCGGGCAACGCCAGCCGCAAGCAACTGGACGCATACCAGGAGCAGGCCAAGCGCCTGGGCGCGGGCGGCCTCCCCTACATCAGGTGGGGCAGTGAAGGGTTATCCAGCAGCTTCAAAAAGTTTTTAACGCCGGAATTGGAAGCGGCCCTGAAACAAGCCTTTTTGCCCGCCGAATGGCAGGCGGCGGGCGAGCCTTCCCATGAGGCGCTGGGCTTGCTCATTTTCTCCGTCGGCGCCGACGACCAGACTTCAAGGGTTCTGGGAGACATGCGCGTGAGGCTTGCCGGGGATTTTGGCCTGATCGAAAAAGACCGCTTTGAATTTTTGTGGGTTGTTGACTTTCCATTATTCCAGTGGGACGAGGAGAGCAATCGCTTTGTGGCCTGCCACCATCCGTTCACCAGCCCCCACCCCAGCGACATGGAACTGCTGGGCGTAAACCCCGGGGCCTGCCGCGCCCAGGCTTACGACCTGGTGTTAAACGGCTACGAAGTCGGCGGCGGCTCCATACGCATCCACGACGCCCAAACCCAGAGCCAGATGTTCAGGGCGATAGGCATAGGCGAGGCCGAAGCAAGAGAAAAATTCGGCTTTTTGCTGGACGCTCTCAGTTACGGCGCGCCGCCCCACGGAGGAATTGCCCTGGGCATGGATCGTCTGGTCATGTTATTGGCGGGCGTTGACAACATCCGCGAAGTCATAGCCTTTCCCAAAACCGCCCAGGCCCGCTGTTTGATGACAGAAGCTCCAAACACGGTTGACCAGCGCCAGTTGGCCGAATTAAAAATTCAGAGCGTCCGTCCCCAGGAATATCGCGCCGGAGTGATGTTCTTTGAAACGGTTCCCGACGAATTACAGGCCCCCATTCAGGCTATGCGCCGATTGGCGGAGGGCAGGCCGTCGGCTATGAGTACTCTCAACCTGGAAGGCGAGGTGGTTCATGTTGAAACCACGAATCTGGTTTGATAGCACTTCAATTTATTGTAGTCCATAGCCGCAATCTCTAATCCAGCCTTCAATGTCTTCGGGTGTAATCGCATCCAGAGCCTTTGCAATGGCGGGGCCAAGCGCCTCGTCCGTTCTGGCCTTTACTTTGCGCGAGTGTGCTTTCACTTTATAGCAGTTTTGGTTTTCGTAGTCCAAGAGCAGGGCGTTAATGATTGGAATAGAGATTGTGAGTGTGGGCTACCATTTGTGAAATTGCTATATAATGACAGAGCGTAAGGAGAATATAGAATGAGCAACTTCATTGATCTTTGCAAACGCCGCCAAAGCTGCCGCGAATTTTCAAGCAGGCCGGTTGAACACGAAAAGCTAGCTCAGTGCATAGAGGCGGCCCGGCTTGCGCCTTCGGCCTGCAACTCCCAACCCTGGAGTTTTGTGGCGGTTGAAGACCCCCAGCTTGTGCTGGAAGTGGCAAAATGCGCCCAGCGCCTTGGTATAAATGAATACGTATCTAAAGCCGGAGCATTTATCGTGGTGTTGGAAGAACACGCCGTATTAATGCCCCAGTTGCGCGCAATGCTGGACAGCCAGTATTTTGCCAAGGGCGACTTGGGCGGCGCTGTGGTGACAATTTGCTATGCCGCCGAAGACCTTGGCCTGGGCAGTTTGATCATCGGCCTGTACGACCGCGAAAAGCTCTGTTCGTTGTTGAATATCCCCATAGAAAAGCGGTTTGCCGGCCTTATTGCCCTGGGCTACCCGGCCAGCGACAACGTGAGGCCAAAACAGCGCAAGCAAATGGAAGAAATTGCGCGTTTTGTATAGTGTTAATTATAGCGCTTCCCTTAAATACTAGCATTGTGCAATGATCCAAACTCGGTACGTAATAACGCGTATTTCGTGGAAAAGGGTTATGTCATGCACCCAGCGCTACTTTCCGGTTCAAAATTGCGGAACGCGATTTTGAACCGGAATTGCTATATTTAGTCTTCCCTGCCGCTTTCACGGCGTATAAACAGGAAAATCAGGGCGGCTATCACGCTTATCCCGCCCATGCACAGATAGGTGTGGTAGAAAACCCCGGCCAGCCCGGCGGATGGAGTGGATTGCCCT
>JAISSN010000167.1 GCA_031273105.1 Holophagales bacterium | reverse complement strand
CAGTTCTCCGGGCGAAGATCTTAACATCGCCGGATAGGCCGCAGGATGGACAGTCATTGCGAATCGGAATGGCATCGGTCAGTTTCACTTCACACACCTCTTTACGAAAACTGAAAATAAAAGTGCCCTTTGGCGGCGCTGTCACCTGGTAACTCTGTCGCTCGGCCTGCGGCATATACTGTTTGTTTATCTTTCTGTTGCTCGTTCACTGGACACAATGCTTTGGTATGCGACACTTTGTATAAAGCGTTGCATCCGAAAAACCCGCTCAACCCTTACAAACAGAGGATCACAGCCGATTTAGAGACTGGCCCTGGCCTGTCGCGTCCGTACATTTTTCTGAATGGCTCGCGGAAAAAAGTATCTGGAACAAATTAGTTGTTGCGGGTTCTACATTCTTGTAGCAGAATCTCTTTTGCAACACTTTATACAAAGTGTTTCATCACAAGGTTTTTGACAACAGATATTGAATTATTAATATCACTTTCTGAATCAAAATTGAAAAGCGCAATTTTGATTCAGAAAGTGATGGAGACCCAGGCTGTTCTTTATGCCACGCGGTACTTGAATTACACTGGACAGGCCCGATGCGCGGCTATCTTTCATGTGAATAATGATGTATTATTCATCATTTGTAATTTATGAAAGGAGCCTATGGCAACATCAGAACCTATCAGAAACAGGAAGCAGGTAAGGCAGATGGCTAATTACTGGCTCAGGCTGGGCAATGGGAGGAACTATCTCCTGATAATCCTGGGCGTGAACACCGCATTGCGGAGCGTTGATTTTCTTGGTCTGCGCTGGACTGACGTTTTTGACTTTGAAAGCGGCAGGTTCCGCTCCCACCTTGCGCTTACTGAAAAGAAAACTGGAAAAGAAAAGGTCATAGCCATCAATGAGAGACTATTGAAGGCCCTGCGCCTGTGCATGAGGGAAAGGCGGGGAGATTACATCTTTGCCAATAACCGGAAAGAGGCGGAGCCTATCTGCCGGAGCCAGGCGTGGCGGATAATCAAGGCGGCGGCTGTGGCTGTAAGGGCTGTGGGCAGGATAAGCTGCCACTCCCTCCGAAAGACCTTCGGCTACTTCGCCTGGAAAGCTGGCGTGCAGCCCGTGATGCTGATGGACCTATTCAACCACTCGTCCTTTGAGATAACAAAGAGATACCTGGGGATAACGCAGGAGGATAGGGACGCTGTGTACTTGAGTGTGGTGGTGTGTTGACTGGGCTTGGATATTTACGACAAGGCTTTCTGCAATGATAGAATCTTTAAGTGTGTAACCGAAAGGCTCAATCTGGCCCTGAGGATGGGTGGAGGATATGTGGAGGCAAGAAACCCTTGAGAAATATGGCTTGTGGAGGAATTGGAGGATATTTGCGGCATGTGCTAAATAAAGAACCAACGGTTTTTCAGGGACGTATTTTGAGCATGGTTCGAGTACGGGGCGGTTTTTGAGGCTTCAAACGAGCATGGAAAACATCCACGAAAGCATTGAAAAATATGGAAATTCTGCGTGTTAGTCTATGTGTAAGATTGATTCTCATTTATCGCAGTTGAACGGCTCTATGGTGCTATGATTCAAAGTGTTTTTTGTGAGGGTTCGGCATGAGCATACTGGGTTGGGGCAAGGCGCAATTTCTTGACGTCATTGAGTGGCTGGATGATTCCAACGACACGATGGCCTGGCGTTTTCCGATGAGGGGCCAGGAAATTCAAAACGGCGGGAAACTGGTGGTGAGGGAGAGCCAGGAAGCGGTTTTTGTAAACGAAGGTCAGTTTGCCGATTGCTTTAGGCCCGGCACACACACGCTGAACACCAAAAACCTGCCCATTCTGGCAACGCTCAAGGGCTGGAAGTACGGCTTTGAAAGCCCGTTTAAGTCGGACGTCTATTTTCTCAATACAAAACTATTCAATGATTTGGGCTGGGGAACCCCCAACCCCATAATGATGCGCGACGCTGATTTTGGGATGCTGCGCGTCAGGGCCTTCGGCATTTACTCCATACGCGTTGTTGACAGTAAAAACTTTCTGAAGAACGTCGTCGGGACGAGCGGGCTTTTCACCGTGGCCGACATACAGGATCAGCTCAGAAAGAGCATCGTGACCAGGTTCGCCGACGCCCTTGGTGAAGCCAGGATACCCGCCCTGGATTTAGCCGCCCAGTACAATGATTTAAGCGATCTGCTGCGCCAGAAGATGGACCCCGAATTTCAGACCATGGGTCTGGAGTGCGCCAAATTCTTTATCGAAAACATCAGCCTGCCGCCCGAAGTGGAGGCCATGCTGGACAAACGCACTAACGTCGGCATCATGGCGCCGGTGATGGGGGCTTTTACCCAGATGCAGGTCGCCGAATCCATTCCAAAGGCGGCGGAAAACCCGGGCGGCCTGGCCGGGGCGGGCATGGGCCTGGGCGTTGGCCTTGGCATAGGCAATATCGTGGCGGGACAGCTGGGACAGGCCATAGGCGCCCAGCAGCAGGGGGCGCAACAAACTCAGCAAACCCAACAAATCCCGCAAGCTCCGGCAAAGAGCCTCAAGGAAGAGCTGACAGACCTGAAAGACCTGTTTGACTCCCAGTTGATCACCCAAGCGGAATTTGACGCCCAGAGGCAAGCTATTATGCAAAAGCACGGCATGGGCGTCTGATACTTATAGTCATTTGACTTGTACTGACCGCAAGGCAATTTAACCATTTCAAGGAGCAAACGTGCCTTACGCAATGCTGGTATCCGACCCATTGGCCTCAACCCTCATCCTGCTGGCCCTGTTGTGGGTGGCGGCCAAAATAGGCGGAGAGCTGGCAGCGCGCCTGAAGCTGCCCGCCGTTGCGGGACAGTTGTTAATGGGCGTGGTTTTGGCTATTTTGCCAAAGGTTTTCTGCGGCTTTCCAAATGTCGCCAAAAGCGACGGCGCCCATTTGATTTCTTACATCGGCATTATACTTTTAATGTTCATGGTGGGCCTGGAGTCGTCAGTCCCGCAGATGCTCAAGGTGGGCTGGGCCTCTCTTCGCGTGGCCGTCGTCGGCGTCATAGTGCCTATGGCGCTGGGCTTAATGGCGGCGTATTTCCTCTTGCCCCCGGAAACGCCATACGCCGTTGATTTATTTATAGGCGCCTGCCTTTGCGCCACGTCAATAGGCATCAGCGTCCAGGTTTTGAGGGAGAGACACGAGGCCGATTCCCAAGCTGGCAGGGTCATAATCGGCGCCGCCGTCATTGACGATGTTTTGGGCCTGCTGGTGCTGGTCGCCGTTTCAGGACTTGCCGTTGCAACCACTACCGCCGGCGGAGCGCTTCCCTGGGGGGAATTAGGCAAGACGCTGGGGTTGGCGCTTTTGTTCCTGGCCCTTGCCCTGACTGCGGGGCGATGGCTCTCGGCAAAAATTTTCCAATTCTTATCGCGCCTTAAAAGCGCGGAACTCCTG
The DNA here is from genome assembly GCA_031273105.1 of Holophagales bacterium. GTDB lineage: Bacteria > Acidobacteriota > Holophagae > Holophagales > Holophagaceae > WRHW01. The sequence goes on along the minus strand of JAISSN010000167.1, from coordinate 226 downwards.
TCGCCCCTAGCCCTCGCCTTTGCCTTCACGATGGCCTATCTGGGAAACCTCGTGGGCCTGGCCACAATCGTCGGCGCTTATGCCGCGGGCCTGATAGTTGAGCATTCTCACGTGGAGTCACTGCAAAAGCGGGAAGGCCGCTCCCTTGAAGAAATGATTCAACAAGTGGTAATAATTTTCGCGCCGCTGTTCTTTGTCTATACCGCCGCCACCATTGACCCATCCG